>NZ_MZGT01000035.1 GCF_002029255.1 Clostridium chromiireducens
ATAAAAGAGTATATATCTCTTTTATTAGAAATATATACTCTCTCATTTTTGAAACTATTCGACATCTTATTATCCATTGAACAATTGATTCATTTTCGTCTTTTAGAATATTATTATAAAACAATTTACATTTTTCCAAATAACGGATTTATACCACACTTCTTACTCTTTGATTGTATAAGATTACGATAATCTAGATTTAAAATCTTCATATCCGAATTCTTTTATTACTTCAACACCTTTTTCCTCGCTATACTTTACAATTGCAGGAAGATTAACTCCATTAAAGGTATTATTTTTAACCATTGAATAAATAGCCATATCACAAAATACAAGCTTATCTCCTGGCTTTAATGGTTCCTTAAATGAATAATCCCCTATAATATCACCTGCAAGACAAGTTGGCCCTCCAAATCTATAAGTGAATTCAAATTCATTTGGTTTCCCAGAATCTATAATATTAGGCCTATAAGGCATCGCAAGTACATCTGGCATATGACATTCAGCCGATGTATCTAATATTGCTATATCCATTCCATTTTTCATTGTATCTAAAACTGTTGCTACTAAAAAGCCTGTATTTAAAGCAATGGCTTCACCTGGTTCAAGATACACTTCTACACCATACTTATCTTTTATGAAGTTAATAGATCTTATTAGTGTCTCTAAATCATAATCTTCTCTAGTAATATGATGACCTCCACCAAAGTTGATCCACTTCATTTTCTTAATGTACTTTCCAAACTTTTCATCTACTATTTTTATTGTACGTTCAAGAGTATCAGAATTTTGCTCACACATTGTATGAAAGTGTAATCCGTCTATTCCATCAAGCTCATCTTCTTCAAAGTTAGCTAAGGTAACTCCCATCCTTGAATTTTCAAAGCATGGATTATATATGTCTGTTTCTATCTCAGAATATTCCGGATTGATACGAATAGCACATTCAATTTTCTTTCCTTCATAGTTCTTAACCTTATCTTTATATTTTTTCCACTGGCTAAATGAATTAAATACTATATGATCACTATATTTCATTATTTCATCAAACTCGTCTTCCCTATATGCAGGTGCGTAAATATGTACTTCCTTACCCATCTCTTCATATCCAAGTCTAGCCTCATGCAAAGAACTTGAAGTAACACCTTTTAAATACTTCCCAATTAAAGGAAAAGTTGAGTACATTGAAAATGCCTTTGTTGCAAGTATAATATTTGCACCAGTTTCCCTTTGCACATAATCTAAAGTTTCTAAATTCTTCTTAATAAGCCTTTCATCAACCACATAACATGGTGAAGGCAACTTACTTAAATCTATATCTTTCATTAAATCACCAAACCTTTTAATTATATTTTGCAGATAAACGGCCTAAGCTTAAACTTATGTGATAACTTGCATAAAATCTCTTAAGTATTTGCTTACACCTGTCACTTCTTTTATAATTTATATCAAAGTATTTCAAGATTATTGCGGAATATATTCTTACCTTGAGTTGTGCTCAATATCAGAACTGGTAGGTACTCTTTTGTGCAGTGTTGCATTTAAAATATAGATGTATGGATTTCTTCAGTAAAAGTTGTTCAAAAATGCTAGTTCAAAAAGTGAGAACCCAAATTTTATATTTGGATTCTCGAACTTTCTCTTTGAGCGTTTACCTTTGAGGCTAGCATTTTTGTGCAACTTTTACTGTTAGAAATCCACATCTATATTTTATAGCAACCGAAACAACAGAGTACCTACCAGTTCGGTTAGTTATCACATAATTAAGAAGTTTCGCAAGTTTATTTAACTAAAGTTGGAGCAAAATCTTCTTTCCATGGTAATCCCCATTTATTTAATTCTTCCATAAATGGATCTGGATCAAATTCTTCTACATTATATACTCCTGGTTTCTTCCATAAGCCTCTTAGGATTAAGCTTGCACCTATCATAGCTGGAACTCCAGTTGTATAAGAAATTGCTTGAGATCCAACTTCTTTATAACACTCTTCATGATCACAAACATTGTAAACATAATAAGTTTTGTCTTTTCCATCTTTTTTACCTTGGAAAATACATCCTATATTAGTTTTACCTTTTGTTCTTGGTCCAAGTGATGCTGGATCTGGTAAAACTGCTTTTAGGAATTGTAATGGTACTATTTGCTTTCCTTCAAATTCAATTGGTTCAATTGAAGTCATACCAACATTTTCAAGTACATTTAAATGCGTTATATACTTTTGAGAGAATGTCATCCAGAATCTAATTCTCTTAATTCCTTTAATATTTATTCCTAAAGATTCTAATTCTTCATGATGTAATAAATACATGTCCTTTGGTCCTATTTCTGGGAAATCATAAACTTTCTTTATTTCAAGAGGTTCTGTTTCTATCCATTTACCTTCTTCCCAATAACTACCTGGAGCCGTGATTTCACGAATATTTATTTCTGGGTTAAAGTTAGTTGCAAATGGATATCCATGGTCACCAGCATTAGCATCTAATATATCAATATAATTTATTTCATCAAAATAATGTTTTTGAGCATAAGCACTGAATACCCCAGTAACACCTGGATCGAATCCGCTTCCAAGTAATGCAGTTAAACCTGCTTTTTCAAATTTTTCTCTATATGCCCATTGCCACTTATATTCAAACTTAGCTGTATCAAGTGGTTCATAATTAGCTGTATCTACATAATGAACTTTTGTTTCTAAACAAGCATCCATGATTGTTAAATCTTGATAAGGAAGTGCAAGGTTTATTACAACTTCTGGTTTAAATTTATTTATAAGTGCTACTAATTCTGGCACATTATCAGCATCTACTTGAGCTGTATGTATTATAGTTTTAGTCTTTCCTTCTAATGAAGCCTTTATAGCATCACATTTTGATAATGTTCTACTAGCTATACAAATTTCCTCGAATACCTCTGAGTTTTGACAACATTTATGAATAGCAACGCTAGCAACACCACCAGCACCAATAATTAAAGCTTTTCCCATTTTGATTCCTCCATTTTCTATAAAGTGAAACTTTTCAGTTGAAACTTATATTCCAACTGAATTTAGCAAACAATTTAATTCTATTATATAATAATTATTCTAATCAGTAAGTCCACTTAACATATCTTTAACGTAAGTTGGCAATGCAAAGCAGCCTACATGAAGATCTGTATTATAGTATTTTGTTTTTATTCCTAATTTATTCCACGCCTCTGCATTTAAATCCTTAATAGGATGGTATTTTTTTGAAGCAAATCCAAATAACCAATGTCCTGATGGATATGTTGGAATATGAGCTTGATATACCCT
Source organism: Clostridium chromiireducens (assembly GCF_002029255.1). Taxonomy (GTDB): domain Bacteria; phylum Bacillota; class Clostridia; order Clostridiales; family Clostridiaceae; genus Clostridium; species Clostridium chromiireducens. The sequence continues at coordinate 3,294 of NZ_MZGT01000035.1, forward strand.
AATGATTGGAAAGAATTTTGTTATTTTTTCGTGAGCTTCTTTCATTGCAGCTGCATCATTATCATAGTATGGACTTTCATGTTGATTAACTAAAATTCCATCTTCTTTTAATGCTTTATAGCAATTCCCATAGAACTCCTTAGTAAATAATCCTTCCCCTGGTCCAAAAGGATCTGTAGAATCTACTATGATTAAATCATATTCGTTTTCCTTATCTCTTATAAATTTCAAGCCATCTTCATAAAATTTATTTACTCTTTTATCGTCAAGCATACATGCAGTTAGTGGAAAGTATTCCCTACAAACATCAACAACTCTCTCATCAATTTCAACCATGTCTATTTTTTCAACTGAGTCATATCTTGCAAGTTCTCTTATTGTTCCACCGTCACCAGCACCTATAACTAAAACATTTTTAATATTTGGATTAGTCGCCATTGGTACATGAACTATCATATCATGGTAAATAAATTCATCTTTTTCAGTTACCATCATTAATCCATCTAGTGTGAAAAACCTTCCGAATTCCTTAGCTTCAAGTACATCTATTCTTTGGAATTCAGTTTTTTCAGTATGTATTTCCTTTTCAACTTTAATTGAAAATCTTACATTTTCTGTATGTTGTTCTGTATACCATAACTCCATTTACTTGTCCTCCACAATATTAATATTTTCAATTTTAGTATCTTCCGTTCCAGTTAAAAAACAGCCTTTTTCTTTTGCATAACTTATATAATCCAATATTTCCTTTGTTATCTTTTCTCCCGGAGCAAGAATCGGTATTCCTGGTGGATAACACATAACAAACTCAGCACATATTTTATCATTGCTTTCATTTAATGGAACTGAAGTTTTTTGCGAATAAAAAGCCTCCTGAGGAGTTAGTATAACTTCTGGGTCTATATACTCATGATCAAACATTCCCATTTTATCTGTTGAATGTAATCTCTTAATCTCAGATAACGAAGATATCAATCTTTCGATCGCAAGGCTACGATCTCCAACAGAAATTATTGCTAAAATATTAGCAATATCCCCTAGTTCAATTTGTATACCATATTCATCTCTTAATAGGTCATATACTTCTATTCCAGCAAGACCTATTTCTCTAGTAAATACAGATAACTTTGTTGTGTCAAAGTCATAAACCGCGTCATTATCAATTAGTTCCTTAGAAAAAGCATAATAACCACCAATTTTATTAATTTCACCTCTAGCATATTCAGAAATTTCCTTCACCTTTTTGAAAATTTCTTTACCATGAAGCACAAGATCTCTTCTTGCCAAGTCAAGTGATGACATTAAAAGATACGAACCGCTTGTAGTTTGAGTCAAATTAATTATTTGACGAACATATCCAATTTGCAGGTCACAATTAAGCAATAAAAAAGAACTTTGAGTCAAAGAACCACCAGTTTTATGCATGCTAACTGCTGCCATATCCGCTCCTGCAGCAACAGCTGACATTGGCATGTCTTCTCCAAAATAAAAATGCGTCCCATGCGCCTCATCTACTAGTACATACATTCCATTTTCATGAGCTAGTTTTGTTATTTCTTTTAAATTTGAGCAGATCCCATAATAAGTCGGATTATTAACGAATATCGCTTTTGCATCTGGGTTTTCTTTAATTGCTCTTTTTACATCTTCAACTGACATACCAAGTGGTATTCCAAGCTGCTTATTTGTACCTGGATTTATATAAACTGGAATTGCTCCGCTAATTATTAAAGCATTTATAGCACTTCTATGCACATTACGAGGCATTATAATCTTTTCGCCTTTTTTACATACACTCATAACCATTGCCTGAACTGCTGAACTTGTTCCATTTACCATTAAGAATGCGTGTTTTGAACCAAATGCATCAGCTGCAAGCTCTTCAGCCTCTCTTATAACTGATACCGGGTGAATAAGGTTATCAAGTGGTTTCATTGAATTTACATCTACTGATAGACATTGTTCCCCCAGAAATTCCCTAAGCATATCATTTCCTCGTCCTTGCTTATGTCCTGGTACATCAAATGGAACCACCCTAGCCTTTTTATATTCTACTAACGCTTCATAAATTGGTGCTCTTGAGTGGGATTCTTTATTCTTCATTTCCATTCATCCCCCCATTAATATATATTAGTTCCACTAAAAATCTCAATCATCTCTTTCCTTAAGTTGTTTTCAATTTCAAGCCTTTGTTTTGGCCTAATTTCATAAACATCTCTATTAAAAAGATAATTTTGAAGTTCAATTTCTTTAATTAACATTTTAGTATGAAATATATTCGATTGATATACATTTATATCCATTGCATCGTATTTCTTCAAAGTGCCTTCATCAATATAATCTTGTATTGATGTTATTTTGTGATCAATAAACAGTTTCTTACCATCAACATCTCGAGTAAAGCCTCTTACACGATAATCTATTGTTATGATGTCTGAATCAAAACTTCCTATAAGATAGTTTAATGCATTTAAAGGAGAAACCTCTCCACAAGTGGCTACATCAATATCAACACGAAAAGTAGCAATTGAGTTATCTGGATGATACTCTGGGTAAGTATGCACAGTAACATGACTCTTATCTAAGTGACCTACAACAGTATCCCTAGTATTCAAAATGTCAATTTCACCTTTATTACAAGATGCATCTATTTCTTTGACTGCTAGAGTCTGCTCTGATACTAGAATAGTTACACTTGCTCCCTGAGGATCATAGTCTTGTTTTGAAATATTAAGTACATGTGCGCCAATACTTTCCGTTACATCACACAGAATTCTAGTAAGTCTTTCTGAATTGTATTGCTCATCAATATAAGCAATATAGTCCTTTTGCTCGCGCTCACTTTTTGCATAGCATACATCATAGATGTTAAAGCTAAGTGTTTTTGTGAGGTTGTTAAAGCCGTATAACTTCAGCTTGTTTTCCAACCCTAACATCACAACCTTTCTGGCATAAATTAAGTTCTATTTATCATACAACATTGACATTTTACTATATTATCTTTAAAAATGCTACTGTTTATGACAATATTTCTTTAATAGCTTTAATAAATTTATTTAAACTCGATTATACTCTGTTTTATTTTAAATTCCTCTGATTTCCTTTGCAAATAAATCAATATATCATTAACTATTTTTTCTCATTGCTCTTTCTTTTACATATTGATTATATTCTTCTATAGAATAAATTTCTGGCTCTCTAACTTCTTCTAAGAAATGCGAAGCTTCAGCATCAGCATTGCTAAAAGCTAAAACTGATTTATACATTTCTATAGCTTTATTATAATCTCTATATTCATCCTTAGGTACATACGCTCCCATATGCCATCTTATCATTAAACATTCTTCTAATGATAACTTAACAAATTGCTGAAGTAAAATTACACTTTTTTCTCCATGCCCTAGAGGGATCTTATCATCAAACTCATAAGATGCATACCCTATCCATTTTCCTGTCATCTCATCTTTTTTTAACCTCATAGTTTTTTCATAAAGGTTACATTTACAAAGATCATGTAAATATCCTGTTAAATACATCGTATCATTACTTAATCCTATCTTATACTGTTTATTTTTTTGGATTAGTAATTCAACTACATTATCGGAATGATATGCGAGGCCTCCATCATAATTCGAATGAAATTTTGTAGATGCTGGTGCTGTAAAATAATCTGTTCTTTCCACAAGGTATTTTATTAATTCATCTATTCCATCTCTTTTAATTGAGCTTAATCTTTCTATAATTTTATCTTTCAATTCTTGCATCTCTTGGTCTGCTTTCGCTTTCGTCAATTCCTTTAGGTCACGTAAATCACTCATTAATACATCTCCTTACATCGATTAAGTTCGTATAAATTTTATTTTTTTCCTATAAACATATATATTCATTATTTATGCTTACTTTATTATTTTAACACTTTTAGAAAAAAACTCATATCATTATGATACGAGTTTCTAATAAAATATTCATTATAAACTTAATCCTTATTGGAACATATATTATACATTATGTTATCCAATAAATATACTTTAATACATGATTAATCTTCTTGTGCCTTATATCTAAATACTAATATTTAATTTTTCCAATTCTATTTGTAGATCTACTGGATTTTTTAACACAATTCCTTTTAATCCAAGTTTAATAGCTGCTTCAACATTTTCTTCCATATCATCAACAAAAACTGTTGAATCTATTTCTAATTTATACTTTTTTATAATTTTTTCATATATTTCTTTTTCTGGCTTTAGCAACTTTTCTTTATATGAAACTACACCACCGTTAAACAATTCAAATAAACCATACTTCTTATTTATATATTCAAATGCCGCTAAGTGAAAATTAGATAAGTAATAAACGTTATACTTTTTTTCCTTTAATTTTCTTAAGATATCCACACTGGTTTCTATTTGTATCAACATTTCATACCAATTTTCTAACACCATGTTTAATAAATTTTCATTTTCAAAATTTCTAGAAACTATGTTCTTTATAGCTTCTTTTTCTGTGATTACTCCTCTATCAAGCATTGGCCATTCTTCGCTTTGAAAAATACATTTATATATTTCTTCTAATTTATCTTCACCAATTTTGGATTTAACATATGTTTTTGGATCAAACTCTAACATTACATTTCCTATATCAAATATTATATTCTTAATCATGTTCTCCCCCATTTACCCTTCTCATTAAATATCGGCATCTTTCTAATTTTTATGTTCAAAATCTAGTATTTATCTCACTTCTAAATTAACAACAATTTATCCATACCAATAATAATCTCTATATCAAAGTTTGAATTAAAGACCTATTGATTCAGCTACATCTCTCATTCCTAAAATAGTATTCTCTATGACTTTATCTAACTCCATATCAATCATTTTGCATCCATTCAAAATAACATCCCTATCTACACCTGCTGCAAATCCTTTTGTCTTAAACTTCTTTTTTACTGATTTAACTTCTAAATCCATAACACTTTTTGAAGGTCTCATTAGTGCTGCTGCACTTATAAGTCCTGTAAGTTCATCTATAGTATATAGCACCTTCTCTGCATTGCTTTCAGGCTTAATGTCCACAACTATATTGTATCCATGTGATGCCACTGCCCTAATATAACTTTCCGGGAAATTTTCTTCTCTCATTATTTCCTGAGATTTAACACAATGTTGATCTGGATACATTTCATAATCAATATCATGTAAAAGTCCTATCACTCCCCATAACTTTTCATCTTCACCATAAAGTTTTGCAAAATGTCTCATTGCTCCCTCTACTGCTAAGCCATGTTTTCTAAGTGCATCACTTTTATTATATTTACAAAGAAGATCCCACGCTTTTTCTCTATCTATTTTTTCTTCCATTATATAATACCTCCTTAAGATATATCTAGTTATGTTTTTATATATCCTATTTAAATAAAATAATATCACTATAGTATTTTCCAATCAATATCCATTTTGGTAAATTCACTTACCCTTTCTATGTTAAGGCATATCAAGTATAAAAATTCAACTAATTTAACAACTAAATGCAGGTTTATTTAAACATACAACCTGCATTTATTTCCAATGATCTTCATATTCTTTTTGCAATCTTTTAATTACCTTGTCTTCATCATACCTGTTATAAGGCCACATTTTAGTTTCTATCTTACATCTAACCCACTCGGCTTTTAAGTATATCTGTACAATTTTATCTATATCACAATTTAAACATTCAATTTCACTTTCATAATTTATTATCATATAGTCAATTTCTTTAATCATTTGCTTAATTAATATTGAATCGCCCATGTAAGCCAGCTTAACTTCATTTTTTAATTCTAATAAACTTGGAGTTTCTGCCTTATTAATTGCTTCAATTTTTTTATTGCTTATGGCTATATTTAGAAGCTGCTCTAGTAACTTCTTTTCAGTAATAACATCAATAACTTCTTTAAATTTATCAATGACTTCATTATCATTTTCTGCCTTGTTAACAGTGTTCTTGCAATAGTATGCTAACAAATAACTATTTAGTGCTGCCTTTAATGCATCCACCTTACATATTAACTGACAATCAAGGGTCCCTGTAAAATTCAATTGCATCTTTATTAAAGAAACAACCCTTTCTAATTCCCTTCTAAATTCTATCTTATTTCTTCCATCTCTAGTTCTTACATATAAATTCGTTATGTTACTTAACTCCTTAAGACTTGAAATATGGGTTCTAAGTGTAGTTATCCATATTACTCTGAATCTCGTAATATTATTTATATAAAGTGTCTTTTTATTTTGAAATAAGTTTAATACCCCAGTTAAAAATGTAATTAATAAACCTATAAATGTAATTATATCGATTATTGCTAATTCTAATTCTCCTATTCTCATAAAGTTCTCCTAAGTTTTTTACCTTATATTCTCTAGTTTTCTTTATTCTCCATTAATGTGCAATCAAAAAAATAAAAAAGAACTAAGGTTATATTTCTCAGCCTTAGATTCTATATTTATTTTATTCATTTTTCTTTCTTTTATTCTTTGTTTATTGTCATTAAAGATACTTTATATAATATTTATAATAGTTAATTATTCTTTTTTGTATCCTTTTATGCCTAACTGCAATAAACTATATTAAAACAATTTATAGCAAGGTGGTTAAAATGAATCCATTAATAAATATGCTACTAGCTTCATTTTTTAACGGTATGGGTGGAGGCATGAGAGGCAATCCTATGATGCCTAACCCAAATGGCGGCAACAGCCCAGGCGGTATGAACCCCAATATGATGGGTGGCAATCCTTTATTAAATATGCTCATGGGATCAATGGGTGGCGGTATGGGTAATATGAATGGTAATCCATTAATGAATATGCTAATGGGCAATATGGGCATGGGTAACATGGGTAATCCTAATAATAACCCAATGAACAATATGAATAATGCCAATAATAATCCAATGAATAATATGAACAATAATGGTAATGCCGGAAATAATATGAATGATATTAATTCCCTTTTAAGCATGCTAATGGGCAACCAAAACAACATGGGAATGAATAACATGAATGGTAATGCAAATAACATGAATAATATGAATAACATGGGCAGAAATTCTCGCCATTCAAAAAAGTAAAAAGGATGCCAAATAGGTAGCTTATAAATTAAGCTGCCTATTAAATTTTGTATAAATAGATCGACATATAGATTCAATATCTATAGTAATCTTAGTGCTTTGATTATAGTAAGCCTTTTCTATATTATCTTTTGTACATTCCTACAAAATTTAATTCTATGAAGGAACAGGATATTTTTTCATATTTTCCTCAAACCCGCTAAAACCAAGCATCTCCTTATACATTCCAGCAATACTCATGTTTTACACCCTGAAAATTCATAAAATATCATTATGATTTTATAAAATTCCCCCTTTACTTTTTTATAGTAATCGCTTACTATAAATATAAGAAGGAGGAATGAAATATGGAAGATATCAATATATTAAAAGGTAATTTTAGTGAACTATTTAAGAAGGACTCTGAAAATGTTTTCTTCTCGCCTGGTAGAGTTAACTTAATTGGTGAACATACTGATTATAATGGAGGTAATGTTTTTCCTTGTGCTCTTACTATAGGGACTTATGCTTTGGTAAAACAAAGAGATGATAAAAAAGTATTAGTTAGCTCTTTAAATTTCAAAGAATTAGGCATCTTAGAATTTGATCTAGAAGATATGGTATATGAAAAACAGCATGATTGGGCTAATTATCCTAAGGGTGTAATTAAAACTTTTGAGAATCATGGATATAAAATTCCTAACGGTTTTGAAATACTATTCTATGGAAATATTCCTAACGGTTCTGGTTTATCTTCTTCTGCTTCAATAGAAGTTTTAACTGGTGCAATATTGAATGATTTATTCAATTTAAATATTAATATGGTAGATATAGTAAAAATGTGCCAAGAAGCTGAAAATAAATTCATCGGAGTAAATTGTGGTATTATGGATCAATTTGCTATTGGCATGGGAAAAGAAAACTGTGCAATTCTTTTAGATTGCAACACTTTAAAATATTCTTATAGTAAGCTAGCTATGGACGGATATAAAATAGTAATTGCAAATACAAACAAGAAGCGTGGACTCGCTGATTCTAAATACAACGAAAGACGTAGTGAATGCGAAACTGCATTAGCTGAAATCCAAAAAGTTAAAAACATAAATGCTTTAGGTGAACTTACGGAAGAAGAATTTGAAGAAATAAAATCTTGTATTTCAGATCCTATTAAAGCAAAAAGAGCTAAACACGCAGTATACGAGAACAGAAGAACTTTGAAAGCTGTAAAAGCTCTAGAAGAAAATGATTTAGCTCTATTTGGAAAACTTATGAATGACTCTCATGTATCTCTAAGAGATGATTACGAAGTTACTGGATTAGAATTAGATACTTTAGTTGCTCTTGCTTGGGAAAGCGAAGGAGTAATTGGCGCTCGTATGACAGGTGCTGGTTTTGGAGGATGCACAGTTAATATTGTAAAAGAAGACTGTATAGACTCATTCATCGAAAAAGTAAAAGCTGAATATACTAATAAGATTGGTCATGAACCTAGTTTCTATGTAGTTAGCATTTCAGATGGAACTAGAAAAATTATTTAGAAACTAATTGGAATTATACCAAATTAAGTTTATCATAATAAATGTATTCTAAAACTTTCAAACTTTAATATATAGAAATGCTTTTATAGCTATGAACTAAAAAATAGATTTAGCTAATCAAATTTTAGAATATATATTCTTTAAATGAAGGAGATGTTAATATGTCAATATTAGTTTGTGGTGGTGCTGGATACATTGGTTCACATACAGTACATGAGCTTATAAAACAAAATAAAGACGTTATAATTGTTGATAATCTACAATCAGGCCATTTGAAGGCTGTTCATCCAAAAGCAAAATTTTATAAAGGTGATATCCGTGATTCAGAATTCTTAGATAAAGTTTTTTCTGAAAATAATGTTGAAGCTATCATACATTTTGCTGCTAATTCTTTAGTTGGTGAAAGTATGGTTAAACCTCTGCTTTACTTCAATAATAATGTATATGGAATGCAGATATTACTTGAAAGCATGGTTAAACATGATATTAAGTATATAGTTTTCTCTTCAACAGCAGCAGTTTACGGAGAACCAAAGAGAATTCCAATTTCTGAAGGTGATGAAACCAATCCAACAAATACTTATGGTGAAACAAAGCTAACTATGGAAAAAATGATGAAATGGGTTAACAAAGCTAACGGAATAAATTATGTTTCTTTAAGATATTTTAATGCTGCTGGTGCACTAGAAGATGGAAGCATCGGTGAAGACCATTCACCTGAAAGCCACTTAATTCCACTAATCCTTCAAGTTCCACTCGGAAAAAGAGATGCTATAACTGTTTTCGGGGAAGATTATGATACTCCAGACGGTACTTGTATAAGAGATTATATTCATGTACTTGATTTAGCAGATGCACATATAAAGGCTGTTGAGTATTTACAAAAAGGTAATGAAAGTAACATCTTCAACCTAGGTAACGGATTTGGATTTAGTGTTAAAGAAATGATTGATTCAGCAAGAGAAACTACTAATGAAGAAATTAATGTTGTTGTAGGTGAAAGGCGTGCTGGAGATCCTGCAAGGTTAATAGCTTCAAATGAAAAAGCTCGAAAACTTCTAGGATGGACACCTAAATATACAGATGTTAAAGCTATTATAAAAACAGCTTGGACATGGCATAAAAATAATCCAAACGGCTATGAAGATAAATAAAAGTTTAGTGACAAATTAAAAATTATAAGTGATAAGTTTAAAAATAAAAGCCACTGACTTTTTCAAGAACTTTTTTAGAAATCACCAGAAGTGATTTCATCATTAAACTTATCACTTTTCACTTGCTACTTGTCATTAAGAATTACGGGGGTTTTAACATGATAAATATAAATCATGAGATAAGCAGACTTATAAATTTTGCATTGAAAAAAGAACTGATAAATACTGATGACGTAATATATTCTACAAATATGTTACTTGGCACTTTAAATATAAACGAGTATGAAGTTTCTAATGTTAATGACAACCTTGAAACTCCAACTCCTATTTTAGAAAATATTTTAGATTATGCTTGTGAAAATAAATTAATTGAAGATACAGTAACTGAAAGAGACTTATTTGATACCGCTATAATGAATTGCGTTATGCCAAGGCCTTCTGAAGTTATTAGCAAATACAACGAATTATATAAAGAATCTCCACAAAAAGCTACTGAATACTACTACGCTTTAAGCATTGCTTCAAACTATATAAGAAAAGATAGAATTGATAAAAACGTAGTTTGGAAAGCTCCTACAGAATATGGAGACCTAGATATCACAATTAATTTATCAAAACCTGAAAAAGATCCAAGAGATATTGCAAAAGCAAAATTAGTAAAATCCAGTTCATATCCAAAATGCTTACTATGTAAAGAAAATGAAGGGTTTTATGGACATATAAATCATCCCGCAAGACAAACTCACAGGATTATACCGCTGGATTTTGATACAAAAAAATATTTCTTGCAGTATTCCCCTTATACTTATTATAATGAGCATTGTATTATATTTAATAGCGAACATATACCTATGAAAATCAACAAAGATACTTTTAAGAATTTATTAGTATTTACTGATATACTACCTCATTATTTTGCTGGTTCCAATGCTGATTTACCTATTGTGGGCGGTTCAATACTATCTCACGACCATTACCAAGGTGGTCATTATACTTTTGCCATGGAAGAAGCCCCTATAGAAAAGACATATACTATAAAAAATTACGAAGATATTGAAGTCGGAAGAGTTAAGTGGCCTATGTCTGTTGTTAGAATTTCAGGTACTAATAAAGATAAAATACTAGATTTAGCAGGACATATTTTGTCTTCTTGGAGAGGTTATTCTGATGAATCTGTAGATATAATGAGCCATTCAAACGAAGAACCACATAACACTATAACTCCTATTGCAAGAAAAAGAGATGGTAAGTATGAACTTGATTTAGTTTTAAGAAATAATAGAACTAGCGATGAACATCCTCTTGGTATTTTCCATCCTCATGATGAAGTACATCATATTAAGAAAGAAAATATAGGATTAATAGAAGTTATGGGGCTTGCAGTTCTTCCTGCAAGACTTAAGGAGGAATTAAATTCCCTAAAGGATTATTTAATTAATAGAAAAGCTGATATTTCAGATGATGAAATGGTAGCAAAACATTCTGATTGGTATAAATACCTTTTACAAAAGCATGTTAACATATCCAAGGAAAATGTTGATGAATTATTAAAAGAAGAAGTCGGCTTAAAATTCTTGGAAGTATTATGTCATGCAGGTGTTTTCAAAAGGAATGAATTAGGATTAGCTGCTTTTGATAAATTTATAAATATATTGTAAGGTGGAATAATTATGAAGATAACTATAGTAGATGTGGCTAAAAAAGCAAACGTATCTGTGGCAACAGTTTCAAGAGTAATGAATGGAAACTACCCTGTAAAGGAAGAAACCAAAAAAAAGGTATTAGAAGTAATAGATGAACTAAAATATATTCCTAATATGCAGGCACGTGAACTTACGCAGCAAAAGTCAGCTACTATAGGTGTTGTAGTTCCTAGTATTAATAATATGTTTTTCCCTGAGGTTATTAATGGCATTGAAAATAGCTTAAAACTCAACTCTTTGTCTTTAGTTTTAGCTTGTAGTAATAATGATAAAGATGATGAACAAACATGTATAAATAATTTATTATCTAGGAATGTATCTGGAATAATTGTTATAGACCCTAATACAGAAAATGTAAAATCTAAATTTTATCATAATATTTCAAAGCAAACTCCCCTTGTATTTGTAAATGGGTACTCAGTATCTAATAATATTTCATCAGTGATTAATGATGAAGCTATGGGTGCAAATATGGCTTTGAATCATCTCATAGATAACAATCACAAAGACATCCTATTTGTTAGAGGAAAAGATAGTTATTCTTACGATGTAAAAGAAAAAGTTTATAGAGAAATAATGCAAGAATTAAATAATTATAAACCCGAAAATATTATCAACATCGGCAATGGTAATAGCAGCGAGACTGTGGATAATACTCTTAATATGTTCTTAGATATCCTAAAAACTACATCTGCAACTGCAGTTTTTGCCTGTAATGATCTTATGGCTGTTGGTGTTCTCAATGCTTGTAAGAAATTGAATTTAGACGTGCCTTCAAAATTATCAATCATTGGATTTGATAATATTGACTTAAGTAAATTTGTAGAACCGAAACTGACTACAATTGATCAAAACATGTTTCTTCTTGGAACAAATGCCGCAATGTTGTTAATAGAAAAAATAGAGTATGACAATTCATACAGTAAGCGAATAATACTTATGAACTCCTTGATTGAGCGTGATACTGTAGGTCCTGCTTAAAATAAATATAAATTATCGTAACTTAATTTTACGTATGAACCAAAATAAATTAGATACATGTTATTGTGCAAGCATGTATCTAATTTTATTTTGCGTCTTAATAAAAAAGTCTTACACCACTTAAGTTTTATTAAAAGTTTCACAAAATATTAATACCCCGTTGCACCAGAACATATATTCGTATATAATATTATTACGAATATATGTTCGAGGATACTATTCCTTAAAACTTATATATTTTTTATTTCAAGGAAGTGTAATGTATGGATTTAATGAGCAAATTAAAAATTTTATCTAATGCAGCAAAATATGATGTCTCTTGTTCTTCTTCTGGATCAAAGAGAAAAAATTCTAATAATGGAATTGGGAATGCATCTGAAAGCGGCATCTGTCATAGCTTTACCCCTGATGGACGCTGTATTTCTTTGCTTAAAATATTACTTTCAAACGACTGCGTTTTTGATTGCAAATACTGTATCAACGGATTATCACATGATTTCTTAAGAGTCAGTTTCACCCCAGATGAAGTTTGCGATCTTACAGTTAATTTTTATAAACGTAATTATATTGAAGGGTTGTTTTTAAGCTCTGCCATTGTTAATAATCCCAATCATACAATGGAACTTTTACTACAAACTGTTAGAAAGCTGCGCGAAGAAAAAAAGTTTAATGGATATATTCATCTTAAAGCGATTCCAGGTGCAGATGAGGTATTAATTGAAAAGGCTGGTACATATGTAGATAGAATGAGTGTAAATATAGAGCTTCCATCAAGTGACAGCCTGAAACTTTTAGCTCCTCAAAAAAGTAAGGATAAAATTCTAAGTCCCATGAAGACTATTAAAAATTCCATAATTAACTATGGTGAGATGAAAAAAAGTATAAAAAGTACTCCCTTGTTTGTTCCTGGCGGTCAAAGCACCCAACTAATTGTAGGAGCTACTCCTGAAAGTGACAGAAAAATAATAAAGCTTTCTGAAGCTCTTTATAATAACTTTAGTTTAAAAAGGGTTTATTACTCTGCTTACGTTCCTGTTATAAAAGATAATAAACTTCTTCCTGACATAACTCATCCTCCTATGCTTCGAGAACATAGATTATATCAAGCAGATTGGCTGCTTAGATATTATGGTTTTAAAGCTGATGAACTTTTAAAGAACGAAAATGATAATTTTGATTTAAATTTTGATCCTAAAACCCATTGGGCTTTGTCAAATTTAACCGAATTTCCAATAGAAATTAATAAAGCTTCCTACGAAAAATTATTACGTATACCTGGTATAGGAGTAACTTCTGCCAAAAAGATTCTAAAAATCAGAAGAGTTCACAATTTAACTTTTGAAGATTTGAGAAATATACGAGTGACTCTCAAAAGAGCAAAATACTTTATTACTTGCAGTGGGAAATATTATGGTGATGTTTTATTCGATGATATCAAAATAAAAAACAAACTTCTAGAGCAAAATGTTCCTAAAGGTGTAAATTTAAATCCTAATCAATTGTCTTTTTTCGATATGTATCCTTTAGAAGAAAAAACTATGCCATCAGGCATTATAATTCCTAAAGAAATTAATACTTCATTAGATAAATTAAATAATATATCTAATAAGCCTAATCTGTTGTTACCTGAGCATAATATTTCACTAATAAATGATAAATTTACTTCTATAAGCGGAGAGTTTTAATTATGAATATCTACATATATGATGATACTTTCGAAGGTTTATTGACTTCAATATATTATGGTTTTTATTCTAAAGATAGTCCTACATCTATCTATGGAAGAAATGAATCGAACACTCCCCTTTTGCTTGGGAATATTATCGATATATCTACTGAAAAAGACAAATTTAAGAAAGTAAAAGATGCAATAATAAACAAAATAGATTTTCTAGCTTTAAAAAAGATATATCTAGTATATTTAAGTAGCACTGAAGAAAAAGCTATGATTATTTTTAAATATTTGAAAGCAGCATTTAAACTCGGGCATGATGTTCATAGTTTTCTTAATATAGATATAATAAGACACGTAGATAATATAAATAGACGAGTTTCATTGGAAAGCCATAGATTTGAGGGCTTTGTTAGATTTAATTATATAGATGATAAGTTTTTATATTCTTCAATCGAGCCTGATAATGACATTCTAGAACTTCTTGGCGACCACTTTAAAAGTAGATATCCAGAAGAATATTTTATAATTCATGATATTTCAAGAGAGAAGGCTTTAATATACAATAAGTCCTCCTATGAAATAATTCATATGGATAATCAAAGCTATGAGGAACTTAAATCTCATAGTGATGAATATTCAACGCTTTGGAAAACTTACTTTAAATCAACAACTATTGAGGAACGGAAAAATTTAAAACTTCAGTCTAGAATGATGCCTAAAAGATATTGGAAACACATCTTGGAAACTTAAAATTTAATTATTAATGCCCTTAGATTATCTAAGGGCATTTAATACTTTATTTAATCTCACTACCATTTATTATTATTTCTAATTCTCCTGTATCTGGAGATATAATCAAACCATGGACTTTCACATCCTTTGGCATTAATGGGTGATTTTTAATCATCTTAACACTTTCTTTTATAGATTCTTCAACTGATTCAAATCCATGAAGCCATCCTTCAACATTTATACCTGCATTGTTTAACGTTGATATGGTTTCTTCTTGTATGCCCCTGTCTATCATTTTATTAACTAGACTTTTTGTGTCTAAATTACTCATTCCACAACCATGATGTCCTACTACAAAAACATCTTCTGTTCCAAATTCATACACTGCAACTAATATACTTCTCATTACCCCTCCAAATGGATGCATAACAGTCGCTCCTGCATCTTTGATGATTTTAGCATCACCATTCTTAATGTTCATTGCCTTTGGTAATAATTCTGTTAGTCTAGTATCCATGCAAGATAATATTACCATTTTCTTTTTTGGTATTTTAGTTGTTACGTATTCTTCATATTCTTTATTATGTATAAAGTTTTTGTTATACGTAATTATTTGTTCTAATTTACTCATTTTTAGCCCCACATCCTTATAATTTTATTTATGAAAAGTTCTTGATTGCAGCATAGCTGCTTTTTTTATTTGTGAATATTTTATTAATTTATATACTAATTTAACTTTATGATATTGTAAAGCTAATTATTTTACATTTTATACAAAAACAATTATTGAGGCATATATTTTTTATATGGAAGACGGATTGAAACTCCTGTTTCATCAAATTTATATTCTGTATCATAAAGAGAATTTCTATTATAAACTAGATTAGTTCCAACTTTATAAAGTGCTTTAGCTAAAGCATCAGGATCTTGAAGTACAGAACCTGCCATAATCCCTTCCTTTATTAATTTTTGGGCTTCTGGTATCGCATCCACTCCAACCACTGTTATTGTTTGAGTTTTATCCCCTTTGTTATAACCATACTCTTGCAACGCTTCAATTGCACCTATTGCCATAGAATCATTATTCGCAATTATTGCTTCAACTTTATTTCCAAGTTGTGAGAGTAATGCTTTTGTAGCACTTTTAGCTTCATCTTTATTCCAATTACAAACCTTTAAAGCAAGTTCTTGTGTTTTTATTCCTGAATTATTAATTGATAATATAGAATATTTTGTCCTTGTAACTGCTTCAAGATTATCACTTTCTCCCATCAACATAATATATTGTAATATTCCATCATTATTTTTATCTATTGGTGGCTCGTTGCTATTCCAAGCATTCGTAATAACTTTTCCTTGAAGCACACCAGCTTCAGCTACTTCTGTTCCTATGTAGTACGATTTATTATAGGATTTAATAGCTTCTATAGAAACTGGTTCCCTGTTAAACAAAATTCCAGGAATATTTTTCTCTTTAATTTTATTTATTACATCTCGTGTACTATTAGTATCTACTAAGTTTACCAATAAAAGATCCATATTGTTTTTTTCAAGTAATACATCAAGAGTTTTATTTTGAATTGATTGTTGATTTTTTCCATCAAAAAAAGTAAATTGGACTTTACCTTCATTTTCCTTTTGAATTTTTTCTAGGCTTTGACGCACAAAAGAAATATAATCATCGTCAAATCTATATAATAATACTCCTACATTAATAATTTTCCCCTCAGTAAGTCGCATATCAGCCTCCGCTAAATTTTCACTATAGCTTAACATTATTGTAACCATAATAACGAAAAGTCCAATAAACTTTAATACCTTTTTAAACATCTTCCTTCAATCCCTCCTTACTTTTCTAGACATGATTTTAAAATTTTACTATAATTATTCTTAATAATATTTTAACTACTCGCTATATATTCTTTATAAGGTATACGAACTGCAACTCCTGTCTCATCAAATGTATATTTAGTGCCCTCAAGTGGTGGTCTGCCAAAAACTAGATTTAATCCAATATCATAAGTCGCTTGAGCCATTTCATTAGCATCCTGCAAAACAGTGCCTGTCATAACACCTTGTTTAATTAACTCACGAGCTTCCGGAATAGCATCTACACCTACAACCGGTATCATCTTACTGTTACCGCCTTTATTATAACCATACTTTTGTAACACTTCAATTGCACCAATTGCCATCGCATCGTTATTAGCTATTATCGCTTCAATTTTATCACCATTTTGTAAAAATACTTGTTCCATAGCATCTCTAGCTAAATCTTCCTTCCAATCACATACTCTTAAAGCAATTTCTTGTGTTCTTATACCTGCATCATTTAAAGTTAAAACAGAATATTTGGTTCTACCAATTGCCTCCAAATTATCACGAGGTCCAGTTAACATAACATATTGCAATATATTATCACCGTTTTTATCTATATCTTTTTTACGTTTATTCCATTCATTAACAAGGATCTTTCCCTGAAGTATTCCCGCTTCTGCTGAATTTGTTCCCACAAAATAAGCTTTGTTATAAGATCTTACAGCATCTATGCTAGGCGGCTCTATATTAAATAAACCTATTGGCATATTGCTTTGCTTCGCCTTGTCTATGATATATTGCGATCCTTTAGAATCTGCTAAATTTAATAGTATTAAATCTGCACTATCGCTTTTAAGTACTAAATCAAGGTTTCGATTTTGTATTGCTTGATTGTCTTTACAGTCATAAAAAGTCATTTCAACTTTACCTTCGTTTTTCTTTTGAATTTCTTCAAAGCTTTGTTTAAGCAATACAGAGTATGGATCCTCTAAAGTACGTATTAATATACTTATTCTAACAGGCTTTTCCTCATTTACACTACCATATGTCATTTTATAATGACTAGTTATATTAGTTATTATTATAAAAAATATAGTGAATGTTAAAACTCTTATAAATTTCTTCATTCTTACCCTCCAGTATCTTTCAATCGAAATCTTGCGATTTGAATTTAATTATTTAATTAGTTATCATATACTCCTTATGAGGAATCCGAATTTAAACTCCTGTCTCGTCAAATATACTTGATCAGAATAAGTCATATTTTCTTCTTTTACTAGGATAAATTATTAAACTCATGTATTATGATTCTCTAAATTACTTATAATTTTATTATGCATCTAATATATAAGTTTATACTTATCATTAATACTAAATTCCAATAGATTGCACAATTCTTAGTTAAGATATCAATTTAAAGTTTTCGTAAATTTTCAGACATGTTTATCTAATGACTCAAGTATTTAAGTCTCATAACCAAAAAATAGAACTATACGCTAATCCAAAAGTAAAAGTTATACAAATTTTAAAAATTTCATATAACCTTAACTTTAATAACTAGGTATAATTCTATATTTAGATATCATCGTTCGTTATTTAACTTTCTACATATATAGAAGGATGTGATAAATTCTTTTTTATACATCAAGATATGGAAAATCAGACGTTCAATCTATTGAATAACAGAGTCTACTCCCTTTCGGCAAATTACCTCATAAATCTAAGTCTCGTATTGTTTATCTATAGTTATTTCTTATTTTCTAAGTATAAATCTACATTTTCACTTGTAACCTGAGTATGTGGGGTTTTAATATATTTTCCTTTTTCTAATCCTTCTACAGAATTCACATCTCCATTGGTAGCCAGTGTATAAGCAATATTAAAAATTGCACTTGCCTGTTTTTTCGAATCATTAATAATAGTACCAATCATTAATCCATTTTTCACTGCTTCCAACGCTTTAGGCAATCCATCAATTCCTACAACAAGCGGCTTTTCTGTCAAACCTGAATTTTCTAATGCCTGTATAGCTCCAAGGGCCATATCGTCGTTATTACAAAAAACAACTTCTATTTTATTACCAAAATTTTTAATCCATTGTGTCATTTTTGTATTTGCCTGAGCATTCTGCCAATTTGCTGTGTCATCAGCTAGTTTTTCTAACTCAATTCCCTTTTGAGTTAAAGTTTTTATACAATACTCTGTTCTAATTAGAGCATCTTGATGACCCGGTTCTCCTTCAAGCATTACGTATTGAATTTTTCCATCTCCATTTTTATCTACAATTCTATTATCTTTTTCATATGCATTCATTATTATTCCTGCTTGTAACTCACCTGATTGTTCTGCCTGAGCTCCAACATAATAAAGCTTATTCCACCTTTCCATGTCTTCTTCCACAGGTTCTCTGTTAAAAAAAACAACTGGAATGTTTGCTGACTTTGCTTTATCAATAATCATGGAGGCTGCCGTTCTGTCAACCATATTAACACAAATAACATCATAGTTTTGCGCTACAAATTTATCTACTTGGTTACTTTGATTAATCAAGCTTCCCTTTGCATCTACAATATTAATTATTATTTTATATTTCCCCTCATTCTCTTTTTCCTTTGCTATCTCCTCAAGATTTTTAGTAATTGTTGATACAAAAACATCATCCTGCTTATATAACGTTACACCTATTTTTATCTCTTTAATATAGGTATTCTTATTTCCAACATTTACATTTACATTACATGCTGCTAATGAATTAACAATTAATGTCGTTGTCAAAATTCCACATAACCTCTTAATCAATTTCACTCAAAATCCCCCCGCCATATGATCTTGTTAGGTACCAAAATTTAAAACATTAAGGTAAAATATTAGTCTTTGAAGTAATATCTATCTAACAAATGGGAACAGTAATCTTTGATTTTCTTCAGAATACATATTATTCCTATTAATTACGGTAGAAGAAATAGTATTTTTATCTATTTTATTTCCATTAATTTTATTTACTGCTGTTTTTACGCTCAAATACCCCACATTAAATTCATTTTGAATAGCAGTCGCATTAATCACTCTATCTTCTAAAAACGATATAATTTTACTCGTACTTCCTGTTCCATAGATTTCAATATTCGCCTTTTCTTTATTTGTATTTGCTAAATCCTTTTTTACTTGAGAAATACTTTCTAATATACCTGTATCAAATGCCACCACTACATCAGCCTTATTGTCTTCTAATAATTTTTTAGCTCCAGTATAATAGTTCTGCTGTTTATCATTAGATATTTCCCATAACATACAATTGTTTTTTGTTCTTTGCATGACACTCATAAATCCATCATATCGCTCCTTTATACTGCTACACTCTAAATTATTTTTTACGATAGCAATAGTACTAATGCCATTTCCATTCCTTGTTACTTCCTCACCTAAACTAACTCCAAGTTTATAATTATCACAAGAAATGCTTGGTAATATCTGGTCCGATTTAACAGATGATTCAAATAATATAACTGGTACCTTCTTCATTGCCTCTTCTATAGGTTCCGCCATTTTTTCATAATCTACTGGTGATATAATTATGGCATCTGCTTTATTTTTAATTTCCCGAGAAATAAGTTCAGTTTGTTCAAGGGTGCTATTTTCTTCTGATAGAGTAATAAAACTTATATTTACATTCATCTCCGAAGCAGCTTGATCTATGCCTTGTTTCATTATCATTAAACTTTCACTATTTTTCCCTCTAGTTACAACTGAGATATTATAAATTTTTTTATCCTTTTCATGCCATAATGTATCACTTAAAAGGAGCAGGAATGATAGCATTAGTAATAATAACACAACAAAAAATGTTTGCTTTCTTCTCTTTCTCACTATCTTAATTCCTCCTCTTTTTTAATTTTACTATACTCCTTAACTGGCATATGAATACGAATTGTTGTGCCTTCATCTGGTTCGCTGTATATTTCAAGGCCATAGCTCGTCCCAAAATATAACTGTATTCTTTCATGAACATTCTTTAGTCCAATACCTGAACTTTTCTTTTCGATCCTACTTTCATTAGTCAAAA
The DNA here is from genome assembly GCF_002029255.1 of Clostridium chromiireducens. Classification (GTDB taxonomy): domain Bacteria; phylum Bacillota; class Clostridia; order Clostridiales; family Clostridiaceae; genus Clostridium; species Clostridium chromiireducens. The sequence continues at coordinate 24,051 of NZ_MZGT01000035.1, forward strand.
GAGTATCGGCTACTTCCTGCAACATACCAAGTCCATTATCTATTACATCTATATATAGATTATCTTCCTTAGCATATGCTTTTATTAAAATTTCTCCATCGCCTCCCATAAACTCCATTCCATGATAAATAGCATTTTCGATTAATGGTTGAATTATCAACTTAATACTTGCCAAATCAAGAGTCTCTTCCTCTACCTCAATGCTATATGTGAATTTATTTTTATAACGTATATTTTGAATTGTTAAGTAATTACGGGCATGTTCAATTTCATCTCTTACTGTTATTATATTTTTTCCTTTACTTAAGCTTATTCTAAAAAGCTTAGCTAAAGCTGTTACCATTGTAATAGCTCCATCATAATTTTCATTTTCTATCATCCATATAATAGAGTCTAGTGTGTTATACAAAAAATGTGGATTAATTTGTGCTTGAAGTGCATTCAGTTCACTTTTCCTTTTTGATTCTTGTTGAATCATTATATTTTCCATAAGTATATGCATCTGGTTCACCATAGATTTTATTGCTTTCCCCAAGTGTTGAACTTCATACGAGCCTCTAACTGATATATCTACATCTTTCACACCATTTTCAAGTTTTTTCACGCATTTCTCTAGTGATCTTATAGGATTTGCAATACGAGAAGAAACAAACATATTAAGAAACACAAGAATGAAAATAGCAAAAGTCATAATAAACACTGCAAATATGCTCATCTGAGAATAATCTGAAGTAATATCTAGCATCGGAGTAATCCCTACAATTCTCCACCCTGTATAACCAACAGTTTTTACTGTAACTAGCCTTTTTTCTCCTTGAAATGTCTCTACATGATTTCCATCCTCATAATCCGCCTCAGCTTTATTATTCTCTTCAATCAAATTAGAATAAATTAGCTGTTGCCTAGGATGATATATTATTTCTCCTTCTCTATCGATTAAATATACGTATCCAGACTTGCCCATATTTACATTTTTGCAAATCTGTTCAATTCCGCTAAAATTCATATCAACTAATAAAACACCAGATGTGGTCTTCTTATTATTTGTAAGCTCAACCGCACGGCTTAACGATACAACCCAACGATACTTAGAGTCTGGATCCTGAAATAGGTTTTGGACATGGGGTGTTGAAAAATGCAGATTTTCTTTCTTATTTCCTGCTATAGTAAACCAATCATTTTCCCTCGGATCAACCGAGGTTTTAAGCTGAACAACAGGAGATGCTGCTACAACTTCACCATTTTGTGAAAAAACACATATGCTGATAAGCGAATCTTTATTGGTTTCATACAATAAGTCCAATTCTTTATCTATACTATCAGATGCCAAATCTTTCTTCTTTATTGCATTATAGTAAGTTGCATCTGATACCTTCATCATATTTCTTAAATAGTTATCTAAATTCAAGTTCACTTGATCCAACATGGACTTATTATTCTCTGATACCATATCTTCAGTAGAATTAATAAAACGTAAATATAGCGCCCCCCCAACAACAATCATTCCTATAACTGCAATCCCTGTAAATGAGATTGATATTATATGCTGTATACTTGCGTTTTTAAAATATCCAACAATCCTTTGTACACTTGCTCTTATTAATTTAAGCATAGTAAATCAACTCAATTCTTTCTATACTTTGATGGCGATACTCCAAATTTCTTTTTAAAAACATAACTAAAATAGTTAGCCTCTGGGTATCCCACTTTCTCCGCTATCATATATGTTTTATCATCAGTAGTATTTAAAAGTTTTACTGCTTCTTCTAAACGAAGCGTCGTGAGGTAATTTACAAAATTCATTCCTGTTTCACGTTTAAATATTGTGGAAAAATACGTTGGACTAACATGAAGCTCTGAACAAAGTTTCTCTACTGAAACATCATAATCACTATAATTATCTTTTATATATTGCTTTGCCTTTTCAATAAGCAGCATTGATGAATTTATACGTTCTCTCTTTATATAAATATTCACCTTAACAGCTTTTTGGACAAACCACTCTCTTACTTCATTTATAGAATTAAACCCTTCCAAGAAACTGTAACAATCAAAATTCTTGCCAAAAAGTTCTTCAACATCTAAATTATATGTTTGAACAAGTTTCAGAATAGAAGTGATTATCTCCATAAAATAAATTCTATATTGATTAAATGGTAAGAGCAAATCTTCTATCTTCTTAAATAAATTCTCGATTGTTATTGCAATTTCATCCTCAGAGGATATCTTAATAGCATTTAGCATTGCTCGCTCTTCTTGCTCATCAAATTGAAGCTGAATAGAATTATCTGGCTCGACATCATCAATATATATAGCTTTTCCTGTGCCAAGAACAAACCTATAATCTAAAGCACTTTGGGCACTTCTATAGGAGTAACGTATTTCTGAAGTGTTATTATAAACGTATCCTATTCCAGATGATATAGTTAAATTCATAATACGCTTATATATTTTACAAACTTCATTAATTCCTTTTATAAATAGCAATATATCTTCCTTATTTTGCAAATTCCCTATAACTACAACCATATTAGAATAGAGGAAACTGACAAACTTACAGTATTTGTCCATATTCTCATCAATAATTTTTTTTATTGAAATAGGTGTTAATGTTAATTCATTTTGAATTGACATATTACTTTCACTTTCTTCAATATTTATTTTGCCATCAGCATGGATTAATGCTACAGCAAAATTTTCATACTTAAAATCTATCCCCAAATTTTCAGCCTGTTCATTCCATTGGCCTTCATTTATTTTTCCTTCTATTGCCCCAACTAGAAATTGCTCCCTAATTACCGGCAAACTTTTAACATAATACTTATAAAGTGTCTCGAGATTTCTTTTTTCATTATATTCACGATCTAATTGTTCTTTTAATCTTACTAATACTTCAGTAAGTTCAATGGAGTTAATCGGTTTCAGAACATATTCTACTACATTAATTTTTATGGCTTTATGTGCATACTCGAAATCATCACACCCTGAAAATACAATTATCTTTGTAGAAGGCATTAACTCTACAAGTTTCTTCCCTAGTTCCAAGCCATCCATAAAAGGCATTTTTATGTCAGTCATTATAACATCAGGCTGAAGTTTCTCTGCTTTTTCGAGAGCATCTTGTCCGTTTTCTGCATCTCCAACTACTATAAATCCGTTAGATTCCCAATCAATTTTTTTTATAATTCCAAGTCTAATTTCTTCTTCATCATCTACTATCATAATTCTATATAAGCTCATTTAATCTCCTCCAAATAGATGAATTAACTATTATAAATATAATTATCACCTAAACTAGCTGTGTAAGGATTTTACCTTTATTCAATACTTGTCACCCAAGAATTCCCTCTATATATGTAACGCCTCTTACTAAAGTCAGATGAGTACTCACAGAGTAAACGACCATCATCAAATCATAAATTTGGACTTTCACTTATCTGCTTAAGTGGTAGATAACGGTTGCATGCTTCTAGATGTGATACCCTCTGAGGGCATAAACTCGACTAAATTCGGCTGGAGTGCAAAACTCTACCCGAAAAGTTTTACTTTATAATATAATAATAACCAAAATTATTAGTAATATCTTACAAGATTCAGATACTATTATACATTAAGTATTATATTATTTCTAGTGTAATTGCAAACATTTCCATTTGCTAATTTTAAACAATAAAAATACAGACAAATCTTCTGCTTTTAAACACATAGATTTATCTGTACTTTATATAAACATTTCTAAATTTTATTTTCTTCTATATTTTGCAAGGTCAATTGCAACTGCAACTGCGATTATTACACCTTTGATAACTTGTTGCCACATAGGACTTACTGCAATAAATTGTAATCCATATTGAATAACAGTGAAGATTAATACTCCGACCACGATTCCGCCTACTTTACCAACACCACCATTTAGTGAAACACCACCAACTACGCAGGCTGCAATTGCATCAAGTTCATAACCATTACCATAGTTGTTTGTTGCACCGGCCGTTCTAGCTGCTTCAAGTACACCTGCTACACCATATAAAAGTGATGCAAAGATGAATATTCCCATGATAGTTACGAATACATTAACACCAGAAACTACAGCTGCTTCACGATTACCTCCGATTGCATATACATTCTTACCAAAAACAGTTTTATTTAGAATAAACCAAACCAAAATTATGAATACAACCGCAATTGGAACTAGAATTGATATTCCTGGAAAACTTCCTATTTGAAATAACTTTGTTTGTCCAATGTCAATAAAATCTTGACGGATACCACCAATAGGTTGTGACTTATTTGGAGGTAAATCGAAGTATAAAGAAGTCACACCATATACTATAACTTGCGATGCCAATGTTGCTATAAATGGATGCATATCGTATTTAGCAACTAAGAAACCATTAAGTATTCCAAATATAGCACATGCAGCTATTGCTATTAATATAGGGATAATAACTGCTAATTGTGGCATATCAGGGAAGAATCTATTAGCATAGTCTGGGTTTTGTAACATTGAAGTTGATACTACAGCTGCGAGTCCAACCATACGTCCTGCTGATAAGTCAGTACCTGCAATAAGTAGTGTGAAACAGATACCAAGAGCAACAATCATTCTTGTTGATGATTGTGTTAAAATATCAAGAAATACAGCATATTGCATAAAACGTGGTTGGATTACCATAATTACCACTACTAGTAGCAATAATGCTATAATAATTGCATTATCTGTTAAAAAGTTCTTTACAGTTTTATTAGAAAAAATAACCTCCATATCTGCATTATTCTTATCCAAAAACTGTTTTCCTCCATATATAAGCAATGCTATACCAATTCCATCTATGTAAATTGGTAAATCATAAAATACATCTGGATCTAAAATAAAATTAAATACAATTCCTAAAGCCACAAAAAGAGCACCAATACCTAAAAATATTTTTCCAAAGTCTTTTCGCGAAACTATCTTTTCCCCATTCATATTATATACCTCACTTTCTTTCTCCTACTAAAAATCATTTGTTACTACAATCTATTGATCCGATAGCTAGCATCCGTAATATTCCTACTTCTTTAAGCAGTCGTTAACAGCTGTACGCTCCTGTACATTGTACCCCTTGAGGGTATAAGTTCAACTAAGATTCAGCCGTGGGTTCCCCACCTGAATCAAGCTTCACTTGATAAAGGAGATAACTTTTATTGCATAAATTTTGTTGCAAGATTCATAACCTTTACTGAATCTGCTTCACTTTGATTTAGAATTCCAGTAACCTTTCCTTCGCACATAACCATAACTCTATCTGACATTCCAAGTAATTCAGGCATTTCAGAAGAAATCATTATAATCGACTTACCCTTCTTAACCAATTCATGCATGATAGAATAAATTTCATACTTAGCTCCAACGTCTATTCCTCTAGTTGGCTCATCTAATATAAGAATATCTGGATTTGTAAGAAGCCAACGTGCAATTAAAACCTTTTGTTGGTTTCCTCCTGAAAGATTCTTAATTAATTGTTCCATACTTGGTGTTTTAGTTCTTAATTCTTCATTAGACTTTTTAGCTGCCTTGTACCTTGGACTATCTTGCAGTACACCCGCTTTTGCATAATCTTTTTGGCTTGCAATTACGGTATTATCTAATACTGAAAGTATTCCAAATATTCCAGTTGCACGTCTTTCTTCAGTTAACAGTGCTAAACCATTTTCCTTTGCATCCCTTGGAGTCTTAATTTTAATTATTTTTCCGTCCTTCTCTATGGTTCCGGATTGTATTTCACGAAGCCCGAATAACGCTTCTACTAATTCTGTACGTTGCGCACCAACAAGTCCACCTATTCCCAATATCTCACCTTTGCATAATTCAAAATTTACATCTTGAAAGGATTTAGGAGCTGGAGAACTAAGATCTTTTACCTTTAGCACTACATCCTTACTTGGTGTATATGTTCTTGGTGGAAATCTATTTGTCATATCACGACCAACCATACGATTTATAATTAAGTCCGTTGTAAGTTCCTTGGCTGGCCAAGTTCCCACATATTGACCATCTCTCATAATTGTTACTTCATCTGATATCTTAAGAATTTCTTCCATCTTATGGGATATATATATAATTGCACATCCCTTATTTTGTAATTGCTTTATTATCTTGAATAAATGCTTAGTTTCATTTTCAGTTAATGATGAGGTTGGCTCATCCATAATAATAATTTTTGAATTATAACTAACAGCTTTAGCTATTTCAACTAATTGAAGACTTGATGATGAAAGTGTTCCAGCTAATACTTCTGGATTAATATCAAGTTCTATTTCCTTAAATAATTCCTTTGTTTTTTTAATCATTGTTTTCTTATCTACTGCAATTCCCTTCATAGGAAATCTACCTAGCCAAATGTTTTCCATAACTGGACGGAAACGAATTGGGTGCAATTCTTGATGTATCATTGATACTCCTAAATCTAATGCCTGTTTTGAACTATTTATCTCCATTTTATTTCCGTCTAATATGATCTCTCCACCATCTTCATGATAAATACCAAAAAGACATTTCATTAAGGTTGATTTTCCAGCACCATTTTCTCCCATTAGTGCATGGACACTACCTTTACGAACTTTTAATGAAACACCATCTAATGCTTTTACGCCTGGAAATACCTTGGTTATATTATTCATCTCCAGTACATATTCCCCCATACAACCATCCTCCTTTACAAATAATAAATTAGGGATGAGAATTTTAAAAATTTCACATCCCTATATAGTTTTAATGTTGGGTATAGCTTATTTCATATAGTTTTTGTAGTTTTCTTGAGTAACTTTTACATAGTTGATCCATACATATTTTCCATCAGTTACATCATAACCAATGTTTTCTTTATTAATTTCTTTACCTTGAGCTGCTGCTATAGCAATATTTACAGTAGCCTTACCTTGGTTTTCTGCATCATTTAAAACTGTTCCAAGAAGTGATCCTTCTTTCATAGCTTGTAATGCTGGTGCTGTTGCATCTACTCCAACTACTGGGATGTATTTAGCTGCATCACCTTTATTATATCCTTCAGCTTTTAAAGCTTCTACTGCTCCAAGAGCCATATCGTCGTTGTTACAAAGAACAGCTTCTATCTTATCAATACCTTGACCTGTAATAAATGCTTTCATAAGGTCAGTTGCTTTTGCTTTGTCCCACATTGCTGTATCTGCTGCAAGCTTTTGTGTCTTAAGTCCAGCAGCTTCTATAGCTTTTATAGAATATTCTGTACGAAGAGTTGCATCTTGATGTCCTGGTTCACCTTGAAGCATTACATATTGTACTACTCCATCTTTATTTTTATCAGCTTCTGGATGTGCTTTGAAATAATCAGATATAATTTCACCTGATTGAGTTCCTGATTGTTCAGCTTTAGCACCTACATACCAAACTTTATCATAGCTATCCATATCAGCCTTTTCTGGTTCACGGTTTAAGAATACCACTGGAAGTTTCTTAGCTTTAGCTTTTTCTATAATTGGACCTGCTGCAGTTCTATCAACTGGATTTATAGCTAAAGCGTTTACACCTTTTGTAATAAATGTATCAACTTGCTCATTTTGAGTAGGTTGCTTATTTTGTGAATCCACTAATTCAATAGTTGACCCTTTTTCTTTTGCTTGTCCTTCCATTGAAGTACGAACACCTGTCATGAATGTATCATCAAACTTATAGATTGCAGAACCAACTAAAACTTTTGAGCTGTCTGCTTTTTTGCTTGTATCAGCTCCAGAACCACCACTTTTACTTGCTCCACATCCTGCCATTGTAGCTGCTACAACTACCACTGACATAACTATTGGTAATAATTTTTTAAACCTTTTCATCTTTACCCCTCCATATTTCATATAAATCCTCTTAAACAAATATCAATAAATCAATAGATTATTTAATTGATTTATTTGTTTTTCGTTTACATGCTTAATTATAAAGACTTTATTAAAGAGTCTCCATACGAAATTCTTCACTCTTTTATCGAATTTCTTAAGTAATAGGGATAAATTAGTAGAAAAATCTTAGAAACATTGAAAACTATATCAGATCTGGTTAAATTCATGATGTTGGTTCTAATGGGTGGTATTCTAAATACAATAAATGAAGATTTACTTCAATGTATTCCTTCATTTTTATTATTGGTGATATTTGTTTCCACAATCAAATTAGAAGAGCAGTAATTTTATCTTATTGTATTAATATGCTAGTATTATTTCTGAAGAAATAAGGACTAAATAAGATTTATATTCTTATAATCTTATTTTAGTCCTTATCTTAATTTTCCTTATCTTTCAGATTAACTCTATATTCTGATGGATTTTCTCCATAATATTTTTTAAATAATTTTGAGAAATAATTAATATCATGATAACCAAGCTGATATCCAACCTCATAAGTCTTTAGCTGGGTGTTAATTAACAAATACCTGGCTCTTGCCATCTTAACCATAGTCACATAATCATTAAATCGTGTGCCTGTTTTTGTAGCAAAATTATTACTTAAATAAGTATTATTTATATAAAATTTTTCAGCTATAACTTTTAGCTTTAAATCTGCGTTATGATTTTTTAATATATATTCACAAATGTTTTTTATTAATTCATCAGATGCTTCAAGATAAAATTTTTTTAAGAAATCTAAAAGATATGTTATCTTTGTGCAATAGAATTCTATAAAATTACTTGAATCTTCTTCATTTACATAATCTATTGTTTCAAAATATTCAATACCTATGTAATCATTCAACCAATTAAAATTTTCATATACTCCTGCAATAATATTGTGATACATTTTTTTTATAATGATATCGGCTTTAATTATATTATTAGATAAAGCTTTATAAATATTTTCTGTGGTTATGCTAAATAATTTTAGAGCATAATCTTCTTTATTAATTAATTTCTTAATAATTTGCTTCTCATCAGCTGCTAAATACATCCATTCTGAATTATCTTTTGTTAAATCAGCCGTATCTCTTATATTTCTTAATGATTTTTGTGTCTCATTTCTAGTATTATCTAAGAATATTTTTGTTCGTTCAAGCAATTCAGTCATAGTTTCTTCATTTGCAGGCTTTACAAGATAATCAAATGCACCCAATACAATACCCTGCCTAGCATAATTAAATTCACTATATTCACTTAAAATCACTACACATGGACATAATTTATCTTTCTGAATTTCCCTAAGTAACTGCAATCCATCAATTACTGGCATTCTGATATCAGTAAGCACTAGGTCATATGAATTCCTACGTAAAAACTCAAGAGCTTCTTTACCATTTGAAGCCGTATCTATAATTTTAAATTCAGCTTTTTCACCCCATAGTTTAAGTCTTTTTAATTCTGTCAAAAATATTTCTCTATCATCAACTGCAAGAATTTTATACAACTTATATTTACCTCCTACCTTAGGCACAATCAAATAAATAACAAGTCTATCTGCTAGCCTATTTTCCATCATCCTGCGTCAGCAAAATGTCATAATAGATCTGCTATGATGTCACTTTGCTTCCTTGCCTGATGAAAAATATGCATAGTAGCTTTGGACTTGTTATTTATTTTCATGTGCCTTAATAATTTTATTTTAAAATGCTTTCTTCACCGATGGTAAAGTATGTGCAGGCACCTTTCCCAACTTCTCCTGTAATCCAAACTCTCCCGCCAAATTTTTGAATTATTTTCTTCACAATAGCAAGTCCAACTCCACTGCCTTCAAACTCGCTTTCAGAATGCATCCTTTTAAACATTCCAAAAAGATTTTCTGAAAACTTCATATCAAACCCAACTCCATTATCATTAATATAAAATACATTCTCGTTATTTTCTAAATCATACCCCACCGTAATAATTGCAGAATCCTTGTTACTAGTAAACTTTAGTGAGTTCGAAATTAAATTAATTATTACCTGCTTCATTAATATGCTATCACCTAATATAATTGGCAGCTTACTCTCAAATTTTAATTGAATATTCTTCTTATCCTTATATCCAACAACCAATTCATTGAAGGTAGATTGTATCAACTGTTCTAAATCTATTGTTTCTTTATTAGGTTCCATATCTGCAAACTTTATATATTCTAAAAGTTTATTAATGAGCAGCAATGTATCACCACAAATATGTCTGATGCTTTTTATTAATTCAATTCCATCTCTATCAACTTCTTTTCCATAATCCTCAATGAAAATTCTTGCATAACCATCTATAGCACGTACAGGAGCCTTTATCTCATGTGAAATTGTATAATTAAAAGCTATCAATTCATTATTTGCATTTTCAAGTAGTTTTGTTTTTTCCTTAATCTCATCTATATTATTTGATTTGCTTGATGTATTAATAGCTATCCCCCCATTACTATTAACTTCTCCTTTGAGACTATATTATCTTTTATAATAAAACTGTTAAAAATAATTTCTTCTTTATCTGCTAAAGATAATATTGCATAACTTAAATTTGGATCAAATGCTAACCTAATATCCTCTTCTGATGGCCTTGAAGGTGTTTTAGGATGGCTGTGAAAATTTCCAATTAAACTCCATTCGTTTCTTCTAATATCAGCTATTACTTTAAACTGTTCTTTAATATCCATTGAAAAGTGTTCTGGACTCTCATCAATATTTCTTAATAAATATACTTTCTGAATAATTTTATTATTACTATTATCAATAGTTCCCGCCAAAAGTCCACACGCTTCATTTGGCAAAACTTTAATGCAATGCTCTCTAATCTCATTAAATTGATCCTTTGAAAATATAATCATAATTACGTCCTCCCATTATTTGTTTTGAATTTATTCATATTAATCTAATAGGATTACTATGAATTTAGTATATACCAATTTATTCTATTAGTCAAAAACTCTTTACTAAAACTTACATTTTTTTGTACAAAGTTCATTAGTGAGTGTTTTTCTATAATATTTGATTAGATTTTACCATAGGACCATTTAAAGTCAATTGAGAAAAATCCATTTCCAAACAAATTCCAATATAATACTAAACTTAGTCTTATTGTAATTAAAAGTTATTACATTCTATAATTGGTAGTATACTAGGCACATAAAAAAATAATAAGTCTTCATAAAATCATAGACTTATTGTTTTCATTCATAAGCCTAAGATAATATTTCAGGAGGAGCAAAATGGACGAATTGATATATAAGGAACTAAAAAAAGGCGGCTTTATGAGACAAGTGCAAAATGAAAAGTTTTCCTTGAGACTTCGAAGCGTAGGAGGACAAATAAATGCAAACCAACTTCAAAAAGTAAGTGAAATTGCTGATAAATATGGTCAAGGTTACATTCATCTTACATCAAGACAAGGTATTGAAATCCCATTCATAGATTTTAAGGATATTAATTCTGTAAAAGCAGAACTTGCCACTGTTAATTTAGAGCCAGGGGCTTGTGGTCCTCGTGTCCGAACAATTACGGCATGCCAAGGTAATGCAATTTGTGGAAGTGGATTAATTGAAACAAGTAATTTAGCAAAGGAACTTGATGAAAAATATTTTGCTAAGGATTTACCTCACAAATTTAAAATCGGCATTACAGGTTGTAGAAATAACTGCTTAAAAGCTGAAGAAAATGATCTAGGTATAAAAGGTGGATTAAAACCTAAATGGGATACAAATTCCTGTACATATTGTGGGGTTTGTAAGGCTGTATGTCCTGCAACGGCTATAGAAATTAATAAGGAAACTAACGAGCTTAAATTTGATGAAAATAAATGTATATATTGCGGAAAATGCGTTAAATCTTGTCCTACAGATGCTTGGAATGGAGAAATCGGATATATTATTTCATTTGGTGGATTATTTGGAAATAACATAGCTTCTGGAAAAAGCCTGCTTCCTTTAATCACAGATAAGGAAACTTTATTTAAAGTTGTTGATACCACCGTGGAATTTTTCAAAGAAAATGGAAATGCAAGTGAAAGATTTAAATTTACTTTAGACCGAGTTGGTATAGACAAACTTAAAGCAAAACTAGAGGGGGTTATAAAATGAGTGAAATAAAAACTGATTCCTTTGTTGATATTACTGATGTAATCTGCCCTGTAACTTTTGTAAAAGCAAAAGTTGCACTTGAAGATCTTAATAATGGTCAAGTTCTTGAAATAAAATTAAACGATGGAGAACCAATTCAAAATGTACCTCGAAGCTTAAAAAATGAAAAACATAAAGTTTTGAGTGTAGATAAAAATGAAGATGGAACATATACCCTTGCAGTTGTAAAGGGTGGCTTGCTTGAAGTATAATACTGCTCTTTTACATTTAAATATTCTAAAAAGTGACGATGAAATAATTTAAAGCAGTGCAATTTTTGGTGGAACAATTGCTTTGTTTCAGGATTTTGAAGAATTCATAAATGAAAATACTAAAACAATCTTTATTGAAACCATAGGTAATCCAAAACTTAATGTTGTAGATATAAATGCAATTGCACGTATTGCCCATTCTTATAATATTCCTTTAATTGTTGATAATACTTTTGCAACTCCATTTATTATTAGACCAACTGAATTAGGAGCTGATATAGTAATTCACTCCTCATCTAAATGTATTAATGGAAGTGGGATTTCAATTAGCGGAGTTATTATTGATAGTGGAAATTTCAAATGGGATTTTGAGCACTATCCTAATTTAGCAACATCGAAGAAATTTGGCAGGTTTTCCTACCATTCAAAGCTTAGAGGCGGATTATTTAAGAATCTAGGTTCCTGTCTTATTCCCTTTAATGCATTTTTAAATGGCTTAGCTCTTGAACAATTTAATGGATACTTTGGTGCAATTTTAACCATAAGAGCTATGGCCAAAGAAAATACTGGAGTTTTTGATGATTTAATTAGAATTAGTGTTGGACTTGAGGATATTGAGGATTTAATTACTGATTTTGAAAATACAATCAGTAAAATTTAGTTAAGGCATATTTAAAAATAGCAAGTCAATATCATGATACCTTTGACTAGTTATTTTCTTTCAAATGCTAAAAGGAGATTATAATGAAAAATATACGTGTTCTAATTATTGAAGAATTTAAATATATTGCTGACTTAAATGTTCTTGAACTAAAACGAGGGGGATTTGAGGTTTATAGCCAGCATATATACTGTGAAGAAGCTATGAGGAATGCATTAAAAGAAAATAAATTTGATATTATTCTATCTGATAATTCAACACCTCACTTTAATGCTATTCAAGCTCTTTTTATAAGAAATGAACTTTCTCCTAAAACACCTTTTATCATTGTGTCAGAAGATGTTTCACCAGAAAGTATTAAATTTGCAATGAAAAACAGATGTTGTGCATATCTTTTAAAAGAAAACTTACATCAACTTGCTATTTTAGTCAGAAACATTATAGCAAGGTAAAAAATTTACAAGGAGTGGTAAACTATGAATTTTACTAATGAACAACTTGAAAGATATTCAAGGCAAATCATTTTAGATGATGTCAGTGTTAAAGGCCAAGAAAAAATATTAAATAGTAAGGTTCTAATCATTGGTACAGGTGGACTTGGTGCACCTGCTGCAATGTATCTTGGAGCTGCTGGAGTTGGAACTATTGGACTTGTTGATGCTGATACTGTTGATTTATCTAATCTTCAAAGACAAATTATTCATTCAACTCAGGATGTTGGAAAACCAAAAGTTATTTCTGGAAAAGAAACTATTAATGCAATAAATCCAGATGTTAATGTGGTTACATATCAAGAACGCGCTACAGCTTCAAATATTTTAGATATTATAAAAGATAAAGATTATGATTTTATTATTGACGGAACAGATAACTTTCCCGTTAAATTTTTAATCAATGATGCTTGCGTTATGCTTCAAAAACCATTTTCACATGCTGGAATCATTAGATTTCAAGGACAAACCATGACCTACGTTCCAGGACAAGGTCCTTGCTACCGTTGTGTTTTCCAAACCCCACCGCCACCAGACGTAGTACCAACTTGCCAGCAAGCAGGGGTTCTTGGAGTTATGGGTGGTATAATTGGTTCTATCCAAGCAAGTGAAGCTTTGAAATATATTACAGGTGTTGGTGATTTATTAGCTGGAAAACTGCTAACATTTGATGCAAAAAAAATGAATTTTAGAACAATTAATATTCATCATGATAAAAATTGTGCAATTTGCGGTGAAGCACCAACTATTAATAAATTAATTGATTATGAGTTAAATGTTTGTGGCTAAATTGAAATACATTTTAGTCGAAATTAAAAAATAATAGGCCAGCATGCTTGTCTATTATTTATTTTATGTACATTAAGGCACAATCAAAGAAATAATTCTAGGAGGACATATTTATTATGAAAATAATTATTAATGGAAAAGAAACGGTTTTGGAAAACGAGGTATCAGTAAACGAGCTTTTACAAAAAGAATACGTTGAAATGCAAGAATATGTAACAGTCCAAGTCAACGAAGATATCATCCCTAGTGCTAATTATGGAACACATATTATAAAGGATGGCGATACTGTTGAATTTCTTTACTATATGGGTGGAGGAAACAACTAAGTAATTCACTTCTATATTTTAAATGGATGCCTTAAAATGATTAAAAATCATTTTAAAGACATCCTTATTTTCAATAAAAAATTAATATTCATGTTAAATTATACGAGCTAGGAGGGCTTAATATGTCTAATCAATATATAACAAACGGTATTTGTCCTAAAATAATATCCTTTGATTTAGATAATAATGTTGTTCACAATGTTACTTTTATTGGAGGCGGCTGCAATGGTAATCTTAAAGCTATCTGCAAAATCGTTGAAGGAATGACAGTTGAAGAAATTGAAGAAAACTTCAAAGGAATCAATTGTAATAGTAAGGGTACATCTTGTACTGATCAGCTTGCTATAGCTATTAGAGAAAAATATGAAAAGATTGAATAAGTTATAACCTCTATTGAGACTAAAATATCATCTGTAAAAAATAAAACATATAATAATTTCTTCAGAAGGATTAGAAATCGAAGGTTTTGCTGCCAATCCTAAAAATAGATGCTATTATTGCAAAAAAGAACTATACACAAAGATTAATACCATTGCCTTAGATAATGGTATTAATTATGTGTTTGATGGTTCAAATATTGATGATACAGGAAATTATAGACCAGTATGAAAACTGCTAAAGAACTTGGTATAGTCAGGTCCACTAAAAGAAGCAGAACTGACTAAAAATGATATACGTGAGTTGTCAAATGTGCATTTCAAATTGTGACCTATATATTAATAACTTAATGAAAAAACTAACTTTAAATGCAAATTAAGTTTGTACTTAAAGTTAATTTAATTAAATTTTTACTTACCTATTGTGATTCTCTATTAGAAATAACGCAAAAAGCATCATTTTGATTATATCCTTTTGCCCCTTTAACCTCTGTTTCCTCTACTGCTCCTATAGGTTCTGATCCATTAACTCTAAAATTCTTTACATCAATTTTTTGTATTTCAACTTCAGTCTGCTTCTCCAATTGTGGTATCCATTCATAAGGAACTCTATAAGCCCTATAAACCATATTCATACTTGGTATCTCAGTCTCACCTTTATATGGATTTATATATTCCCAAACTATTTCATGATCTACTGTCACTTCAAATATTCGACCATCTGAACCTTCTGTTATTAAAGTATTTCCGTTTGGTAATCTTTGAGCACTACTTACAAATGGACTATAAAATCTGCTTGAATCTAATGGCTCAATAAGGCCAGCTTCCTTTGGAGTATATTGCCATACTATTTCTAGGGTAATTGGATTAATTTCTAATATTCTTGAATAATCTCTATGAGCATTTTGTCTTCCTGTTGGAGCTACTGGATTTGGACTTCCATATCCTGCCCATCCACCATTATCAAAAATTAATATATTACCTTCTCCTGGCAAACCTTTTGGAATCATATGTACATGATGTTGTCCAATTATCCAGTCTAACTTCTTGAGTTCTTCACTTTGATCATAATACGGACCAACCTTCCAAACAATTTTGCCACTCTTCTTTTCTATAATCGCTAAAATATTTGCTTCGCGGCTGTCCCAAATAATATTTTCTGGATTAAATCTCTCATCGCCACTCTCGTACCACTTATTAGGCCCAAGCAGTGACATAGAATTTATATGGAGCCAATCTCCCATTCCACCCCCTGCTGGTCTCATATTAGGATCTCTATAAAGTATATTTTTAGCACTTTCATCAAAGCCAAGTTCATCAAAATGCTCATTAGGTCTCCACTCCCAAACAATCTTTCCATCCCAGGTAACTTCAACAATCTTATCATCTAAAAGTAATTTTTCAGTTATTTTAGAATTTTTAACATTTTGATGGGTAAGTATGAAAGTATTTCCCTTATCTACTAATGGTTCTGAGCCTGGTGTATAATAACCTGTAGTACTGCCTTCCCTTTGATAATCATGATGTTGTCTTGCCATCCATTGAGGTTCTTCACCATCATCAGATATAAATTCGTTATGATCAAATTTCCAAACGATGTTTCCGTCCCAATCTACTTGCACCAAATCAATCATATCCTGCATTCCATATTTAGGATTTCTTTCACCAGTACTTCCTAAAACATAACCACCCGGAAGTATTTTATTAGGAAAGCCTTGAAGGCCTTTCCATAGCTTAACTTCCTTTCCATTCATATTGATTAATAATGCACCTAGTCCTTTTACTTGAAAAATAGTATAACCACTCCAAGCCTTCTTTGGATTATAAAGTGTTGCTCCTGTTGGATAAATAGTTGGATGTCCCATAATAATTTCCTCCTTAAAATATCTTCATATTTTTATTTATTAACGCTTTTTAAACTTAGCTGTTTTGTCTTTTATTTATTTGCTTCTTCATAAAATGAATTATCTACCCATTTATCTGTATCATAATCCTTTGAAATTAAATTATTATCTAACATAAACTTTTTACTATCATTAATCTTCTTTTTAGCTGCATCATCTACCTTTAATGAAACATAATCAAATTTTCCATTGTCTTTGCCATAAAGTGATTTTGTTGCTTCTTTATCTAGGCCTGATTTAGTCAAAACGTCATATGCTTCACCTGTATTTTCTTTCATTAAAGTTTTAGCTTCTTTTAATGCTTTAAATAATGCGACTGCTGCCTCCTTATTTTCCGCTAAAAATTTGCTATTTCCTATTACTACTGACTGTGCAGTAATATCAGGATGATTTTTCGAAGTATCAATTGTTCTAGCTGTCTTTTTACTTAAAACTTGTATTGCTTCTTGAGTATCCGTTACAACCAATGCATCTATAGCACCTCCGTAAAGTGCCGAATCAAAATCAGTAGTGTTAATCAATTCAACATCACTTTGTGCAATACCATTAGCATCTAATATCTGATATAAATATTTTTGCATATAAGTTCCCTTAGCAAATCCTATTTTTTTACCTTTTAAATCTTTAACCGAGCTTATAGTTGAATCCGCTTTTACAATAATTGCAGAAGTTATATAATTATCCGCTATCCCTATTAACGAAGTTTCTACCCCCTTTGATTTACTTAAAATTCCTGGAAAATCTGCATATATTGCAATATCAACTTCTTTTGCTGTCAATGCTTCATTTACAGCTGGACCCGCCGCCGCAAAAGGTTTGTACTCAACTTTATAACCTGCCTTGCTAAGTTCATCATCTATATACTTCTTTTCTTGTGCTACACCAGCTACTCCACCGATAAAATTTTGAGTTCCTGGAAAACCAATTCTGACTACCTTTTCCACCTTTTCAGTGCTCTTTGTATTTTCTGCTTGTTTACTATTTCCGCATCCAACTAACATAAACACCGTGGTTGCTGCTAAAAACATTGACAATAATTTCTTTTTCATAAGTAAATCCCTCCAATTCAAATTTATAAATTCATTTTATTCAGTTCTATTATCGAAATACTAGGAAAACAAACAAAAATTAATACCGATAAATTATCTAAATATTGTACTCTAATGTAAGACTTTTATCTTCAAAGAAATGCACTAAAATTCTCTTTTTTATTCTAGCAAAATCAACACTACCTCTGTCTCTGCTTCTTCCTAAATTAACATTAACTATTTCTTTAATTCTACCTGGTCTTGCTGACATGACCACAATTCTATCTGCTAAATATACAGCTTCTTCTATATCATGAGTAACCATAATCATTGTTGTCTTTTCTTTTTCCCATATTTTTAATATTTCATCCTGCAATGTAATCTTAGTAAGGGCGTCAAGCGCTCCAAAAGGTTCATCCAAAAGTAATACCTTAGGTGCATTTACAAGTGCTCTTGCTATAGCTGCTCTTTGGGACATTCCTCCTGATAACTGATGAGGATATACATTTCCAAAGTCTTCTAAATCAACTAGCTTTAAATGGTCAGATATAATTTCTTCTTTCTCTTTTTTATCTAATTGGTCTAAACCTATAGCTAAATTTTCTTTAATTGTAAGCCATGGAAACAATCTGTGCTCTTGAAATACCATACCTCTATCAATATCTGGTTTAGTAATTTTTTTATTATCTAAAATAACGCTTCCTTCCTCATAATCCAGAAGTCCTGCAATAATCTTAAGCAAAGTGCTCTTTCCACATCCACTGTGCCCTACAATTGCTACGAATTCTCCTTCATTTATATTTAAATTAATATCATTTAATATATTTACACTTTTTCCATCTACTTCGAAGTTCTTATTAAGATGTTCAATTGTTAATTTTTGTTCTCCCATATTACCAGACCTCCTTATTTATTATTTTCCCATGGAGTAATTTTTTTAGAAATTCTAGATAAAATCTGATCCATTATAATTCCAATAAGTGCAATTGCAAACATTCCAACAAACACAACTTCTGGTTGCATCAAGCTTCTTGCATCATTCATTCTATATCCTATTCCAGAACTTGAAGCTATTATTTCTGCACCTACAACTGCCATCCATGATATACCAAGACCAAGCTTTAATCCAACAAATATTGAAGGCAATGCTGATGGAAAATATATTTTAGTGAATAGCTTCCATTTACTTAACTTATACATATTACCTACTTCTATTAATTTTGCATCAGTTCTTTTTATTCCATTCATAGTATTTAATAAAATTGGAAAATAAGCTGCAATAACTATTACTATTATTTTAGAACTTTCTCCTATTCCAAACCATAAAACTATTAATGGAATCCAAGCTAGCATTGGTATTTGTCTTATAGACGTAAAAGTTAAGAAAAAGAATTTATTTATTCTTTCACTAATACCCATAAGAACTCCAAGCGTAATTCCTAAAGTTGCAGCAATTAAATATCCCTCCAAAACTCTTACTAAACTAATACTTATATCTTTCCAAAGCTGACCCGAATTTAATTGACTTTTTAAAGAATCAAACACTGTAGATATAGATGGTAATATTGCTGCTGAGAATAATTCTAGATTTGTGGCTACAATCCAAAGTATTAATATTAATATTGGTAAAATTGAAATATTAATATAATTAATTATTCCTTCACCACCTATATTAATAATATTCTTTTTTTGTGATTTTTCACTTTTAATTCTTACCTCTAATCCTTCTTGCACCTTTTCCATCTTACACTCCCCCTCACTTAATTTGTTGATTGTTATAACTTTACTTGATGTGGCAATTTATAACCTTAATCACTCAAAAACTAGACATATATTATTACGAGCTTCATCATATTAGTTTCTGCATAAAATCATAACCAATTATCCCTACCTGTTTACTATGATATCATGATATGTTATTAACTGTTTGGTGTCAATTAAAATATAGTAATGCCTATATTTTGACATGGTTATATCTAAATAATTTCATATATTTAGGCACTAAAAACAGAGTGGTTGTTTCGATTCTGAGGCCACCAATTTATTTTTAATATTTAAAACAGGCTAAAATGACTTGTAATTAAACTGATGAATTTATTTCTTTATGGGGTTACAAATGATCTCATCTACCTTTGTATCTAAAATATTATTAGTTCAAAGGCTGGAATATCCACCATCTTCAACGCTATAAATAAGGTCTTAAGAAACAAGAAAAATTGTTTCCTAAAACCTCTAGTTTTCTAGTAGTTCTTATTTTGCTAATAATGACTTTATATCATCACTAATTTTTTGTTGTAGTTTTCTTTCATAATTTAAGAGCACTGTACTTAAGTCTTCAAGTATATTAATTCCCCCATTAAATCCTAAATAACTTTTATTTAAAATAACTTTATCCACTTCTGGGAATGAAATAACTTGTAGCGGAATATTTAATTCTTCTG
The DNA here is from genome assembly GCF_002029255.1 of Clostridium chromiireducens. Taxonomy (GTDB): domain Bacteria; phylum Bacillota; class Clostridia; order Clostridiales; family Clostridiaceae; genus Clostridium; species Clostridium chromiireducens. The sequence goes on from NZ_MZGT01000035.1 coordinate 44,341, forward strand.
AAACTTCCTTTTCTAATGAACTTCCTAAAATTAATTCAACTTTATTGTCTTTTAATATTTCTTGAATTTCATTTAAATCATCTGTACGATATACATTTTCTCCAAGAACCTCATCTTCTTCTTGTATTGGATCTGTATAAATATTCACTTTTGAAATTAATCCAAATGTTTTAGATAAAAAGCTACTTATGCCATTAACAGTGCTTTCATCTCCAACTATTCCAAAGTTCTTTTGAAAATTATAATCAACATATAAATTTAATAAATTATTAAGATAATAATTTTCTTTCTCTTTTTCTTCATTAATATATTCTTCTATCTCTTCTGAATCAATTACTAAAAGGTTAGTAACTTTTTTAATAAAACTAGTTGTATCTTTAGCTCCTACTGGAATAGATTCTAAGTTTAAAAACGGAGTTTCATATTTATTTTTTAAATTTTCCGCAATACTAACTCCCCATTTTGAAAATACTATATTTAGTGCTGCTGAAGGAATATCCTTCCACGCTTCTATTCCTTGTCCAAATCCAAATAGAGTATTAACTTTTAATCCGATTCCTTCAAGTATTCTTCTTAATTCTTCTAAGTTACCTCTCCAATGTACATCTTGATTAGGAATTATTCCAAATATGTTTACTAAATCATTTTGTTTTGATGTATTTACAGCTGTTATTGTTGAAAGTTGATTTATTATTGCATTTACAACACCTTCATACCCTAAGTGAAATCTTCCTTTAAATCCTGGTGCCTTATAATATATAACAGGTTCACCTTGTTCCTGAGCCTCATTAGTCATTGTGATTACATCATCTCCAACAAGTTCTGGAGCACATCCACTTAATGCTACATATAAGTCTCCATCTACAACCTTAACTGTATTCTTTATTTGTTCTCTTAATCTTGATCCTCCACCAAAAATAACATGTTTTTCTGCTACATTAGTTGAAGGAATATCAAAGCCATTATAACCACTTACACTATTTACCATAGCTTGTTGAATTGTACAACCTGCTGTTGAATGAACTATTGGCACTACTCTGTTTATTTCTGATATAGTACTAATAGCTCCTTGAAGCGCGCAACTATTACGAGATTTTTCTACTCCTTGTGCCATATTATTTCACCTCCTGTTTTATGTACCAATTCGTACTCTTTTTTAACCAAGCATCTTTATACTGTAAATCACTATTTGCAGCAACACTATCAATTAGTTCTCTATTTTTTATAGATTTATTAATTAAATCGACTAATTTTTTGCCTCCATCAAAACCATAAAGAGCCACATTTCCTATAGATATTGGTATAATTCCAAGCTTTGATACCCATGCTGTCTTTTTTGCTTCTCCAATATAGATGTCTGGCTTTAATTTATTTAAAATATTTGCAATTTCAAATATCTGTCCACTTCCTACATGAACTGGAAGATCGTATTTTAATTCTTCCAATTTATTTTTATTAACTTTGTCCACTTCATCTATTGTAATCCCTATAACTTCTCCACCTAGATTTTTTATCAAAGATACCAAACTAGTTGCTTTAGAAGTTTTTAAATCAATATATATCTTTAATCCTGAAAGAGGTGATTTGTCAATTAATTTTCTTTTCTTAAAATTTTCTCTTTCTATTATTTTCTCAGCTTTATCTTGTACATTAAATACTTCTGCTACTAGTTGAAGCCACTCAGCTGTGTTTTTACTTCCTATTGGAACATTAGTTTTTATATATGGAACATTATAACTTTCTTCTAATCCTCTTCCTAAGAAAAACCCTTCATCATGATTTAATGCAATAGATACTTTTGCCTTTGAAGAATTCTTTATATCTTCATAAGTACCAAACTTCGGAATAATATTAGTTTTTATTTCTAATTCGTTAAGTAACAAAAGAATCTCTTTTATATCTTCATTATTTTCTGATAAAGAAATCAAATTTAAAACATTACTCTTTTCTTCCTCTGCATCGCCTTTAACTAAATATCTTCCTATAGCATGAAGTACTAAATCATATCCATTTATTGCAGCTTTGGATTTGAAACCATCTGTAAAAATAGGAACTATTTTAGTATTTAGCTCTTCTTCTAATTCTGATACTACCGCGCTTATATCATCATTATTAATTGCTACAACTGGCGTTGCTACTACAAATATTATTTTGGGTTCATGTTTTTTATAAGCCTCTAGAATTGTTTCTCTTAATTTATCATCTCCACCTAAAATAGTGTCTCTTTCATTTAAATTAGTAGTGTACCAACTTGATTTACTTCCATCTGCCCAAAAACGAAGTTTCGCATTTCCACAGCCCAAAGGACTGTGAACTACTGTGATAGAATCCTCTATATCTCCAACTGCTTTTAAAGCATATATTACTTCATCAAATGTAGCTTCAGAATATGTTCTTATATTTTGTCTGTCTTGATCTTCTGTAGCTAAATTATGTGCCGTTCCTAAATATGCACTTAAAGTGCTTAATCTCTTTTCTCTCCCCTGAAGTTTAATACCATCAAATGCTCCCATTAAAACTCTCCTTCCTATATTCCAAGACTTTCTTGAACAACTCCTGTTTCAGTATCGTATATTCTATCTCCCCATTCTCTTGCCCAATCTCTAAGTTCACTTACTCCTAATGGATTTGGTACAACTAAATCTTCACTTTCAGCAATATATTTTGCTAACTCTCTATATATATCTGCATGCCCAGATGTTGGATTTGCTTCTATAACTGTTTTACCAAATAATTCACTTTGAGATACTACTAATGAACGTGGCACATATCCAACTGCCTTAGTTCCTGTTCTTGATGTAAAATCATCAACTATTGCTTGTGAATATCCTGCTGTTAATCCATTAGCAATTATTCCCCCAAGCTTCGCTCCTCCTGATGGTGCATATTTATTAATTGCTTTAAATAAATTATTTGCTGCATAGATTGCCATAAAGTCAGAAGAACTTACAACATAAGCTCTGTCTGTAATTCCATCTCTTATAGGAACTGCAAATCCTCCACAAACTACGTCTCCTAAAACATCATATAAAACATAATCTGGTTTATATTCTTCAAAAAGATTTAAATCTTGAAGTAAATTTACTGCTGCATTTATACCTCTTCCTGCACATCCTACTCCTGGCACTGGTCCACCTGATTCAATACAAAGCACTCCTCCAAATCCAGTTGCAGATACATCTGATAAATGAACTTTTTTACCTTCTCTCATACTATCTAAAACTGTTGGCAAATAACTATTTCCTCTAAGTGTGTTAGTTGAATCACTCTTTGGATCACATCCTATTTGAATAACTCTATATCCTGCTTCTGCAAGTGCTGCACTTATATTTGATGTAGTAGTTGATTTACCAATACCACCTTTTCCATAAATCGCTATATGTTTTCCTATCTTTCCCATAATAATCTTCCTCTCGAATATAATTTTGTGTATTATATATATTTCATTAGCACCCCATTTTGGGGTATTATCATTTTGACTATTTCCTATAGATTTATTTTGAATGTTATATAAAAAATTAACTTAACATTTAATTAAATAGTAGTTAAAATACATATTTTATTATTCATATATGTTTAGTGTGATTTAATCATATAATTACTAATTTATGATGTCAATTACAATACGTTAACACCTATATTTTCACATGGTTAAATATAAATAATTTCATAATATGCTCTTAATCTTATCTGTTTCATATTATATTATTTTATGGTGAGCAATGTATATTTATTAAAATCCAATTTTCTAATTGAGACTTGATTGCATTGTGTCAATAAAAAGTAGGACCATATACTCTAATAAAATATAGGTGTATATGGTCTTGTTTTTTATTTTATGACACTTTTTTACGTATCTCCTGCTCATATAGATGCTAAAGATCTAGTTAGGGTATTGAGCACAAGCTTAACTGGACGCTGCTCAATATTATCACTGGAAGTCTTGATAGTCGCCTCAGCTTGATCATCCGCAAGGTCTGAAAGCGTACGCACCGCAACAAATGCAACTCCCTTTTCAGCACATACATGTGCTACTGCTGCCGACTCCATATCAAAAGCTACAGGTGTAAATTTATCAATGATCTCCTGCTTTTTTTTACTGTCACTCAGGAAAAAATCTCCTGTAGTAATCCTTCCAACATGACATGGATATCCCAATTCCTTACTCTTTTCTACAAGTATCTTAATAAAAATTTCTGGAATAACATATGGCTTTGACTTTGGTATTATACCTGCTTCATTACCCATATTAAATCCCTGAAAATCGACTTGACGATAGTCGTTTCCTATAACGATATCTCCCCTTGATACCCCATGCTGCATACCACCTGCAAAACCAATATTAATAACTAGCTTTGGTGAAAATTCTAGCAAAATCTCAGCCGTATGATATGCAGCGTTTACTTTTCCAACTCCCAAGACACTTCCATAAACAGAAATACCCAATGTATCATTTATAAATATTTTTTCATCTTTTTGATACCATGCGCTGTCCGTAGCAAATTGTTCGAATAATGGAATAATCTCTTGTTCCATTGCGGCAACTAATGCTATTTTTATCATATAAATTCTCCTTCATCTTAAATTTTATATTATTGATAATATCTTTATGCCTTCTGAACTTTATTTACAATATTTTTTGCCCATGCATATTTGTTAATCCGCCACCGTACAAAAAAGCTTTTTATAATTATCTCCACAAGAGTTAGCCCGAAAGCAACCTCAATCCCTGTATGCAAAATGATGCCAGAAATAAAAAGCAGCGGCAGTGAAATTAACCATACACCAATAGTATCCAGCATAAAACAGTAGAGCGTGTCACCACCACTGTTTAATATTCCAACGATGCCGATATGATTGCACGCTTCAAACACGATTGATATTGCTAGTAATATTGTAAGATGGAATGCTTGTACCTTCACGTAATTATCAACGTTGTAGTAGTTTATTATGACAGGGGTAAGTAGCAAAAATATAAGACTGCAAAGAATACCTACCAACGGTGCAATTCTGTGCAGTCTGCGGGAATTATGATAAGTACCCTCCATATTGCCTGCACCGATTTCCCTACCCGTCAATACGCTAGCTGATGCCGCAGCTCCCGTCATAAATACATTTGAACATTTTTGTACTATAGACACGATGCTGACCACAGCAACGGCTGATGTGCCCATCCGCCCATAAATTGTGCTATACAGCATCGTTCCAATACCATAAAGTCCTTGATTGAAAGTCACCGGAAGAACAGTTTTCAGATAATGCTTCATAAATCCAATTTCCCAGCTGAAATACCCCTCAAAACTATGACGCAAAAACGATATTCTTCCAAACATGAGAATAACCAGTAGTAAAAGCTCGATGCCTCGCGCAATTGTTGTTGCAATACCTGAGCCATATACACCTAACACAGGCATACCGAATTTACCATAAATCAAACCCAAATTAAGGAATATGTTGATGCCAATAGATACAACGGATGCAACAAGCGAGAATTTTGACCGTTCCACACTTTTGAGCAAGCTGCTAAATGTAAATATTGCACTTGAGAATATGTAATTGATAGCCGTGGCATTTAAATACTGCACCCCCAAATCGATAACAGCACTATCATCAGTGAACATAAGCATAACACTTTTGGGTAACAGTAAACAAAAAACAGCAAAAATTACTCCAATGCAGCCTCCAATAAGAATATTGAGACAAAGCATTCGCCTGATACCGTTAAAATCCTTTTTTCCCCAATACTGTGCAGTAAAAATCGCCGTTCCATTGCAAATCCCAAATGTAAGCAAACAGAACATAAAGTAAAAGTTGTTGCATAAAGTTACCGCAGCAATTGCTTTTTCGCCAAGCTGTCCCACCAAGATACCAGCGATGAGATTGACAGAAGTATCCACTACTCGTGTAAGCACAAGTGGAATTGCCAACATGGTAAACTCTTTATAAAGTGCCCTTGCCGATTGTGAAACTCTTGTCATCTCCAATAGATACCTCCTCCTTCAAAATAATATTATCTGTGATATAATTACATGGCTGGTTCTAACAAATATTTTATAAATAAACCAACTTACTTATTGTCAGACACTCTATTATCCATATTAATATATATATATATCCCAACTATAAGAAGTATTGGTATATACCCTAAAAATATTGCACTATAACTAAAAATCTCTCCTATAAATCCACCAAACATTGGACCAAAGGTTGACCCCATTCCAGTGCAAGCTGATAACGCACTTGACACTTTCCCCTTTTTACCTTTAACACTCCCTAGGCTAGAATAGGTTATTATATTTAATAATCCGGTTCCTGCTCCAAGTATGCTTGTTCCAAATATTATTATCCAAACACTTTTGTAAACAGCTATTATTAATAATCCCAACATCATTATAGTAATACTGGTTAAATATAGATTCTTCCTACTATATCTATATAATAATCCTCCACCAAGAAATACTACTATTACATAAGCAATTCCTTCTGTTATCAAAAACCATGAAGCATATTGAATTTTTACATTTAATATATTAACCAAATATACAACTATAAAAGTTGCAAATGATGAGAAACATGCAGTACTTACACCCTCAATTATTACAGTTTGCCTCAAAATACTATCTTTTAACAGTTCCTTAAATTCCTTTAACTGCTCTACAATATTAAATTTAATTTTTACACTCTTTTCATTATTATTTTCCATAAATATAAAAAACAATAATGGGATCATAGGTAATAAAGTTAATATTGCAGTTATATTAAATACGTTGATGTAACTAAATATGCTTATTAAATATCCTCCTGCTAAAGGACCAATAAACGTCAAACCTATTGACATTGCACCCCTATACCATCCTGATTTTTCAATACCTATTTCATTTAATTTATTAAAAAATGCTGCATTTAGTGATGTAAATCTTAAAGAGTTTGAGAATCCTTGAAGTGCCATAGCAATAATTATTACCTCTGGCGATGTTGATAATGCTAACATAAATGTTGTCAGAGTACTAAATATACTTCCAAAAACATATAACCTCTTAGCGCCATAATTATCTACTAAAAGTCCTGAAGGTAATACCATTATCAAAGCACCTATACCTGACATTCCTTTAATAATTCCAACCTGACTAGTACTTGCGCCCATACTTATTGCAAAAAGAGGTAATACCATAGAAATTATCCCACAGCACATTCCTGTTAAAATATTTATTGTTACAAATCCAAATAATATATATTTCTTATCTATTGATAACTTTCTTGCTTTCACATCATCACAAAATATTTCTCTAATCATTCTTTTTCTTGAATATAGGCAGACGCTCTTCTTCTATTCTATATATGTCATGAACAAAAAAATCAGGCGAAGGTGAAGCATCAAAGTACTGCTCATAAGTAAATCCAGCTTTCTTTAATATTGCATAAGTTTTATTAGCCATATCTAGATGCCATTCTGGAGTTGGTGTTCTATGCCCTTCTAATTTAGATCCTGGATTTGGATTCCAAGGATTTGTTAAACTTATAATTCCTTTTGATGCCAAATATTCTACTCCTTCAAGAGTTTTTTCTTTTGGCTCTATTCCCGTTACAAAACCTGTTCTAACCCTACCAAAACCAAAAACTTTTACTGCATATTCTAGTAAGTCTACCCAATGTTGCCATCCACCGCATTCTTTTTCCTTACCAGGACAAATTGTTTTAAAAATATTTTTATCCCATATTTCTAATTGGATAGCTATAGTTCTATACCCAGCTTCTTTATATTTATCTATAACACTAAAATCATCTGGAGCTCCTATTACAGCTGTACCATTAAAATCTACTAATCCTGTATGTTCTTGAATTGCTTCTGCGACATCAATATAATATTCAACTTCTCTTCTCTCAGGTATAAATCCACCTGTAATATTAACATGCTTCCCACCATCATACTTATATGCAGCTGCTACTGTTTCTCCTATTTGCTTCGGATTTTTCCATTTTATATTTTCTTTTTCTGCATAGGTATCTTTTGTTGCATTTGCATTACAAAATAGGCAATCTAATCCCTTTTCCTTGAGTGAACATTCATTACTATAAGCCACACCTACAGTTCCCCCTGGAGTAAAGCTTGCAACATGCGACATCTCTGTTCCATCAGAAGTATTTAATTTATAGTAATTAGGCCTTTTATCAAATTCTATTGGGAATAATTCCTTATCATTTTCTGCTAGATAATATTTGTCATCATGATATTTAATTGAAAGTCTAGAATTAACATCCCAATTAAAGTTATATCTCAACCCATTTGGTGATGTAAATCCGCATGGAAAACTAATTCCAACATGATCATGATGATCCATTTCAAAAAGTGAATGAATCTGCTCTTGATATTCCCCTCCTAAATCAAGATGTTTAAAAATAGCTGGATTTGCATTAACACCTTCTACATTTACTTTTGCCTTAAGCTCTAATTCTTTATAAAGAATTTCTTTAATATTACTCATTTATTTTTTCCTCCTTCATTATCTAAAAAATTATTTAAATTTATAATTAATTATTTTTTACTGCATCATAATAACTAGTATTAATCCATTTATTTATATCTATATCATTCTTAATCAAATCATTTTTCTTTAAAAATTCTACAGTAGACTTTCCACTATTAATAACTTCATCACTTATAGCGATGTCATCTACATAATCATTTTTAGGATACAAATACTTATAAGTTTCTTCTGAATTTCCAGCTTTAACCCATTGTTGCAAATTTGCTTGCTCATCTTCTTCAGAAAGTTTCTTCGCTCTTACTAACCCTTTTAATATGGCTTTAATTATTTCTGGATTCTGCTTTGCAAATTCTGTTCTTGCAACATAATAAGAAGAAGTATTCCATTGAGGATTTTGTCTGTAATCTACTATTTCTTTAGCATAACCACTTAACACTAATTTTCCTAAAGATACTCCACCAATAACAATTCCATCAACATTTCCTGACGTTAATGCATCTGCTGAATTTTGAGAATTCATGTTCACAAACTGAATATCATTTATTGTAAGTCCATCATTTTGCAATATATTTAGCAATACCTCGTGCATATATGCTCCCTTTTGAGTTGCGATTTTCTTACCTTTCACATCTTTAACTGAATTAATATTAGAATTTTTAGGGACTATAAGTGATGCAGCATTACGAAGTCCTGATGTAGCTATTAGTTCTGTATCTATGCCTGCGGCTTTACCAATAACAGCTGGCACATCCCCTAAATTTGCGACATCTAAGTTTCCACCCGCTAGTGATTCATTTATTGCTGGTCCTGCACCTGTCATAGGAACAAATTCTGCTTTTACATTTATTTTACTTAACTCCTCATCAATATAACCTTTATCTTTTGCAATACCTAAAGTACCGGTTATTTGCCCTGTGCCAGTAGCATCAACGAACCCAAATTTTACCGTATCAACACTACTTTTTTCCTTTATCTCTGCTTTTTTATTACTTCCACATGCTATAATATTCAATGTAAATATTCCTAATATAGCAATAACACCAAGTAGTCTTTTTTTCATTATTAACACCTCCTTGTATAATCTAAAATTCAATCTTTTGTATTCTTTCTTCTGGTTTTTCTTTAGAAAAATCTAAAACTTTTATCTCTTTAGGTACTACTCTGTAAATATTATGAGTATCTCCTGCTAACTTTAATTCAGGTCTTCTCTTTGCAATATATTTAAGTCCTTCATCAAATTGATCTTCACCTTTAACTTCTTCTGCTATTCCTTTTACTTCAATATTCACAAATTTAGATCTTTCTTGGTTTTCATGTTCAAATAAAAGTGACACATTGTTATTGCCTTCAATTTCTTCTACTTTTTTACTTTTCTTAGCTGTTGAAAAATAAATTGTAATATCATTTACACCAAAGCCTCCAATTGTTCTTATATTTGGATTATTATTAGAATCTACTGTTGCTAATACAGCTGTTTTACTGCTTTCTAAATATTCACTTATTTCCTTATTTTTATTTGGCATTATAATTCCTCCTCTTTTTTATTAATACTTTTTCTTAATATAAAAGGCTTTAAGAAATAATTTTTTATTTCTTAAAACCTCTAGCTATCTAGTCAGTTTTTAATTATAAATACTTTTTTATATCATCAACCTTATTCAATTTTTCCCAAGGTAAATCAAGATCTGTTCTTCCAAAATGTCCATAAGCAGCTGTTTGCTTATATATTGGTCTCTTTAAATCTAATGTCTTAATTATTGCAGCTGGTCTTAAATCAAATTCTTTATCTATAATTTCTGCTATCTTTTCTTCGTCAATCTTACCGGTTCCAAATGTGTCTACAGTTATTGATACTGGCTTTGCAACTCCAATTGCATAAGAAATTTGTATTTCTAACTTATTCGCAACTCCTGCTGCAACTAAATTTTTAGCAATCCACCTTGAAACATAAGCTCCTGATCTATCTACCTTTGTTGGATCTTTTCCTGAGAAAGCTCCTCCACCGTGTCTTGAATACCCACCGTAGGTATCAACAATTATCTTCCTACCAGTTAATCCAGCATCCCCTTGTGGCCCACCTATAACAAATCTTCCCGTCGGATTAATAAAATACTTTGTATTTTCATCTAATAGTTCTGATGGAACAACTGCTTTAACTACTTTTTCTATTAGGTCATTGTGTATTTGATCATTAGTAGCTTCTGGTGCATGTTGTGTCGAAATAACAATCGTATCAACTCTTACTGGCTTATCATCTTCATATTCTATAGTTACTTGTGTTTTACCATCTGGTCTTAAATATTCTAATTCACCATTTTTTCTAACTTCTGCAAGTCTTCTTGCAAGCTTTTGTGCGAGTGTTATTGGAAGTGGTAAGTATTCATCTGTTTCATTAGTTGCAAAACCAAACATCATTCCTTGGTCTCCGGCTCCTGTTAATGAAAGAGTATCATCTTCTCCATCTCTAACTTCCTTTGCAGTATCAACTCCAACTGCTATATCACTTGATTGTTCATCTATTGATGTTTGAACTGCACAAGTTTTATAATCAAATCCATATTCTCCACTTGTATATCCTATTTCCTTAATTGTCTCTCTTACTATCTTTGGAATATCTACATAACTTTTTGTTGAAATTTCCCCCAACACATGTATGAAGCCTGTCCCAGTTGATGTTTCGCAAGCTACTCTTCCTTCTGAATCTTCTGATAAAATAGCATCTAAAATAGCATCTGATACTTGATCGCATATTTTATCTGGATGCCCTTCTGTTACCGATTCTGATGTAAATAGTTTTTTCATTTTAAATCTTCCTTTCATTTTGAGATAATAAAAAGACTAATTACAAAATATTCTTATTATGCAAATCTTCGGAATTACATTTATTATTTATCTTATAATTAGTCTCCAGTCTTTCTGGTCAACCTACTGATATTTCTAAACGTTATTTTTTAACTTTAAAATAAATTATTTATAGGCAATATTATAATCCATTATTCATATCTGTTTGCTATGATATAATTCTATGATGGTCAGTGTATAATGTCAATTCATATACACTAACATATATATTTTCACATAGTTAAATATAAATAATGTCATATATTGACCTAATTAATTTAATAAAACCTATATTATAATTGAAGCATAGTTGCATTGTGTTTACAAAAAGTAAGACCATATACACTAGTAAATCTAGTCTTACATGGTCTTACTTTTTATTATGCTTTATATACTATAATTATAATAACATCTTCGCTAATTTATGAAAAAGTTTATTTCTTACAAGTTATTTGCCTTGTTCTTCATATACTTTGTTAATAAACCATTGATGGCATTGTCAACATCACCTTTCCAATAAGTTACTCTCCTTTGAATCCACACCAAAAGTAATTAAGAACTACTCCTAGTACTGATAGCAAAAGTATTCCTGCAAACATTTCAGGTACCATAAATTTTACATTACTCATATCATTACCTCCTAACTTATTATGTTAGTGCAAAGTATTTACACTACTTATTTTAAAATTCTCTTTATATATTAAGGATTAAACATTTTTTGTACAAAGAGAACAACGCCCCGAATCTCTTTAAATTTATGATCTTGCGCTTAGCAGGTGGTTTTCTAAACGCTGATGCATAAATAAAAAAAGCTATGGTACTAACCCCACAGCTTTTAAACTATAATTTTATGTATTTTGTAGTAAAATCTAATAAAAAAAGAGAATGTAGAATAACTTGTGTAAATTGAATATTTGATGTGTTATATAACTGGAAATTTCATTTCCAGTTATATTTTTATATTTCTTTTGAAATACTAAAACTGGATAGTATTATGTTTCTAGTTTG
>NZ_MZGT01000036.1 GCF_002029255.1 Clostridium chromiireducens
ATATAATAGAGTAAAAATATAGGTGTGAAAATTAAGGACATTTTATAAATTATTTTTAATTTTCAGTGTAAGAATTTAAGAATTAATAGAATTTAACTAAGGAAATAAATAGTATATTACCTAATTAGTTTTAATGGAGAGAAGAAATGACAGATTATTATAAAATATTGGGTGTAGAACAAAATGCATCAAAAGAAGAAATAAAAGTAGCTTATGAAAAGCAAGTAGAAAAATTAAAAAAAGAAGTAGTTAATGAGAAACGACTTAATCAATTTTTAAATATTTTTGATGAGGCATATGAAGCCTTGAGTAGTTTAGAGCAAAATCAATTAACTGACGAAAACAAAACATTAATTATAAATCCACAAGAAGTTCAAAAAGTACTAGAGGGTGATGATAAAAGTAAAAATTATATTGATGGAGTTAATTCAAAAAGAAAAGGAAGAACTTCTAATAGAAAAAAGAATAATTTCACTGAAAAAGTAGTTCCACAAAATAAAGAAAAGAAAAATGTATATAAGAAAAATAAATTTAATGATAAAAAAGAAGAACAGGTAAGGAAGCAAAAATCAGTTGAAGAAAGATCTAAAAGTAATACTAAATCAACAATAAATTTAATTATGCTGCCATTTAAGATATTGCTTTTGCCATTAATAGCTGTCTTAACAGTAGTGATAGCATTATTACAGATTATAAATATAATTTCATGGATAGCAACTAAATTATTAATCGTTGGGTCAATATCTGCAGGAGCGATACACTTATATCAGGTTAAGTTAGGACAACCTATGAATTACAATATATTGATTTTAGCAGCTTCAGTATTAATAGCATCGTTCTTTTTACCTTATATCTTAAAATTTGTATTAAAAGCATTACAAACATTAAATAATGTCTTAAAAGATTTTGTTTTTTAAATTATTTATTAAAGGGGTTACTAAATGAAATATTACTTAGCACCAATGGAAGGAATAACTGGATACGTATATAGAAACTCATATAGGAGATTTTTTAATAATATTGATAAATATTTTACACCTTTTATTGTTCCAAATGAAAGCAAAAATCTTAATACTAAAGAGTTCAAAGATGTTTTGCCTGAAAATAATAAAGGAATTAATATAATACCTCAAATACTTACTAACGATTCAAAAGGTTTTATTACCACTTCTAGAAAATTACAAAAGTTAGGTTATAATGAGGTGAATTTAAATTTAGGCTGCCCTGCTGGAACAGTTGTTTCGAAAAATAGAGGGTCAGGATTTTTAGCCAAAAGAGAAGAACTGGATATGTTTTTGGATGAAATATTTAAAATAGATGATATGAAAATTTCTATAAAAACTAGAATAGGAAAAGATAGACCAGAAGAATTTTATAAGTTGATAAAAATTTACAATAAATATCCTATAGAAGAATTAATTATTCATCCAAGGACACAAAAAGATTTTTATGGAAATAAACCTAATTTAAAAGTATTTAAGGATGCATTGTCTTTAAGCACCAATCCAGTATGTTATAATGGTGATATTTTCACTGCTTACGATCATAATGATTTAATAAAAACTTTTCCAGAAGTAAAGACAATAATGATTGGAAGAGGTATACTAGCAAATCCAGGATTAATAGATACGATAAAAAATAATACTAATATGGATAAAAAAGTATTAAAAGATTTTCATGATGAGATTTTAAATAATTATATAAATTTATTTAATGAAGATATATTTGCAATGAATAGAATGAAAGAACTATTTGGGTATATGAGTTACATTTTTTCAGACAATAAAAAATATATTAAAAGAATAAAAAGTGCACAAAATATAGGTGAATATAATGAAGCTGTCTTAAGCTTGTTTACAGAACAGGAAATCATAAACGGGGCTGGGCTATTTTCTAGTCCATAGTACATAGGCTTTTCTTTTATAAAAAGCACTATTAAGAGTAATAAGAGAATGTAATAAAATAATTTTATATTATTTGTGAGCTTTAAAAGTTTTGCTCAGATCTATTTAGAGGCCCATGAAAATCTAAATTTTAGATTTTTGTGGGTCTTAGTTTATGGTATAGAGAATGGTTATATCTATAATCTAAAAAATGATTTTGTTTTTTGATTTGGATATGATGAAGCTAATATATAACAAAAAAGACATTTGTATGATGACAAATGTCTTTACTATTGACACAATAAAATAAAAACGATACAATAAGTTAGATATCGCTTTTGTACATTGTATAATAAAATATCTCTAATTATATTATACACCTTCGAAAAAGCAATGTCAACAGAGTTTGAAAATAATTTTACTGAATTATTAATTATAAGGAGTGAAATATTATGAACAATAATGACTTTGAATGGAAATTTGAACATGAATGGCTGCAGGAGGTGCTTAAAGAAGCTCAAAAACAATTTGAAGAAAAGCGTAATTCTAGAGAAAAGTTTAGGCGTGACACAATTGAAATACAAAGAGAGTTATGGGAAAATGTAGGCTCCGTTTCTATAGGTAATGGATTAGAACAGGTTGTAGACTTTATGCAGTCTATTAATGCTATGAAAATACAAAAGAGAAGCCATGAGTTCACAAGAAAGCTTGAGGAAAAATACGAAAGAGTACTTTTGTCACCTTATTTTGCAAGAATGGATTTTAATGAAAAAGGAGAGGATAGGGCTGAAAAGTGTTATATAGGAATATCAAATCTTATTAATGATAATTTTGATTTTTTGGTATATGACTGGAGAGCACCAATTTCCAGCATGTTTTATGATTACGAAATTGGAGAAGCGGAGTATAAATGTCCTGAAGGAACAGTAGAGGGGAAACTTACACTAAAAAGGCAGTATAAAATTAATAATGGTAAAATTAAGTATATGTTCGACAGCAATCTTAAGATAGACGATGAAGTATTACAGGATATGTTGAGTAAAAGTACCGATAATAAGATGAAGGCCATTGTAACAACTATACAGAGAGAGCAAAATAAAGTAATTCGTAATGAGGAGTATAAAAATCTGATTGTTCAGGGACCTGCTGGAAGCGGAAAAACCTCTGTAGCTCTTCATAGAATTGCCTATCTTTTATATAAATATCGAGAGAAAATAACGCCTCAAAATATAGTAATATTCTCTCCCAATGATATTTTCAATGAGTACATTTCGAGTGTATTACCTGAACTTGGAGAGGATAATATGTCACAGACTACCTTTAAGGAATATATGGACAAAGCCTTAGGCAGTCAATTTAATAAGGAAAACTATAGCGAAATGATGGAATATATTTTAGGGTCAAAGAAGGAAGCAGACTATGAAATAAGAAGGAACAATATAAAATTTAAAGCTTCAATGGAGTTTATAGAACTTTTAAAGGGATATGTAAACGTCCAGGAAAAAAGTAATAGGAACTTTAAAAATATTTTATTTAGAGGAAGTTTAGTAATTTCTTCACAGGATTTAGAAAAACTGTTTTTCAAAGATTCTGTGCAGCTTCCACTTAAAAGGAGATTTGAAAAGATAAGGGAGAGAATTTTATTTCTTTTAAAACCTCATGAAGAACAACGAATAAAAGAAGTGGCTGATGAGCTTAAGAATTCAGGTTCTTATTTAGATAAATCTGAAGTCATGGAACACAGTAAAGCTAGGGTAAGAGATGAACTTAAAGATACTTATTATGAAATAAATAAAATTACACAGTTCGATTTATTGTTTATTTATAAAAAGCTATTTGAGAAGCTGGAATTTTTCTTGAGAGATTTAAATATCTCATATAATGAGAGGGAAATTAGAGGGATAAGAAACTATACCTTAGAAAAATTAAATAATCGAATGCTCAATTATGAGGATCAGATCTCTCTTCTATATCTAAAAGGGGCACTTGGCGACCTTCCAAAAACATCTGAAATTAAATACGTTATTATTGATGAGGCTCAAGATTATTCACCACTGCAGTATGAAATTTTTTATCAGCTTTTTAACCATGCTAGTATGACCATGCTGGGGGATTTAAATCAATCTATAAACCCATTCATGAATGTAGGAGATTATAAAAATATCTCTCACATATTTACTGAAGATAATACCTGCATAATAAATTTAACTAAAAGCTATAGATCCACAATGGAAATTACTAAGTTTTCAAGAAGACTTCTTAATAAAGAGCTTTCAGTTGAATGTGTAGAAAGAAGTGGAGATGAGCCGTTGCTCATTGGATTTACAGATAGAGAAGCTATAAAAGAAAGACTCATTGAGGATGTAAAGAGATATAAGAAGAAAAAATATAAATCCATTGGTATCATAACAAGGACTGCAAAAGAAGCAACTGAGGTATACAATTTCTTAAAAGATAAGATTAAGGTTAGAGCAATAATGAAGGATGATGATGAATATGTAAGTGATACATTAGTGATCCCTGCTTATCTTGCTAAAGGATTAGAATTTGATGTAGTGCTTATATATAATGCAGGAGATGAAAATTACAGTTGTGAAGAGGAGAGACTTTTGCTTTATACTGCTTGCACCAGAGCACTTCATGTTTTATGTGTATACTACTGCGGAAAGAGGACATTATTGCTTAAATAAAATCATTGAATTTAGAGTTATAATATTAAGGCAAAATTAAAAAAATAATAGACCAAAGATGCAAGCAAACTGTGGTCTATTATTTTCTTTCGGTACCTTAATTACCAAATCTATTAAAATGTTGACTTTTAACTCCCTGTTGCTTTACAGACTTATGTTTTGCATTAGGATTATGGTTATGACCTTCTTCGGTTATTGGAGTTTGATAATTACATTTTTCCATTCTCGCTGTTTTATTATCTGGTTGACTATCCTTTGCCATTAAAATACCTCCTTAGCATAGCATTTTTACAGAATTAGTTTGTACAGTACTATATAAATTATCCACTTATATTTAAAATCTATGTAATAAATAAAAGAGAATGGTGTTAATCTAAAATTTCATATAATGGACATCCTTATGAGAATAAAATAATCATTTGTTTTTTTTCATGTAAAAGATGTTGACAAAATTCTATTTGGATAATATACTATGAAATATGAACGACGGTGTTCGACAAAGATACTTAAAAAAGTATATTTTTCGGATGCCGCTTTTTTTATGAAAAAAATTTATCATAGTTGTAAATGAGTTCAGTAAAAAGAATTTTCAAACTTATTTTTAGGTAATGCGCAGTTACTTTTAAATCAATATTAATTTAAAATAGATAAAACTATATGTAAAAAACTAGAATTTTGTTTAAAGATTTTATATATCTAAGGAGGCTTTTTAATGGAAATTAATTTTGGTGATAGCAGTTTCATGTTGATTTGTTCAGCACTAGTACTTTTAATGACACCAGGACTTGCATTCTTTTATGGTGGAATGGTTCGTAGGAAAAATGCTTTAAATACATTAATGTCCTCATTCTTTGTATGTGGACTAGCATCAATAATGTGGGTTTTAGTAGGTTATTCATTGTCTTTTGGTAATGATTTTCACGGGATAATAGGTGGTCTTAATTTCTTAGGATTTAATGGAGTAGGAGCGGAACCTTCAGCATATGCACCTACTATACCTCAAGAGCTTTTTGCGGCATTTCAAATGATGTTTGCAATAATTACTCCAGCACTTATAACGGGTGCTTTGGTAGAAAGAATAAAGTTTTCAGCATTATTCATATTTGTAGCTGTGTGGTCACTTTTAGTATATTATCCAATGGCTCATATGGTATGGGGTGCTGGTGGATTAATTGGTTCTTTAGGAGCAGTTGACTTTGCTGGGGGAAATGTAGTTCATATAAGTTCAGGTATTTCAGGACTTGTAGCTTGTATTATGTTAGGAAAGAGACGTGGACATGGGATGATGTCATATAGACCTCATAACATACCATTTGTAGTTCTTGGAGCAGCATTACTTTGGTTTGGATGGTTTGGATTTAATGCAGGTAGTGCATTAAATGCCGGTCCACTTGCGGTACACGCATTTATGACAACAAATACTGCAGCAGCAGCAGCTATGCTTTCATGGATGTTAATCGAAAAAGTAAAACATGGTAAGCCAACAGTACTTGGAGCAGCAACAGGTGCAGTAGTAGGGTTAGTCGCAATTACACCAGGAGCGGGTTTTGTTCCACTTTGGGCATCGATTATAATGGGTGCATTAGTATCTCCAATTTGTTTCTTCTCTGTGGAAAAAGTAAAAGTTAAGTTTGGATATGATGATGCACTTGACGCTTTTGGATGTCATGGAATCGGTGGAATTTGGGGTGGTATTGCAACTGGGATTTTTGGACAAACTGCAATTAATCCTGTAGCACAATGGAATGGTCTTTTCTACGGAGATGTTAAACTTTTTATTGCACAAATAATAAGTATTGTAATAACAATAATATTTGCAGGTGGTATGACTTTCTTAATTATAAAAGTTATGAAAATGTTTATGGATATTAGAGTTGACAAAGCAGAAGAAGCTGATGGACTTGATTTAGCTGAACATGGTGAACAAGCCTACCCAGCATTTAATGGATTAGACTAGAGAAAGTACATAATTAGAGTTATTAGCTATAAAGCCTACGAAAATTTAGAATTTGGATTTTCGTAGGTTTATTTAATTTAATATTTCATAGGAATTAATAAATACATAACTTTGAAAGATTCGTGGAATGGATGGTAAAATGTATAGAATAATTACAAAGAAGAAAGTATAATAATTAAAGACATGTAGGTAAATTTAAAATGATTAATTAAGACACAAGGCATAATTATGAAAAAGTATACCTAAGATGCCGAAGGCATATAAGGTCTATTATTTTCATCCATGTGCCGAATAGTGATTTATTTGGAGGTAACTATCATGAAACTTCATGAGATTTTGTTTGGTTCAAAACCAAAATCTATTTCAAGAATAATAAAAGAAGGGGATTTGGATGAACTTAAAAATTTTATAGTAAATGGCGGAAATGTTAATGAAAAATATGAGAATAAAAGCCTGCTTCATTTTGCAATAGATAACTGTGAAAAAAATTATTTTGAGGTAATAGAACTTTTAATCAATAATGGTGCTGATATTAATAGTAATCAAAGCTTTTTGAAAGAAATACCACTACATAGAGTGTGCGCAAGAGTGAAACCTAAAATGGATGCGGTTACATTACTATTAGAGAAAGGGTCTGATGTAAATGCTGAAAATATATCAGGTAAGACTCCTATTTTTTATTGTAATTTCAGCTATTCTTTAGATCTTTTTAATCTTCTAGTTAGATATGGCGCAGATATCAAGCATACTGATAAATATAACAATACTCTTTTGCATGATGATTATTTAAATTGCACTGATGAAGATGTTTTTGAAGAGTTTTTAAAAGTCGTTATATCTTTTGGCCTAGACATAAATTTAAAAAATAATGTAGGTCATACACCATTGTATTTATGCAAAAATAAGAAAGCTGAAAATGTATTAATAAAATATGGAGCAAAAGTGTAATTTGATTTTGTGCCGTTAGATACAGATAAATATAAAAAGTATCTAGCGGTATTTTTTTATGTTTTTGTTGCAACTTTTGATGAAATTTCTACGATTATAATTCAGTATAGTGGTTAATATATTAATGAAAAGAAATTATAATTAAGGGAGGTAAATTCAAATGACATTAAATAATAGTGGAGTACATAAGAATTCATTATCTAAAAAAAGAACAAGTTCAAATACTGTTAAATCAGATGTTGGAGCAGAAATTGGTTTCCCTAATAATAAAGATAAAGGCCATGGAAAAACAGAAGGAATAGTTGGAAAAGGATAAAAGAATATCATTTATTTTGTGAATCAATCATACACATTAAATAACTTCTCATGGAAGGAGTTTGATCATGTATATTATTAATCTAATGACTCTCATATAAGGTTAATTAGTATAGAATACAGTTAATAATGAAAAAAGAAATATATGAAAATAAAAAAAGGTAAGACTTAAATGAATTGAGTTTTATCTTTTTTTTATTTATACCGAGGAATTAGAAGCTAGGTACCCTTAATTAAAAATATGATATAATAAATTCAGTAAAAAATAAATTATCAAAAAAATTTACTAATACTTTTAGAATAATTTTAAAGATCAAAGAAATTAAAATAAAAAATACAGATTATTAATATAAAAATAATTTTAATAGAAGGAGTTTTTATGATAAAAGTAATGTTTGTATGTCACGGAAATATATGCAGATCCCCAATGGCAGAGTTTATATTTAAGAATATGGTTAAACAAAAAGGAATGTCAGATAATTTTCACATTGCTTCCTGTGCTACTTCTACTGAAGAAATCGGAAATTCTGTTTACCCGCCAGCAAGAAGAAAACTTATGGAGCATAACATATCCTGTGAAGGAAAGCGCTCCGTACAATTAAGAAAAGAAGACTATAATAAATTTGATTATTTAGTTGCAATGGATCAAAAGAATATGAGAAATATATTTAAGATTATAAAAGAAGATAGGGAAAATAAAGTGTACAAGCTTTTGGATTTCACGACTACTCCAAAGGATATTGCTGATCCTTGGTATAGCGGAGATTTTGATACAACATATAATGAGATATACGAAGGATGCAGAGGATTGTTAGATTTTATTAATAATCGAAATTTTGCTTTAGTGCCTTAAAACTTAAGAACATTCATGAATATAGCCTAACATAGACAATTGATAATATGTAATTCTAAAGAAGACTCTAACTGGAAATCAAATTTTAGAGTCTTTTAAATTTGTCATTATATAATTATGTCATTTTTTTATATGAAGAGTGAAATAAATTATATATAATTAATGGACTAAATTTGTTAAAATGTTCCTTGAACAAGAAACATTATTATAAGATTACTTATCATAATAGTGTTTTCTATTAGTATAAAGGGGTTGAGATCAAGATTTAGATAACTTTGTTAATAAATTTGGGAGGCGGTATTTATGAAGTGCACAAAAAATTATAGATTAGGCTATACGGATAAAGCAAAAGAAATCGTTTCAAGTCTAACATTAGAAGAAAAAATCTCTTTAATGAGTGGAACTACAAGTCTAGAGCAGGAATTAAAGTATATTCAGGAAGATCCTGATAACAAGCATTATAATTATATCCCATATCCTGCAGGTGGTATTAAGCGAGTTGGACTTCCGCCAATGCTATTTTGTGACGGTCCTAGAGGAGTAGTATGTGGTGCAGCCAAGACAACTTGCTTTCCAGTACCGATGTTAAGAGGAGCAAGTTTTGATAATGAGCTGGAAGAAAAAATAGGACATGCAATTGGAAAAGAGATAAGAGCTTTTGGCGGTAATTTATTTGGTGGCGTTTGTATTAACCTTCCATATAATCCAGGCTGGGGAAGAAGTCAAGAAACTTATGGAGAGGAATCTTTTCATCTTGGACAGATGGGCTCAGCATTAGTACGTGGTGTACAAAAGGAAGATGTTATTGCATGCGTTAAGCACTATGCGTTCAATCAAATGGAGAACTCTCGTTTTAAGGTGAGTGTTGAATGTGATAAAAGAACAGAAAGGGAAGTTTACCTAGCACACTTCAAAGATTGTATTGAAGCAGGAGCTGCAAGTGTTATGAGTTCCTACAATTTATACAAGGGCACTCATTGCGGACATAATGATTACTTGCTAAATGAAGTTCTAAAAAAAGAGTGGGATTTTGATGGCTTTGTTATGAGTGATTTTTATTGGGGAGTTAAAGATACAGTTGAGGCTGCAAATGGTGGTCAAAATATTGAGATGGCTCATACTCTTTATTTTGGAGATAAGCTTCTTCAAGCAGTAAAGAACGGTTTAGTATCAGAAGAAAAAATCGATGATTCAGCATTACGCATTGTTCGAACTTTACTAGCATTTACAAATGCACAGGAAAAAGATGTTGATACTTCAGTGCTAGCGTGTAAAGAACATATTTCACTTGCATTAGAAAGTGCGAGAAAAGGAATAACTTTATTGCAAAATCAAGAACAAGTTCTTCCTCTTAATAAGAAGATGAAAAAATTGCTTGTATTAGGGTCATTAGCTGAGTCAAAGTCTACTGGAGATCACGGCTCAAGCTGGGTACGTCCGCCATATGTAATATCACCAATTCAAGGAATAAAGATGGTTGCACCAGAGGTAGATATTATTTATGACAGTGGAGATGATACTGAAAGAGCGAAACAGCTTGCTAAAGAGGCGGATGCAGTTGTCTTTGTAGTAGGTTATGATTATAATGATGAAGGTGAATTTGTATCAGAGGATGAGGCAGAAGGTTATACTGGTTCCATGGGAGGAGACCGTAAATTTTCATTGGGTCTCCATCAAAATGAAATTGATTTAATTAAAGCTGTTGGACCTGTAAATAGTAATTCTATAGCGGTATTAATCGGTGGAAATATGATAATGATTACGGAGTGGAAGGATTATGTAAGTTCTATAATAATGGCATATTACCCAGGTATGGAAGGTGGTAAAGCATTAGCAGAAATACTATTTGGAGACGTTAATCCAAGCGGAAAATTACCATTTGTTATTCCTTATAAAGAAAGTGAACTTCCGCAAGTAGAATGGAATACAACATCTCAGTATTATGATTATTATCATGGCTACACAAAACTTGAAAAGGAAGGCGTGAAACCACTTTTACCATATGGCTTTGGCATGTCATATACAAGCTTCAACATATCAGAAGCTGTATTTAAAATCGAAAATAATGAGGTATTAGCATCTTGCAGAATAAAGAATACAGGTAAGGTAGAAGGAACAGAAATAGTTCAAATGTATGTTGGGTTTAAAAACTCAGCAATTGATCGCCCAATAAAAGTTCTAAGAGGATTTTCTAGAGTTTCATTAATGCCAGGAGAGGAAAAAGAAGTGACTATTGCTTGTCCTGTTGAGAAACTAAGTTACTTTAATGAAGAGAACAATCAAATGGAGCTTGAGCATATGGAACACGAGGTGTACATTGGAACAAGTTCAAGTAACGAAGATTTAATTATGGGAACGATAAATATTTGATTAGTAAAGCAGATTTATCATAGAATAAATAACAATAAATTAAGAATTATAATTTAATATAGAATCAATAAAAAATCATGCAGTAAAATTAGCATGATTTTTTGTTTATAGTCCTGTTTTAGATAAGAGAAAATAGAAAAATATAGCGGATGACTAATTTCTTATTTGGTCCTTCTAAACTTTAGAGGAGTTTTTCCGTAAGTTTTTTTAAACATCTTTGAAAAATTGGCAGAATAATTGTAACCAACCCTAGAAGCTATATCATCAATACTTAAGTCTGTGGTTGACAAAAGATTTGCTGCAATGGTCATTTTAATATGATTTGTATATTCACCAATTGACATATGATAATATTTTGAAAATCCTGCCTTTAGTTTTTGCTCATTTAAAAATACCATCTTGCTTAAAGCTTCTATGCTAGGAGGTTCACAGTAATTTTTTGATAAGATATCATGAGCTTTTTGAATAGCACTTATATCAGAAGAAGTTAGCTTTATTATTCTGTTATTCCCTATATTAATGTTTCCGTAATTAATTTGGTTAGTAAAAGCATTCTCAGGAGAATTAGTGACCTCATTGATTAAAATGGCAATACACTCTAATATTTTACTTTCTAAGTACAGACCGTTTAATGAATTTTTATTAGCTAAACTTTGAAGTTGACGAATAACCTCTGTAATTTCTAAAGGCAGATAGATATAGGTGTAATTTTTTATAAAAGCATCAAAATCCATTATATTTGGAAAGTTAGGTTTAATAATATCAGTAAAATATTTTTCATATATAGTTATTTCTATTCCATGGTAATGTTGACCCTTTTTCCAATTTTGCTGTCCTTTTAAATCTTTCTCAACAACAAAGAAAGATGATGGGGTAAAAGAGGACACAGGGCTATCTTCGAGTTGAAATTCTGTAACTCCTTTATAAACTAACCCAAAACGCATTATGTGTTCTGGATTAGCAAATGATAAAGAGAAATCCTTTGGAATAGTATAATCTGCGATACCTAACTCATAATAGCCAGCTCTTGAGTAAGTAGTTAAATAACCAAGTTCTGGTCTATCTTTATTTGTATACAAAGTATAGTTTTCAGTCACAAATTTATCAAAACTCATTTTTCTTAAAACAGCAGCCTTAAATTCTTCAGTAGATCGTACAAGCATTAAAATACTCCTTCTGTTGAGAAATTACTATATAAGAAATTAATTCTTAATTGAAATTTGAAAATACTAAAATAAGTACATTTACTAAGTTAAAATTGATAATAATTAATTTTATTGATGGTAAATTGCATATAAATACTAAACTAATTATGAATTGTTGTAAAGTGAATTTTTAATAAAAAAACTATTTATGTACATACAGGCACAAATTGAACATCAGTTATAAAAAAGATATATTTTGACTAAATATAACAAGAAACATGCGATAATAAACTAAAATTGTAAAAAAAGTTAAAGTGGATTTAAAATTATACGATAATGAAAGTAACAATTTTAAAAGCATATGAAACATTTATTAGTGAAAACAAATGAGAATTTAGGGGTGATCATTAGGTGAAAAAGTACAAATTAAATAATATTAAATTAAGTGTAAAAATGGCAGCGACTTTAATAATACCTGTTATATCCTTGATGTTAGTTTCCGTTATTTCTAGTATAGAGATAAGTAGAATTCAAAGTAGTCTAGTAAAGAACATATATGAGGAAACACATCAAAGTGAGTACTGGTTAATTAATGCGGATAGGGATTTCTATCAGGCATTAGTTGCTGAGAAGGAAATGGAAGATTCAAAGGATTCGGAAAGCTTAAAGTCAGCAAAAGATTCTTATTTAGAAAACTGTCAGCAAACAATTGAAAGGGTACATAAAGCAAGAGATATAATATACAGTGATAAAACTAAATTTGAGAATATAAAAAGTAAGAATTCAGGATTAACAATTGTTGAGTTGTTTGATGCTTTTGACAAGGATGTTGCTAATTGGTCAAGCCTTTTTGATTCAAATAAAAATGAATTGATTAATAAAAATGAATATATGAAAAGTTTCGACATGGCAAGAGATAGAATTAATGATATTGAAGAAATAATGGATGATTACAGTGTTAAAATGATTAATGAAAGTAATGATAATGTAATATTTATAAAAACTACTCTAAAAATTATTTCTATTGTTACTACTTGTCTTTCTACTTTATTAGGAATATATTTGATTATTAATGTTAGAAGAAGAACTATGGCTACAGTGAATTTAATAAGGAAAACTGCAGAATTTGATTTGAAATATGATGCTGATTATGAAAGATATCTAAATGAAAAAGATGAATTTGGAGAAATCATTAATAATGTAATAACTGTAAGAACAGAATTTAGGAACATTATAGGCAAAGTTATTGATGAAACAGCTTCATTAAGAAATGCTATTAGAATGACAGAGGAAAATATGCATTATTTAGGACAAGAAATTGAGGATATCTCTGCTACTACTGAAGAAGTATCAGCAGGCATGGAGGAAACAGCTGCATCAACAGAAGAATTGAATGCATCGTCAGCTGAAATTGAAAGAGCACTTAATGAAACTACAAGTAAAGTTTTATTGGGATCAAAGACAGTAGATGAAATTAATATAAGGGCTAATGAATTAAAAAACAGTTTTACTTTTTCATACAATAATGCATTAAAAGTCCTTAGCGGTATAAAAGTAAAGCTAGAACAATCATTATTAGGATCTAAAGCAGTGGAACAAATTAATGAGTTAGCTGACTCAATATTACAAATAACCTCTCAAACGAATCTGCTTGCACTTAATGCAGCTATAGAAGCAGCAAGAGCTGGTGAAGCAGGTAAAGGATTTGCTGTTGTTGCAGATGAGATAAGAAAGCTTGCAGAGAATTCAAAGACAACAGTTACTAAGATTCAGGAAATAACAAAGGTAGTTACTAGTTCCGTTGAAAATTTAAGTGACAATTCAAATGAATTGCTTAAATTTGTTGAAACTGATGTTACCAATGATTATAAGATAATGTTAAATGCCACAGATCAATATAGAGGAGATGCAGATACTGTCAATAAAATAGTAACTGACTTTAGTGCGACATCGGAGGAATTGCTAGCATCAATTAAAGAAATGGTGCTAACGATGGATAATATAACAATAGCAGCAAATGAAGGTGCGACAGGAGCAACTAATATAGCACAAAAATCAGCTGAAGTAGTAAACAGATCAAATTCAGTAATTGAAAATATCAATTCAACTGAAGAAGGGGCTAATGCTCTTAATGGAATGGTTTCGAAATTTAATTTATAATATGTATGTGACAAATTGATTACTTCACTAAGGCTCTTAAAATAATAACTCAACTTTTACGCATTAGTTTAATGATGGGAAAGTTGAGTTATTATTATATAGTAATAAAATTAACATTAAATATAATTAAATAATTTGGGAAGAGAAATTTAGCAATATCAATAATACTAGAAAAAATAGTTATATAAGATGTAAAAATAATTAAATCTGGTGTAACTATTGAACTGAGAATGAATATCATATACAATAAAAATCGTTAGATTAGAAATGAATAAAATAGAAATTCTGAAAGGAAGATATAAAATGAAAAAAGTTTCAGTATTAAAAAAACTTCTAGCAGTCTGCATAACATCAATGCTTTTTGTTGGTTGTACAAATACAAACACTACAAATGTAAAAGAGGAAAACAAAACTGTTAAGGTAACGGATGTTAGGGGAGAGATAGAAATTCCGGCAAAGCCTGAAAGAATAGTGGATTTGAGTGGTAATAGTGATATTTTATCAATTTTAGGATATAAGGTGGTAGGAACAGCTAATAGTGATGCATATGACTATAAAAAATTCCCTACATATTTGGAAGATACATTGAAGGATGCTAAAATCCTAGGTTACAGCATGCAAGATACCATGGATGTTGAAGCAATAATGAATTTAAATCCTGATTTGATTATAATTTCAACAGTACAAGAAAAAATGTATGATCAATTAAAAGAAATTGCTCCTACAGTAATGATTAAATTAGACGCATTAAATTGGAAGGAAGATATTAAGACTTTAGCAAAAACTTTCAATAGAGAAGAAGCCGCAAACACATGGTTAGAAAACTATGATAAAAAATCAAAAGAAGCTCAAAATAAGATTAAAGAAACTCAAGGCTCAAATACAACGTATCTTTCTTTCTTAGCTAGCGGTGGTCAATTTTATGTGTTTGATGGAGCTGGTTTTGGTAATGTTTTATATGAGGATTTAGGATTGAGTAAACCAGAAGGAATGCCAAAGCAAACAGATATAAGTTTACCTGTCGTAACTTATGAAGGATTAGCTCAAATTAAAGCAGATCATATATTTGTTATTGCAACAGATGAAGATTTAAAAACTCTTGAAGGTAATGCAATTTGGAACAGTCTGTTACCAGTAAAAAACGGAAAAGTTACTACGTTACCTTCTTCACCTTACTTTAATCAAGGATATAGTCCAATAGGAAGAGAAAAACTTTTAGATGAAATCGTGGCGATGTTAAATGAAAAAAAATAATAGAAATACAATAAACTTTATAGTTTGTAGTATTTTTATTCTAATAATTGGGTTATTCCTAGGCATAAGCCTGGGAGCTACCCAGATTGGAATTTCAGAAATATGGCAAAGCATTTTTAGCTATAGTGAAAAGCTTGAACTTGTGTTAATTAGAGATGTTCGTATTCCAAGAGCATTTTGTGTACTTCTTACAGGAGGAATTCTAGGAGTAACAGGAGCAATGATTCAAGGAGTTACAAGAAATCCAATAGCGGAACCTTCACTTCTAGGAGTAAGCCAGGGGGCTACACTAGTTGTTGCAATATTTTATGCTATTGGAATTTCAATAAATACTACAAATGTTATGATAGCTTCATTAATTGGGGCAATTTTTAGTGGAATTATAGTAATAGGATTTATATTAAAGAAAGCCAATAATAGCTCAATCACTAAAATACTTTTAGCAGGTACTGCTATGAGTACCTTTTTTATTTCCCTTACAACTATTGCAGGGCTTTTATCAAATCAATCTCAGCTTATTGCATTTTGGGTAGCTGGAGGTTTTAGAAATGCGACATGGGCAGATACTAAGTTAGTGGCAGTAGTTGGAATCTGTGGTTTAATAATAGCCATTTTACTTTCAAATAAGATAAATGTACTCAGCCTTGGAGATGATGTAGCGATAAGTCTAGGTCAAAATCCAGAAAAAATAAGATTGATTACTTTATTAGTAATGATACCAATGTGTGCAGCGGCAGTTGCAGTTGGTAAAAATATTGGCTTTGTTGGACTCATAGTTCCACAGATTGTAAGAAAAACTTTAGGGGAAGATTATAGAAAAAATATACCGTGTTCATTTCTCCTCGGAGCAGTGATTTTAACTTACTCTGATATTGCTGCAAGAATGTTTTATAATCCTTATGAAACTCCAGTTGGAATATTTACAGCATTAATAGGAGTTCCATTCTTTATAGCTGCGGCAAGAAAGGAGAAGGGCTGATATGAAAAAAAGAAACTTTAAAATAGTATCATTAATATTGATAGGTCTGTTGTTATTATCTTTAATTTTATATTTAAGCTGGGGGAGTTTTAAGATATCACCCTTAGATATTATAAAGACAATACTCGGAGAAGGAACAAAACTTCAAAAATCAGCACTTCTAAATATTAGAGTTCCTAGATTACTAGTTGGAATTTCTGTAGGCATTGCATTATCTACAGCTGGAGCACTACTTCAGACAATAACAAAAAATGAATTGGCCGATTCCGGAATAATTGGTATTAATGCAGGAGCTGCAGTAGCGGCAGTAATCTTTATTTCCTTAAAAACTACTGATTATTATAGCGAACTTGGAAATCTTTCTATTTATGTATTGCCTTTTATGGCTATTATAGGTGCAGGTATATCGGCTGCTGTAATTTACTTCTTATCAGGTAGAAATAGAATCAGACCTAGGAGATTATTACTTATAGGACTTGGAATAAATGCTGGATTGAATGCTTTTATTACTTTCTTTACTTTTAGAGGTGGGGTAAGTGATTATAACAGAGTTCTTGTTTGGATATCAGGAAGTCTATGGGGATCAGGCTGGAGCTATGCAAAAATAATAACTCCAATAGTTGTTTTGATGTTCATCTTAGTACTTATTAATTATAAAAAGTTAGATGTTCTTAATTTATCAGATGAACATGCGGTTTGTCTTGGACTGAATTTAGATAAGGAGAGAAAAAAGTTTTTAACCTATGCGGTAATTTTGGCGGGCACAGCAACAGCTTTTGCAGGTAATGTAAGTTTTATAGGATTAATATCACCTCATATAGCAAAAAAGTTAGTTGGACCTTATCATAGAAACTTTTTAATAATATCTGCAGTTATAAGTACAATAATTATTTTAATTGCAGATGCAATTTCAAGAAATTTATTTTCTCCAATTGAAATACCTGTTGGGATTACAATTTCAATACTTGGAGTACCATATTTTATTTACTTAATGATGAAGGAGAAATAGATGGAAGCTATTAGTGTAAAAAATTTATCAGTAGCCTATGAGGATAACTTGATAATAGAAAATATGAATCTTTCAATCCCAAAAGGAGAAATAAGCATAATTATAGGAGCAAATGGATGTGGAAAATCAACTTTGCTAAAAACTATAGGAAGAATAATAAAACCAAAACATGGCGAAGTATTTATAAATGGTAAAAATATTAATAATTTAAAAGAAAAGCATATAGCGACTCAAGTTGCCTTCCTGCCCCAAGGACCAATCTGCCCAAACGGAATTACTGTTAAAGAATTAGTTTCTTATGGAAGATTTCCACATCAAAAAATGATAGGGGGCCTTAATAGCCATGATAAAGAAATAATAGATTGGGCAATAGAGGAAACAGGCCTTAAGGATTTTGCTGATAGAGAAATAGAAAATTTATCCGGAGGGCAAAGACAAAGAGCATGGATTGCAATGACTTTAGCGCAGGAAACTGACATAATCATGTTGGATGAACCAACAACTTACTTAGATATGTCTTATCAACTTGAAGTGCTCGAAGTATTAGAGAAATTAAATAAAAAAAAGAATATTACTGTTGTTATAGTACTTCATGAATTAAACAATGCCTGCAGATTTGCAAGTAATATTATTGGATTAAAAAAAGGAAAAATTATTTGTAAGGGTGTTCCGAGGGATGTTATAACTGAAGAAAATTTAAGAGAAATCTATGGAATAGATGTAAAATTGCAATTAAGTAAAAATGGTGAGTATCCAATCTGCGTAGAATACGAACTTATAAGAGGATAAAATGAAAAATAAAAACTTTATTATAATAGTCACTGGTCAGATAATATCTTTATTTGGAAATGCAATTCAAAGATTTTGCATGTCTTTATATATTTTAAATTTAACAGGAAGCGCGGCAGTTTTTGGAAGTATATTAGCAATATCAACTATTCCATATGTATTATTCGCACCTATTGCAGGACTTCTCGCAGATACAGTAAACAGGAAAAGAATAATGATTTATCTAGATTTTGTAAGCAGCATGCTAATGGCTATCTATTCAATAATACTAGTAACTGGAAGAGATAACACTATAATAGTGGCTAGTGTTATGTTTATTTTATCAGCTATTTATACTTTATATAGTCCAGCTGTTACAGCCTCCATTCCACAAATTGTTGAAAGGGAAAAACTTGCTTCTGCTAATGGAATAGTTCAGCAAGTTGGATATATAGTTAACTTAGCGGGACCTATAATAGCGGGAATACTATATAGTTTTGTTGGAATGAAAATCGTAGTAGTATTAAATGCAGTTAGCTTTTTAATATGCGCTATTTTAGAGTTATTTTTAGAGATCCCGGATCTAGAAGTAAAAGAAAAGTTAGACAATTCTCTACTAAAGTCAGTTAAAGAAATGAAAAAAAGCTTTTTATATTTGAAAGAAAAAAAGAAAATTGTCTTAGGAATTATACTTTCTTACGCACTAAATAATATATTTATAGTACCAATTTTAAGTGTTGTGACGCCTTATTTCATTAATATAAAAATGAACATGCCTTCAAGTATATATGGTTTTATAGAAGCAATATTTGTTTTAGGTATGATAATAGGAGGATTTTTAGTAACCTTTAAACCTAAATTGTTTAGCATGAAAAAAATGCATAAAACTATGTATCCTATGGTAATAGCAATACTTATTATGGGTATAGCTACATATTTAAATATGGAGAATAAATTTATTGCTTTAGGACTTTATGCTCTTGGAGGTCTTGGAATAATGTTCTCTTTAGCCTTATCTAATATTATATCTTTAACTTATATTCAAGAAGAGGTAAGAGAAGATATGTTAGGGAAGGTTAGCGCTTTTTCAACAGCAATTGCTACTATAAGTATAACGCCTGGGCAGTTAATTTATGGGCAACTTATAGATTATAATTTTAGTCTTTTTAATATATTGATATTAACTACTATTTTTAGCTTAGGCGTAGTTACCTTTGTAAAATGGAATGTTAGGAGAATTTAAAAATAACTAGAGTAATGAACGTAAATATTCAAAATAAAATGGCGGGCAGATTGATTTCTGTTAGCCATTTTATTTATATTTAGAATATAACTTGTCTAAAAGGGGAGCATAACTAAATTTATAGAGATTTACTTAATAATGATAATCACAAAATTGCCACAATTAAATTGAAACAGATTGGGCTTTATAGTTAAATGTTGGAATTATATAATTAGTATGAAGAAAAGATTAAGAGGTTTGATGGAGGGATGAGATGAATCATGAAGATCTGAAAATTAAAATATTTGCTGATGGAGCAAATATAAATGAAATGCTAGCAGCTTATAAAGGGGGAATAGTTAAAGGATTTACAACAAATCCATCACTAATGAAAAAAGCAGGAATTAGTGATTATAAAGAATTTGCAAAGAATGTGCTCAAAGAAATTAAAGATTTGCCAGTATCTTTTGAAGTTTTTTCGGATGAATTTGAAAATATGGAAAAAGAAGCTGATATCTTATCTGCACTTGCTGAAAACGTTTATGTAAAAATACCAATTATGAATACTAAAGGGGAATCATCGATTCCGTTGATTAAAAAGCTATCAGAAAAGGGATATCATCTTAATGTTACCGCAATATTTACTATTAATCAGGTTAAGTCGGTAGTGGATGCATTAAATCCTGAAGTCAAGAATATAGTATCAGTATTTGCAGGAAGAATAGCTGATACTGGAACTAATCCAAAGAAAATAATGATGGTAAGTAGTAAGATATGTAAGACAAATAAAGGTGTAGAGCTGCTATGGGCAAGTTGCAGGGAGTTATATAGCATTGTTGAAGCAGATGAATGTGGCTGTGAAATAATTACAGTAACTAATGATGTTTTAAAGAAACTTTTTAATATGGGAAAAGATTTAAATGAATACTCATTGGAAACAGTAAGAGATTTTTATAAAGATGCATCAAGTTTAGGTTTTTCTATTTTGTAACATTAAGGAAGGTGGCAAGGCTATGATTGAAGAGTTGTTTAATGAAGAAACAGTTGAGGTAAATGTTGAAGTAAGGGATTGGGAAGAAGCAATAAGATTTTGTGGAAGTTTATTTGTTAAAAATGGAAATACAGATGCAAGATATACAGATGCAATGATTAATACAGTAAAAAATATGGGACAGTACATTGTTATTGAAAAGGGAATAGCTATGCCACATGCTAGGCCTGAAGATGGTGTTAAGAAAATAGGTATGGGACTTGTAAAACTTAATAAGCCTATAAAATTCGGAAATGATGAGTATGATCCTGTAGATATATTAATTTTTATATGTGCAGTTGATAAAACTTCACATTTAAAAGCATTGGCTGAATTAATGACACTTATTGAGGATGATGAATTTTTAAGTGTTGTTAGGGAATTGTCTGTTAAGGTAAAAGACATTCTTAACTATATTAAATCAAAGGAATTTTGATTTAATGTGAAAAAATTATAAATTACTTTAAAAGGAGGGCGTGTTTATGGAGATAATAACAGTTTGTGGTAACGGAATTGGAAGCAGCTTAATGCTAGCAATGAAGATTGAAGAAATATGTAGAGAAAATAATATCAAAGCTAATGTTGAATCAACTGATTTTAATTCAGCACAAGGGAAAAAGGCAGATCTCATAATTACTGTTAAGGAACTTGCTCAGCAGTTTGAAAATAGAGAAGTTGCTGTAGTAAGAAGTTATATAAATAAAAAGAAAATAACAGAAGATGTTTTAGAAATTATTAAGAAGAAGTATATGGAATTAAATAAATAAGGAGGTAAATTTATGTCAATTCTTGAGTTCTTTAGAGATGTATTAAAACAACCGGCTTTACTAATGGGGATTATGTCTTTTGTTGGCCTTATTGCACTAAAGAAGCCTGGTCATAAAATAATGACAGGAACCCTTAAACCTATACTTGGATATTTAATGCTAGGAGCTGGAGCGGATTTTATCGTATCCAATTTAGATCCACTTGGCAAAATGATACAAGAAGGTTTTCATATAACTGGTGTTGTTCCAAATAATGAAGCAATTGTTTCAGTAGCTCAAAAGGTACTTGGTGTTGAAACCATGTCAATATTAGTAGCAGGACTTATAATTAATTTAATAATAGCAAGATTTACTAAATACAAATATGTATTTTTAACTGGGCATCATAGTTTCTTTATGGCATGTCTTTTATCAGCAGTTCTCGGTACTACTGGAATGAAAGGAACAGAGTTAATATTATTCGGTGGATTCTTACTTGGAGCATGGAGTGCAATATCTCCAGCTATTGGACAAAGATTTACTAGAAAAGTAACTGATGGTGATGATATTGCTATGGGGCACTTTGGCAGCTTAGCATACTATATTTCAGCATGGGTTGGATCTAAAGTAGGAAAGCCAGAGGAGAGCACAGAAAAGATTCAGGTAACAGAACAATGGGGATTTTTAAGAGATACAACTATTTCTACAGCATTAACAATGATGTTATTTTATCTTATTGCAGCAATAGCTGCAGGTCCAACTTTTGTGGCAACATTGTCAGATGGCACTTCACCTATACTATTTGCACTAATGGCTGGACTTAAATTCGCAGTTGGAGTAACAATTGTTTATAGCGGTGTTAGAATGATCCTTGGAGATCTTATTCCAGCATTCCAAGGTATTGCAACAAAAATTATACCAGACGCGGTACCAGCAGTTGACTGTGCAGTATTTTTCACATATGCACCTACAGCTGTAGTTATAGGTTTTGTTGCATCATTTGTTGGTGGTGTTATAGGAATGATTCTTTTAGGATTAGCCGGTGGAGTATTAATTATTCCAGGTCTTGTACCTCACTTTTTCTGTGGAGCAACAGCAGGAATATTTGGTAATGCAACTGGTGGTCGTAAAGGTGCAGTAATAGGATCCTTTGTAAACGGACTCTTAATAACTTTTGCACCAGCATTACTCTTACCAGTGCTTGGTTCTTTAGGATTCCAAAATACAACCTTTGGTGATTTTGATTTTGGAGTTTTAGGTATAGTAATAGGTAAAGCGTCAGAACTAATTGGCAAATTTGGTATAATCGGAATTGTTATTGTATTGTTAATCGTACTTATAGTACCTAACTTTATGAAAACTAAATCAAAAGCTATTAATAATTTAGATTAAAAGTTTTAAGCTTTTATGGGAATATATTATTGATAACATAATATTTTTTAACACTAATATAATAGTAAAATAGTAAATGAGGTGAAAGCAAATTAAACTTTCAACTCATTTACTGGTTAAGGAATATCAAAGTTGGCCTGAAAAATATTTGGTTGATCTTATTTGAAGCAGGTGTATTATATGCTAAATAGTAGATGTTCAGATATACTAAAACTCATAGTAAATAGTAGTGCTCCCATAACTATAAAAGATATTGCAATAAAATATAATATAAGTTCTAGAACTATAAGATACGATTTGGATAGAATAGATGAATATTTAAAGGAAATTAATTTAAAACAGTTAAATAGGAAACCCAATGAGGGTATATCAGTAGAACTTGAGGAAGAAGAGATTAATAAGTTATTAAGTTTAATGGGAGAAATGAATAGCTATGATTATATCATGTCCCAAAATGAAAGGATAATTTATATAATCTATAAACTGCTTGAGAAAAATAGTTATGTAACAGCTAACAGTCTTGCAGAAGATATGTTTGTTAGCAGAGGAACTATTAATAGTGATCTTAAAGAAGTAAAAAAAATATTAAAAAATAATGAAATAGAACTTGAAAGCGCAAAGAGCAAAGGTATAAAAGCCATCGGAGAGGAAAGAAGAATTAGAAAAGTAGCTTCAAGTCTTATGTTTGATAATACAGATGTAGCAGAACTAATAGGTATCAACTTCAAAAAGCTGTTTAGTGATATGGATTTAGAGTATATAAGTAATGTAATAAAAATTGCTGAGGAGCAATTGGAAAATAGACTATCTGATTATTCTTTTAATAACTTATTAATTCATATTGCAATTGCTATAAAAAGAATTGAGCTTGATAAAGATATTGTGATGGACGAGTGTGAACTTGATAGTTTGGTTAAAATGCCGGAGTTTGCTATAGCATCCGCAATGGCAAAAATGTTGGAGGATAGATATTATATTAAGATCCCTAAGAGTGAAATAGGTTATATAACGATACATCTTCTTGGAAGTAACGTAATGTTAAAAGAAGAAAAAAATGATGATTTAATATATATACAATTAATTGCAGCGACATTATTAAGTGAAGTTGAGAAAAGGACAAAATGTGATTTTAATTTAGACAAACAACTTGTAGATGGATTGGTTCAACATATAAGACCAATGATTTATAGGTTAAAACATGGAATAAGCATAAATAACCCGTTGCTCGATGAGATTATAAGTAAATATAATGAGATCTTTACTTATGTAGAAGAAAGTTTTATATTTTTGAAAAAGGACTTGAATGTAGAAATAAGTAGAGAAGAAATTGGATATATAACATTGCACTTTATGGCATCATTAGAAAGAATAAAAAATTATAATAAAGCAAAACCAAGAGTGCTAGTAGTTTGTGCTACAGGAGTTGGGACATCAAAGTTTGTATCTATGAAGCTTAAATCAATATTCGACATAAATATAATAGATACAATCTCAAGTCATGAAGTTGCAAGGATAATTGAAAGGCAGGATATAGATTTAATAATAACGACAATTCCAATAAAAGTAAAAGGAATAAAGTGTATTTTAGTAAGTCCGTTTTTAACAGAAAAAAACATAAGTGAATTAAGTCTGTTTTTTTCAAGGTATTCAAAGCTAACAAGTGATTATAATGATAAAAAAGAATGTGCTTTAAGTTTTGGGGAAACTGATGAACTTTATAATATAAACCTTGAAGCAAAAAGAAATGTAATTGAAAGTATATTAAAAATAGTTGATAAAAATTGTACTATAAATGATTATTATAAGCTAGAGAAGGAAATAGCTTCATATTTAACTACATGTAATAAAAATGTCAGGTCGACATTAAGTGATATATTAAATCACAACTTTATCAGATTGGATGAAGAAGTAAAGGACTGGAAAGAAGCAATAAGAAAAGGTGGGCAAATTCTTAAGAATAATGGATGTATAAATGATGAATATATTAATGCCATGATAAATAATGTTGAAAAATTAGGGTCATATATAGTTATTTTACCAGGTATAGCAATGCCTCATGCCATGCCGGAGGATGGATCATATAAAATTGGTTTCAGCATTATGACCTTAAAGAATCCAATTAACTTTGGAAATATTGAAAATGACCCAGTCAAGTTAATAATAACTATGTCTGTAACAGATAAGAAAAGCCATATGAATATATTAAAGGAACTGATGAAAATAATAGAACAAGATGATTTCGTGGACAAGGTAGATGCGGCAAAAAGTTCAGAAGAAATTTTAAAAATATTTGATTGTCATTTATGATAATTATTTTTCATAAAACCTCATTTTTATTTATGAAATAAGAATGAGGTTTTATGTAATATGCAATGTTGATAAAATAAAAATAGATAAACAGCTTTTTATCTATTTCTAAGATTGGAGGTAATATTTATGACAAGAGATTTTTTAAATGCATAGCAGAGGCTATTGCATTATTATAAAATATAATGAAATAGCCTTTGCAAATCCTAAAAATAAGACTTGGGAGGAGCAAAATGAGCTATTTAAAAAAATACCAATGGGAAATAATGCCTGAAAACTTACCTATAGTTAGAAGGAATTGTCCCAAATGTAATCAAAAAACAAACTATATAAACACTGAGAAGTTTAGAGTAAATGCAAATAAAAGTTGCATCGATATTTGGCTTATTCATCAGTGTGGAAAATGCAAATCAACTTGGAATATGACAATATATGAAAGAATAAGACCTTGTGATATTGATAAAGATGAATATGAAAAATTTCTTTGTAATGATAAGGAATTAGCAAGGCAATATGCTTTTGATTCAAATATGTATAATAAAAATAAAGCAGAGGTTATTTTTGAAGGTGTTGATTATACGATAATTCAAAAGGAATTAGAAGCTTATTATATTAATAAAAATGAAATTGTTATTGAAATTATTTGTAATTATCAATTGGAATTGAGAGTAGATACACTATTAAGTAATAAACTCGGAATTTCACGAAATAAAATAAAAAAATTATATGAACAAGGAATTATTTTTATTAAGGATGATAAAAATTCATTAAACAAAAAAGTAAAAGCTGGAATGGAAATACATGTATTAAGTATCTTGGAGAATATAGATGTTATAGAATCTATTGTACAAGTTATTTAATTAATATTGCAGGTATAGTATTTTCTATGCCTGTTTTCTTTTTATAAGACACATATTATTGATAGTTGTTTACTATATAAATCACACAGCTTAATAACATTAAGGGGAGAATTTGAATATGGTTGTATTTGAAAGATATAAATTTGATGAAATAAAAGAACGTATATGTAGATATTATCATGATAACGATATTTTAATAGATTCGTTTTTTGAAGATCATGTTATTGAATCTAATTTTTATAAAATAATATGCAGAAAAGAAATAATCGGATATTGTGCTATCTACAACAAAAGTTTGATAACTTTATTTAATATAGAAAGAAAGTACAGTTATCTAGCACAAGAAATATTTATGAAAGTAAAACAACTTGAAGAGGTATCAGAGGCTTTTGTCCCTACTGGGGATGAGTTTATGCTAAGTCTTTGTTTAGATAATTTTAGCAGAGTAGAAAAGCAAGCATACTTTACTAGAGATTTAGATATGAACGAAGATAATCAGACTAATATAAACTTAAGAATGGCAGTACATTCTGATAAAGAAATTATAGAAAAATATAGTGAGAACTTTTTTGAGAATATAGATAAATCTATTAGCAAAGAGTGTATTTATATAGCAGAAAAAGATAATGAATTAGTAGGTTTTGGAGTTATTGAAAAAGGCATAATAAGAGAAGATTTGCAGAGCATTGGTATGTTTGTCAGGGAAGAATTTAGAAGAATTGGAATTGGAACTAATATACTGAGAGAACTAAAAATAATTGTTAAATCTAAAAGGAAAAAAGCTATATCTGGATGTTGGTATTATAATCATAATTCCTTAAAGACACAATTTAAATCGGGAAATTATTGTGAGACCAGATTACTGCGAGTAAAATTTTAGTTGTAAATGAATAATTAAGCTTTTGCTTAGCAATAAAAGTTGAAGTTTATTAAAAATAAATGTAAGTTTAATTGAATAAGATTAATAATCATCGAAGAAAATTTATTACATTAAAGGAAAATATGGTAAGTTTTAATAGTATAATATATAATATAGATATATAAAATAATGATTATAAAAATAGAATATAGAATTAAGGAGGCTTGATTTTTTGAGTAGACCTGTTAGTTATGCATAGCAGAGGCTATTGCATAGGAGTAAATAATTAATTATGGAATAGCCTTTGCTCAAACCTAAAATAGTAATTATATTTAGGAGGAGCATATATGAGCTATGCAAGTGCTAGGGATATTTTCCCTGAAGATATCTTAGAAATAATTCAGCAATACATTGAGGGTGAATATATTTATATACCTAAGAAAGAAGAAAATAAAAAGCCTTGGGGAGAACTAACCAAAAGTAAATTGGAACTCCAAGCTAGAAATAAAAGAATATATGAAGGTTATTTATCCGGATTATCTACAACAAGTCTAGCGGAAAGATATTATTTATCGCCCAAAAGTATACAAAGAATTATTTATCAAAAAAAGAATGAATGAATGTTAATAAAAAGTGTGCTGGCTAATTTAAATTTAGTAGCACACTTTATTATTTTTTTCTAGATTCGCATAAAATTTAAGAATTCACTAAGTTGTTATCAAGCCTATATATTAAAAAAACTTGACGAGGATCTTTGTTGGATGAAATTGGTAATTTTATTTCATTCCAACGAACAAAAGTAGTATTATTTTCTAAAAAATATATATAGTCATTTGATGGATAATATAAAATAATATCTACAGTTCTTTCACATTTTTCAACTGATATTAGAATGTTTTTTATTACTTTTATAAATATTTGTATAGAAAAAGGATTGAAGAAGTAGAATTTATTATCAAATGGATTGATTTTATACTCTTCTGCAAAGCAATTTAAGAAATTAATATTATTTTTATTCTTTTTATGCATCTTTAAATAACTTTTTTGATTCTCTAAAGCTTCTTTATAGAAAAAAGAATTCATTTCTATACCTGTAACAGTGGCATCGAAAAAGTGGTTTATGTAAAAGTTTAGTCTTCCTTTCCCACATCCAAAATCTATAATGCCATCCTCAGATGTAAATTCGTACTTCTTAGATAATATTTCTAAAGCATAGTAATCAGTTGGTTCATATCTGTTGTAGTGCATCGATTCATTAAAGATTTTTTGTTCACCGGAGGTTTTTATATTCAATAACTTTTCAAAATGTTGTTCATTCATTTAAGCATCCCCCTAATATAAATTTTTAGATAAGTAAAATAATTGCTTTATAATTATAGCAAAATAGGAGCAATAATAAAATTAGTTTTATTAACGTATATATTGTAAAAAGACAGATAAAGAAACATTTAATCTCTAACTCCAATATTTAGTGTTTAATTTGCATTTAAACATCCAGGGTATACATGGTTATATAAATAAATATTTAAATGTGAAATTTTTCTATGAACTTATTGTAATGAACAATGAACGATGATAATATAAGAATGTTCAATATATGAACTGTGAAAAGCGTGTAATTAACGAACTTAAGAATCTGTTATTAAATATTAAAAAAAGAAAATTTACGTTCAAAAAGTTCTTAAATAACAAAATTCTTAGTTCTTCGATATGTTTTATTGTATTTTTATTATTGACAATGATTAGAGTATTTAGTAATATATATTTAAATTAAAACATAGTATATCGATAGGAATACTAAAAGGATAACAGGGGGGTATATATGATAATTATAAATAAATGTCTGAACAATTGTGGAGGTGAAATGAACTGATATGGATATTCAGAAATCAACTGTGAAAGTGGTAAGAAGAAAAAAAGGTGAAAGCTTTTATATTGGTGTTTCGTTTATTTCGGTCCTTGTGTTTTTTTCCTTGTGGCAAATTACTACGAATAAAGGATTGATAAATCAAGTATTTCTTCCTTCGCCTCAAAAAGTGTGGCAAGCTTTTACTGAATTAATTAATCATGGTTATAAAGGGGAAAGCCTATTAACCCATATTGCTGTAAGCATGGAGCGACTGTTTATTGCAATTTCAGTGGCAGTAATAATTGGAGTTCCATTAGGACTTATTGCCGGTAGTTCAAGATTTGTAAGAGCGATTCTAGATCCATTTATTGAATTTTATCGTCCACTTCCACCTTTGGCTTATTATACTTTGATTGTACTTTGGTTTGGAATTGGGGATGAATCTAAAATTATTCTACTATTTTTAAATGCTTTTGCACCTTTACTTATTGGGGTTATATTTAGTGTTCAAAAAATACCAATAGATAGAATTAATGGAGCTAAATCATTGGGAGCTAAAGGAGTAAATCTTTTTATTAGTGTTATTTTTAGATCATGCTTACCTGATATACTAACAAGTCTTAGAACAGCGATTGGTGTTGCTTATGCGACTTTAGTTGCAGCAGAAATGGTTGCAGCGGTGTCAGGAATAGGTTGGATGGTATTAGATGCGAGTAAGTATCTTAGAAATGATATCGTATATGTAGGGGTTATAATTATGGGCGTTATCGCAATAATATTGGACTCATTTGTGAGATTTTTAATTAGAAAGGTTTCACCATGGATGGAAAAATAAATTTAAATAAGAGATATTATAACAATTGATAGTAAAATCATTACAAAAATAAGAATTCATATTTAATTAGAAGGAGTGTTATTTATGAAAATTAAAAAATACACGGCATTATTAACGGCTATTTTATCGGTGGGGATTTTAATTACAGGTTGTTCAGGAGCAAAAACTTCAAGTACTGCTACGTCTACGCAGCAAGCTACTGATTCAGCACAGCCAAAAGAGATACGTTTGGGATATTTTCAGTCTCCTAATGGAGAACTCCTTGCAAAAGGTGAAAAGTTACTCGAGAAAAAATTTCCGGGAGTTACAATTAAGTACGTTCAATTTGATGTAGGACGCGATGTAAATACAGCAATGGCCAGTGGGTCTATAGATATAGCAACAATCGGTACACCTCCAGGAACAAATGGAATTGTTAACGATCTACCTTATAAAATTTATTATTTACATGACATCATTGGTGCAAGTGAAGCACTTGTTGTGAAGAATACATCTGGAATTAATTCAATAGCAGATGTAAAAGGAAAGAAAATTGCTACTCCATTTGGTTCAACTTCACACTTTAGCTTGCTTTCTTCATTAAAGCAAAACAATATTTCAGAAAAAGATGTAACCATTTTAGATATGAATGCACAGGACATTATAGCAGCATGGAGCAGGGGCGAAATTGATGGAACTTACATATGGCAGCCAGCACAATCAAAACTGCTTTCGGACGGTGGAAAAGTGATACTTACATCTGAAGATGTTGCAAAAAAAGGAGCAGTTACAGGCGAATTTGGTATTGTAAGTAATGATTTTGCATCTAAATATCCGGAGGTAGTTAAAGCATATATTGACATTTTAGATGAAGCAACTAAATCATATAAAACACAATCAGATGATGTAGTTAAAACATTATCAGCAGAACTTGGACTTAGTGTAGATGAAACAAAACAAGCAATGAATCAAATATCAGTTCTTGATAAATCACAGCAGACACAATATATAGGAACAGCAGACAAGCAAGGTACATTACCACAAATTTTGAAAGATACAAGTGATTTCTTGTTAACTCAAAAAGCAGTTACTGCTTCACCAGACGTTGAGACCTTTAAGAAGGCAGTAAGAAACGATTTATATAAATAATAGAGGAGATATACTATGGAATCGTTAGTTGAAATAAATAGAGCAGAAGAGAGAAGTGCAGATTGTTCTGTTGAATTAAAAGATGTCAATTTAATATACAAAAATGGAAAACAATATTTGCATGTATTAAATGAGATTGAGCTTAAATTATTTAATGATGATTTTGTGTGTGTTCTTGGGCCATCTGGTTGTGGAAAAACTTCATTATTAAATGCTATTGCCGGATATAACACAGATATTTCAGGACAAGTACTTATAAATGGTGTACCACATACTAAGCCAAATCCAGATGTAGGGGTTGTTTTTCAACAACCCAATATCTTTCCATGGTTAAGTGTTGAAAAGAATATTGAATTTGGACTTAAGATGAAAGGGATTCCCAAAAAAGAACGAGTAGAAATCGTGAATCATTATGTTAATTTAGTAGGCCTCGAGAAAGCTAGAAAACTGCTTCCTCATCAATTGTCAGGTGGTATGAAACAACGTGCAGCAATTGCAAGAACATTAGCTGCAGATTCTAAAGTAGTTCTACTGGATGAACCTTTCAGTGCATTAGATGCATTAACAAGAGAATCTATGCAAAAGCATCTGAAGAAGATATGGAAAGAATCCAACAAATGTTTTTTCTTTATCACTCATGATGTTGAAGAAGCGATTCTTTTATCAACCAGGATTATTGTAATGAATGCTAATCCGGGAAGAATCGTTAGTGATTTTAGAAATCCACTTCAAAAATACGATGATAACAGTTTTAAAAAAATCAGAACTTCAGAAGAATTTGGTCAGCTTAGAGATTCATTAATTGAATTAATTCAAGGAACTGACTTAGAATAGGGGGAGAGGAATATTATGAAGAGAACAGCACTTACTCAAAAATTATTGGTCTTAGGTGTAGATGGAATGGATCCGAGAGTGAGTCAAAAATTCTTAAAAGAAGGAAAAATGCCAAATTTAAAAAAACTCATTGAACGTGGTTCTGCAAGAGAAGATTTAAGGCAAATCGGTGCAATTCCAACAATTACACCACCTTGTTGGACAACACTTGCTACAGGTGCTTACCCAGGAACACATGGAATTACTTGTTATTGGAGACAATCTCCTGAAAGCCTTGATGCAGTTGTTTATAATATGGATTCTCGTAACTGCAGCGCTGAACAGGTTTGGAATATTACTTCAGCAGCTGATTTAAAAACACTAGTATGGCATTGGCCGGGAAGTTCATGGCCTCCAACCTCTCACAGTGAAAACTTAAGTGTTGTAGATGGTACTCAGCCAGGTTCTGTTAATATGGGTATTGCACAGCTTGATTGGGAAAAAGTTATCGTTGCCTCTCCTGAAATTGAAGAGGTTCGTTATGCACCAAGAGTAGATAAACCAGCAGGTGTTGGGTGCATAATTACAGACCTAGAAGGTACTTTAGATGATGAAGTTGATGATGAAATGATGGAACTTTGGTGGGGGGATACAGCTCGTCAAGGCGGAGAAATTAGAACTTATGTTATGGATGATGATGATACAGAAGTTGTTATTGGAAGTAAGGTAGCTTATGATATAGTAAACTCTCCACTTAAAGAGGCAAAAGGGTGGAAAAATGCTCCGGAAGGAGCTAAAGATTTCACTATAATAACTTCTGGCGGGGTAATGAGACGTCCAGCCTTAATCCTTAAAAATGAAGCTGGAGAATATGACAGAGTAGCTATATATAAAAATAAGAAAGCAGATGAACCAATCGTTATTTTAGAGAAAGATAAGATGGTGACAGGTATTATTGATGATGTTACAAAAAAAGATGTAACTAAACCTGCATGCCGTTCTATGAAAATTTTAGAACTTGATCCACAAGGTACTAAAGTTAGACTT
Organism: Clostridium chromiireducens; assembly: GCF_002029255.1. Lineage (GTDB taxonomy): Bacteria > Bacillota > Clostridia > Clostridiales > Clostridiaceae > Clostridium > Clostridium chromiireducens. The sequence continues at coordinate 32,420 of NZ_MZGT01000036.1, forward strand.
TGGATTAGTAATGCTCTTGATATATCAAATGATCAATTGTGGCATCAAAAATCCTTATATAAAGATATTGTTGAAAATGTTGGTCATGTTCCACCTGTCAGCTTAATTGGTGGAGAGGATGATGAATTGGTAAGGGAAATCTTTGAGCCATCTTGGGCAATTTACAATAAGTGGCAGGCGGATTCACTTAACTACTGTATAAATGAAAAGAAATATGATGTGATATTTTCACATCTTCATAATGTGGATTGTGCAGGGCATCAGTTATGGCATCTTGCTAAGACACTACAGCCATGGGATTACACAGATGAAAAGATTTATCAAGAATTTATTGAAAAGTTCTACATACAAACAGATGATTATATTGGTGAATTCCTGCATCTATTAGACGAAGGCTGGACTGTGTTACTTGTAAGTGATCATGGTCTCATAGTTGGAGAAAATGTACCTCCAATTTTAGGTGAGTATGGCGGTTTAAATACAAAAGTTATGGAAGAGCTTGGTTATACAGTCTTGAAGAAAGATAAAGATGGAAATTCTACAAGAGAAGTGGATTGGGAGAAAACAAGAGCAGTTCAGATTCGTAGTAATTATATTTATATTAATCTAAAAGGCCGTGACAAATATGGTATTGTAGATCCAAAAGATAAATATGATTTGGAAGAACAAATAATCTCTGATTTATATAATTATAGGGATGATAGAACTGGTAAACGGGTTGTTGGAATATGTCTTAGAAATAAAGATGCGGTCTTAATTGGTACTCATGGACCAGAATGTGGTGATCTCTTCTTTTCTATTGAAGAAAAATATAATAGACTCCATGGTGACAGCCTTTCAACTTCAGAAGGATATTTTGATACATCAGTTTCACCAATCTTTGTAGCAGCAGGGTCCGGTATTAAGTCAGGATTCACAACTGAACGTATTATAAGGCAAGTGGATGTGGCGCCCTCAGTTTCTGTATTACTAGGTTTACGCTTCCCAGAGCAGTGTGAAGGAGCTCCAATTTATCAGATCTTCTCAGAAGATATTTAATAAAGAATTATATGGGCAGCTATCGGAAAGTAGCACTTTGATAGCTGCTTTTAAAAAATAAAACAAAGTGTTACAGAGAGCTTAATAATTGTGTTTATAAGATTAACGATACTTATGATAAATTTTTATAAGAAGTATTCATTAAATATTCTTATGAGATTGCGTATTTTATTATGTTCTTAAGTTAAAGCAAAAAGATAATTATAAAGGAGTGAATAGTATGTCTTTACAGCATTTAAATTCTAATGAGTTTGATGAAATTATATATGATAATGCTGAGCCAAGCTTAGTGATTTTCTCTAGAGAAAGCTGCAGTGTATGTCAAGGTGTTGTGCCAATTTTAGAAGATTTACAGTCAAAATATGATGGTAAGTATAATTTTTATTATGTTGATGTTGAAGAACAAAAGAATCTATTTCAAAGATTCTCTTTAAAGGGTGTTCCACAAATTCTATTCTTTAATGGAGGGGAATATCAAGGGAAATTAGCTGGAAATGTTGGAGATGAAGAAATCGAAGAAAAGATTACAGAGGTATTTGAGGCATAATTAGAAAGGAGTGTGTAGGAACATGGGTGAAATAACCAATTTCTATGACTTAATCATCATAGGGGGTGGACCTGCAGGGCTTTCAGCAGCAATTTATGGAGGAAGGGCTAAACTTAAAACTTTGGTAATTAATAAAGGAATGGTTGGAGGTTTAGTAAATACAACAAGGGAAATAGTGAACTATCCGGGCTATGATCAAATCAGCGGCCCAGAACTTATGAAAAATTTTAAGAAACACGCAGAGAGCTTTGGTGTTGAGTTTTTAAGAGATGAAGTTGTAGATACTGATTTGTCTTTAAGAGAAAAACTTATTACTACCAAAAAAGGAAAACAATTCTCAGCTAAGGCTGTGATTGTAGCTTGTGGCAGTGAGCCTAGATTACTAAATATTCCTGGAGAAAAAAGACTCCAAGGCATGGGGGTGGCATACTGTGCAACTTGTGATGCTGAGTTTTTTGAAGGAGAACATGTTGTTGTTGTTGGAAGTGGTGACCAGGCTATTGAAGAAGGGATGTACATCACAAAATTTGCAAGTAAAGTGACTGTCATAGTTCTTCATGATGAAGGGATTCTTGATTGCAATAAAGTAAGCAGCGAAAAAGCTATTAAAAATGAAAAGATGGAGTTCATTTGGAACTCGACCATAGAGGAAGTTCTTGGTACAGAGAATGTTGAAGGTGTAAAAATTAAGAACTTAAAAACAGGAAATACAGAAGAGATTTGCTGCCAAGGTGTATTTTTCTTTGTAGGTATGATACCTTCTACTAGTTTTCTTAAAAATAGTAACCTTGAAATGGACTCAAGAGGGCATATTATTGCAAATGAGCTTATGGAGACAAGCTTAGAAGGAATTTATGCCGTTGGAGATAATAGAGTTAAATATTTAAGGCAAGTTGTTTCTGCAGCTGGTGACGGTGCAACTGCAGCAGTGGCGGCAGAGCGTTACATTGAAGAATTAAATAATTTTAATGAAAATCTTCTAAAAAGTGATAAAAGAGTATTGTTACTATTTGTAGATGCCTTAGTTAATGAGAGCTTAGAATTTAGAGCATTATTAGAAGAGGTAAACAGAGAACTAAATTGCAATTACAATATACTAGAAGTTGACATAGCTACAAAGAAAAATCTTGTAGAGATGTATGAGATAAAGGATGTGCCAGCTGTTGTTGTCCTAGAGAAAAGCAAAGAAATTAAACAATTTAGATATACATTAAATAAGGAACAATTAAAGGGTCTATTATGTTAGTCTAGATACTTATCTAATAGCAATGAATTCTACTTATTAAATTCGTAAACGGAAATTATTTATAAAAAGCTTTTTTTATTCACTCCTTTTTGAAGTTGAAGAAAGGCTCTTATAATAAAAAGATGGAACCTATAAAGAAACTAAAAACCACTCGATGAAGGCGAGTGGTTTTTAGTTTCTTTATCATTACTCTTGTATTCCAGGAATTTTAGGAAGACCTGAAAATCCTATCTCTAGGTCTTTATCTGTTGGTATATAATCTTTCATTGAGCTATTTAAGTAAGATTCATAAGCAGTCATATCAAAGTATCCTGTACCTGTTAATCCAAAAAGAATTGTTTTAGCTTCGCCTGTTTCTTTACATTTTAAAGCTTCATCAATTGCTCCTCTAATAGCATGTGATGATTCGGGTGCAGGAAGAATAGTCTCATGCTTTGCAAAGAAGACAGCAGCTTCAAATACTTTAGTTTGTTCAGCGGATATAGCTTCCATATAGTCATCATGATAAAGTTTTGAAAGAATAGGAGACATACCGTGATATCTAAGACCTCCTGCATGATTAGCTGATGGAATAAAGCCACTTCCAAGAGTGTACATCCTTGCGAGAGGAGTAATTTTACCAGTATCACAGAAGTCGTATGCATAGCGTCCTCGTGTTAATGAAGGACAAGAAGCAGGCTCCACAGCGATAATTCTAGGATTAGCTTTTCCTGTTAACTTATCTTGCATAAATGGGGCAATTAGTCCACCAAGGTTAGAACCACCTCCAGCGCAACCAATTACAATATCAGGATATTCATCAATCATCTCCATAGCAATTTTGGATTCTAAACCTATTATAGATTGGTGAAGAAGCACTTGATTTAATACAGAGCCAAGTACATATTTGCAGCCATCAGTAGTAACTGCTTTTTCTACAGCTTCTGAAATTGCGCAGCCAAGACTTCCAGTATTATTTGGATCCATTTCTAGGATTGCTTTTCCAGCGTTAGTTGTATTACTTGGACTAGGAATAATATTTCCGTCAAAAGTCCTAATAATCGATTTACGGAAAGGTTTTTGTTCATAAGAACATTTAACCATATAAACAGTCAGTGGAATACCATAATAAGAGCAAGCTTCAGCTAAAGCAGTACCCCATTGACCAGCTCCAGTTTCTGTAGTAAGGCTTGTCAAACCTTGTTTTTTAGCATAATAAGCTTGGGCAATTGCTGAATTTAGCTTGTGGCTGCCTGAAGTATTGTTTCCTTCAAATTTATAATAAATTTTAGCAGGTGTTCCAAGAGCTTTTTCTAAATTGTAGGCTCTAATTAATGGAGATGGGCGGAACATCTTATAAAATTCTTGTAATTCTTCAGGAATATCAATATAGCGTGTTGAATCATCTAATTCTTGTTTTGCGAGTTCTGTGCAGAATACAGGATATAAATCTTCAACTGTTACAGGTTTGAAGTTTTGCGGATTTAGCATTGGATCAGGAAGTTCTTTCATATCTGCACGTAGATTGTACCATTGTGTTGGCATTTGATCCTCAGTAAGATAAATTTTGTGTGGTATTTTCTTCATAATAATAACCCCTTTCATTTTTAAAGTGAAACTTTTTAGGTGGAGTAGTTATGCTCCAGCTGAATTTAGTTGAACTTATCCAGGAGCGTGCAGCCGTTGCCTGTCCTATGAAAAGGAAGAGCTACGGATGCTAGCTATCGGATAAAGTGAAACTTTTCAGGTAGAGTTATACTCCAGCTGAATTTAGCTGAACTTATCCAGGAGCGTGCAGCCGTTACCTGTCTTATGAAAAAAAGAGTTACGGATGCTAGCTATCGGATAAAGTGAAACTTTTCAGGTAGAGTTATACTCCAGCTGAATTTAGTTGAACTTATCCAGGAGCGTGCAGCCGTTACTTGCCTTATGAAAAGGAAGAGTTACGGATGCTAGCTATCGGATAAAGTGAAACTTTTCAGGAGGAGTTATACTTTAGTTGAATATAAAAAGACCTTTGTCCAGTATTTCTACTAGGACAAAAGTCTATAACTTCTGCGGTACCACCTAAATTGGCAAATATTAGCCCACTCACTTCATGTACAATTAATACATTTTCCTATAGTAACGAGTGGAAAACCCGTCAGGCATTACTAAGCTAATAGAATATAAGCTGTTCCTCCCGCCCTTATAAGTCCATTCGACATAGCCTGCATTGTTGTAATCTCACCCTCTACAACTCTCTTTAAATCCTATAACTAAGTCTACTACTCTTAATCAATGGTTTGTAATAATATTCAATTATTTCCATGAAATAATTATAAAGATTTCCGAAAATTTTGTCAATTATTTTTCTAGATTATTGAATATGTTCCAAAGATTCAATGAGTAAGTTTATCAATATTTTAATAAAATATAAAATATCATTATAAGCACCGTCTATGCTTAGCTAAGACAATATCAAAATAATATTAAGTTGACTAAAATAAAAGGTATGCTTACAATAATCTCATATTAACAAGACAATCAAAATAATAGGATACAGATAAAAATATATGAAACTATTGTTTTTGACTGGTAGTAGTAATACAACTAAAAAAATATAGGGGGCAAAGCATGTATAAATTTTATCTTTTTTCTTATGGTACACTAATGGATGTAAAAATACAAAAAATATTATTTGAACAAGAAATTGCAATGGTTGATGCACTATTGGAGGATTATAAATTATATGCAGATACAGATGGTTATTTTTATGTAAAAAAATATGTTGGTAATGTAATACACGGTAAGATTTTAGAATTAACGAAGGAGCAAATGTGGATTGCAGACCAGTGGGAGGACATTCCAATGTATCTCAGAAAAAAAGTTAGTATTAAGTTAAAAAATGGGGAAAACAGAAAAGCATTTATATATGAAAAAAATAATGTTCAATCAGAAATAGCCGTTAACTATGATAGTTTATCTAATTTGCCCATTGAAGAAGTCATCAAAGAAGCACAAAAAATAAAGGAAATAATAAGATTAAGAATTAAAGATAAATCATTTGTTTATGGAGATATATAAAGTTGGCTAAAAGTAACAGGTATAAAGGACACTTATTGTAGGGAAAGCAAGAATATATATAGTTCTGTGGAAGTATAATAAGTATAAAGTTACATTAATAGTTATAGGAGCAAAAATTATGAATGAATATTTGTTAGATACTAATGTAGTAATAGGACTTTGGAAGCGGTATTCTTGTGTAGTTGATAAGTTAATCCAAGATAAAAGGATTAAAATATTAAGGGAAGTTGCTGAAGAACTTGCTGTGAAAGAAAGAAAAAAATATAAAGGACAGGAAGTTTTATCAGAAAAATTTTGTAAATTACTTCTTTTTACTATAGAAATAGATAAAACAAATATAAAAGAGTTTTACGCTATGATAGATATAAAATATTCGAAAAAAGGAAATGCTTATTTTCATGATACAAACAAGTTATCAGAAAATGATTTATTGCTTTTATATACTTGTTATTTAAATGATAATCTTATATTGGTGACAGAAGATAAATATTTATTCAATGCTGCCGAAAATATATTAGGTAAAGATAGAATAATATCATTAAATACATTAATTATAAAGGAAAATTAAAGATATTTTTATGAAATCATCAAAATTATAAAAAAAGGAAGGTTTATTATGGAGATTAAAAAAGGCGTAAATAAATTTTATATTGGAGACACAGAAGAAAATCCTTTCGCCCTAGTAATACTATCTGATATTGAGCAGGATGTAATAAAAATTGAACATACTTATGTGTATGAACAATTAAAGGGTCAAGGCGCTGGTAAAGAGCTAATAAAGACAGTAGTAGATTTTGCAGTAGAAAAAAATAAAAAGCTTATACCAGTATGTAGCTTTGCTCAAAAAGAATTTGATAAAAACAAAGAGTATGAGCGTGTACTATATAGAGGTATCTAAAATTTTTCATACTAACATAAAGGGAGAGTACTCTAATGTAACATTGCACAAAAGAGTACCCTCCATTTCTAGTTATGGAGAATATAGTCACTTTAATTTTGGCAGATTAATAATAATGGTGCACTTAATATTAATTGTACTAATAAAAAATAAGGTTGACTGGTCAACAAGTTATTTATATAATACTGTTGACTAGTCAATTAAATTTCTCGGAGGAAAAAGTTATGGAAAAAGAGATAATGCATTTTTTAATGCTCAATAGTAAGATTTTTAGAAACTCACAAGGTTATTTAGATAAGGTTTTAAAAAAATATGAAATAAGTAGCGGTTCGATTTCGTACATATTTACTCTAGAAAAAAATGAAGGGATTAGCCAAAATAAGTTAAGTAAAGAAATAGGTAATGATAAGGCGATGTCCGCGAGAACAATTGTAAAACTTATAGATCTAGGCTTGGTATTTAAGAAACAAGATGAAAAAGATAGTAGAGCGTATAACTTATACCTAACAGCAAAAGCTAAAGAACTTATACCTAGAATTCGTGAAGAAATCCAAGCTGTAGTGAGTTTAATAACAGAAGATTTAACGGACGAGGAGAAGTGTATCACTACAAAGTCCTTAAAGAAGGTTTTAGATAGAACACAAAGATTGAAAAATGAAGAGTGATTTTAACTAAGAATAAGAAGAGAGTTAAAAGATAAAATATGATAAGGAGGAGTTTTAATGCAAAAACAAGTAGATATAGAGCAAGAAAAAGGTAGAAGCAGGTGGTCTATATTAATCATTGTTTTAATGTTTACATTTATGTCAGCCTTAGATGGCAGCATTGTAAATGTAGCGTTACCTAAAATGGCAACAGCTTTAAATGTAACAACATCCAAAATTCAATTGATTGCAACAAGCTATTTAATAGTTATTGCCGGAACTGTTTTAATTTTTGGAAGACTAGGAGATATGCTTGGAAAAAGTAAGATGTTTACGATTGGACTAGGGTTATTTACCTTTGGATCTTTATTATGTGGAGTAACAAGCTCGTTTCCGATATTAATTCTAGCAAGAATAGTACAAGCTATAGGTGCTGCTGGAACTATGGCTAATAATCAGGGGATTATTACAGAGACATTTCCTCCAAATGAAAGAGGAAAAGCCCTTGGTTTTTTAGGAACATCTGTTGCGCTTGGCTCTTTAGTGGGACCAGGTCTTGGAGGAATTATAGTAGGAGCAGCAAGCTGGGAATTTATCTTTTTAATTAATGTCCCTATTGGTATAATTGCCTTATATTATGCTTTGAAGCTATTGCCAAAAGGTCACGAAGCAGCAAAAGGGAAGTTGGATAGCGTAGGTGCTATATTATTTATATTTACTATAGTTCCTCTTTTTGGAGCTTTAGATGAAGGATTAAATCGTGGTTTTACAGACCCATTAATTTTATTAAGCTTCGTAGTAGCAATTATTTCATTTATTGTATTTGTATTAGTTGAAAAGAAAAAAGAAAACCCACTATTGCAACTACAGATATTCGGGAATAGATTATTTTCTTTAAGCATTTTTTGTGCATTTATAACATTTGTAGCGATATTCTGTAATAATATTATTCTTCCTTTCTATCTTCAGGATGTAATGAATTATACGCCACAACATGCGGGTCTGATACTTATGGTTTATCCTTTGATTTTAGCAGTGGCGGCTCCTGTTAGTGGAAATCTATCTGATAAGATTGGCTCAGAGGTATTAACTTTTATAGGATTAGTTATTATAAGTATAGGGTTAATCTTAATGTCTACACTAAATGTGAATTCAACAATACTAAACATGATGTTATTTATTGCAATCATGTCCGTAGGTATGGGGTTATTTCAATCACCTAATAATTCTTTGATAATGTCAACAGTACCAAAAGATAAACTTGGAATCGCTGGAAGTGTAAATGCACTAGTAAGAAACATAGGAATGGTATGTGGAATAGCTTTAGCAACAACTCTATTGTATAGCATGATGAGTTTCAAAATAGGATATCGTGTTACTGATTATGTTGTAGGAAGAAATGATGCTTTTATTTATGGTATGAGAATTGTATACATAACAGCAGCAGTTATAAGTTTAATTGGAGCATTTTTAACATTTATTAGATTAAGAGGGAAAAAGCAGGAGAGTAAAAAACATAAATAGAACAAAATAGCAAGCAGGTTATCCTGCTTGCTATTTTTTATAGTGCACACATAAAATTTTACAATTCAAACTGGTATCTATATGGATTTATATTTTACCATCTTAATGTATCTTCGTATATATCTTTATTAGTTGGTTTAGGAGTTACACGAACATATGCATATTCAGGAGCTTTATATCCTGGACCATATATTAAAAATTCTATAACTTTCTTAGCCAAAGTTCTGACGAATAATTTATTCATTTAACATCACTCCTTACTTGTGTGTTTATAGTAATTATACTAAAATTTTTAGAAAATTGCAACAATTATCAGTGGATAGCAATTATTACGTAGTATAAGTACTAAAGTTTACTAGTAACGTCTATTAGAAATACACAGATCAATGTAAGGGGGTGGGGATTATACATAGATTGAAAGAGATTTTTATGTCACTGTGTACCATTATTATCCTTAATATCCATAGTAAAATAATTGTTTACTATGTTAGACGAATATATAATTTAAATATATTGGAGTTACTGAGAGATTCTTTTTAAATAGCAACTCAGTAAGCATTACTAATGAAAAAAAGGAGAATGATTCCGTGAGCATTAAGAAGAAAATTACATTATTTCTTTTAACGATTGTAATTATATTGAGTTTTGGTCAAACGTTAAGTGTCCAAGCTGCGACAAGTGATTTGATGGCAACATCAAATATAGTTCCAAATCCAGGGATATCTGAAAGTAAACCAAATTCATTGAATGTTATTTCGGAGTATGATACTAAAAGTATTGATAATCCCGGAAATATAAATATAACATCAGAAATTGGTTGGAAAAAGGTAAATGGATATTGGTATTACTACAAATCAGATAATACAAAGGCAAGAGGTTGGATTAAGCCAGATGAAAATTGGTATTACTTAAGTTATGATGGCAAAATGCTAACTGGTTGGATAAATTCTAATAGTATGTGGTATTATTTGGATAAGTCGGGAAGCATGGCGACAGGCTGGAAACAAATAAATAATATTTGGTACTTTTTTAATGGTTCAGGTACTATGATTACTGGTCTTAATAAAATCGATAATAAGACTTATATGTTTTACAGCAGTGGGGCAATGGCAACTGGGTGGATGAAATTAAATAATTACTGGTATTATTTCTATAATAGTGGCAGTATGGCAAATGGATGGATTACTTCAGGTGGAGTTAATTATTATTTACATGATACTGGAGCTATGGCTAAGGGGTGGATTAATCTAAATGGAACTTGGTATTACTTAAAATCAAGTGGAGCAATGGCAACAGGTTGGGTAAATTCAGGAAGCGATTATTATTACTTAGATCCATCTACAGGAAGATTACTTACTGACACTATCGCAGGTGGATATCAAATTGGTCCTGATGGTAGGAGATTAGGTGCAGCTAGTAGATATAAGGGAATAGATATCAGTCACTATAATGGAGATATAAATTTTGCAAAAGTGAAAGCAGCTGGAATTCAAGTTGTATACATGAAAGCTACAGAAGGGACAACTATTGTAGATAATTATTTAGGAATTAATTATAATGGTGCAAAAAGTGCTGGATTAAAGACTGGTTTTTATCATTTCTTAGTTGGGACAAGCTCTCCTGAAACTCAGGCACAAAATTTTTATAATAACATAAAAAATAAGCAAAGCGATCTAAAGCCAGTACTAGATGTAGAAAAAGCTGGATTTGATGTTATGGATTATTCTATAAGATTTGCAAATGAATTTAAAAGATTAAGTGGCATGGATGTATGTATATATACATATTCTGAGTTTATAAAAAATTTAGATAGCAGATTATCTAAATATACACTATGGGAGGCAAATTACTCTAGAAGTTTTGAAAATTTACCTTCTAATAGTATATGGAATTCTAGAGCTGGATTCCAGTATACAGATCAAGGTAATATTGATGGAATAAATGGTAATGTAGATTTAGATGAATTTACACAGGATATTTTTAGATAATTTAAGTAAGAATTAAAAAAGTGAATACAGTGTATTTATAAATAAAGCTATCCTCAAAGGATGGCTTTTTTTGATTAGGAAAGATTAGTATGTTTTAATCTAAGTTATATGAGAAGAAAAAATTTCTATTTGGTAGAATTAAATAGAGATTCTTACTATCAAAAACTGTAACTTCTTTGTAACCCATTTTGCCTAGATAACTTTTATACTTTAGATAAGTTATCAAATCATTAGAATAAACTTAATTGAATAAAGTCATGCATCCATTAGGTATAAAACTAGTGTTAATTTAAGTTTGTTTATATATAAAATAAGCTTAGTAAGATAATTAAATAATGTTTAATATAAACTATGGGGGAGAAATTAATGAAAAAACAGGGTAGATATAAAAATATGAGAAATAAAAAGGTGAAACGAGCTAAGGTAACAATTTTATTTGCATTTATAGTTTTATTTGTAGTATGCATAACCTCATTAATTGCTATAAAGATATTAGATGATGGGCAAGAAGTACAAGCACTCGATGTAAATAATACTAATTATCCAAATTCAGAGAATAATATAAATGAAATGTTTAATTCTAAAAATAACGATTTAGATACCGATGATAGAAAAGAAATCAATTATGGTTCTGATGCGCCAGGAAATAAATCAGAAGTTGAAGATGTTGCGTTTCTAGAAAACTATCTAAATAAAGAAATGAAAGGTGAAAAACATGATAAATCGGATGGTAAAAAGGTTGCTTACTTAACCTTTGATGACGGACCATCAGTAACGGTTACGCCTAAAATATTGGATATACTTAAACAAGAAAATATACATGCAACTTTTTTTCTTGTAGGAAAAGCTATAGATGATAATAGTACTGCTAAAAATCTTGTAAAAAGGGAGGCTGCTGAAGGACACTCCATAGCAAATCATACATATTCACATAATTATAATTATTTATACCCAAATAAAAAAGTGAGCTTAAATAATTTTATGTCAGAGGTTGAAAAAACAAATCAATCTTTAAAAAGAGTGTTAGGGAATGATTTCTCAACTAGGGTAATTAGATTACCAGGAGGTCGTATGACTTGGAACGTCAATGATTCTGATGGAATGAGTAAGTTGGACAAGACTTTGCATGATAAAGATTATCATGAAATTGACTGGAATTCACTTTCTAAAGATGCTGAAGGGCAACGTAAAAATGCAGAGCAATTAAAACAAGAAGTTATAAAATCAGTGGCTGGGAAAGAAAAAGTTGTAATATTAATGCATGATACCTATGGAAAAGAAGAAACTGCAAAAGCGTTACCTGACATAATAAAATATCTAAAAGAGCAGGGATATGAGTTTAAAATCATCAGATAAACTAAAATTTAAAGTAAAGAGGCAAATAAAACTGTAACTTTTTTGTAACGCTTTTTGTGTAGAAAACTTTTATACTTTAGGTAAGTTATAAAAGTATTTCATATTAGCAATGTTTCAGTAAATTACTCAAATGGATTTTATGATATATACAAGGAATAATAAAAATTAGTTAGGAGAATATTTATGATAAGTAAATTTGGAAAGAGATCTAAAATATGGTTTGTAGCAGGTATCATAGGTACTATTACTATAAGTTCTGCAAGCATAATGGGATGTGGTCCTAATAAGTCACCTAAAATACATGCTGATAATAAAGGAATATCAGTTGAGAAAGTCTCAGAAAATAGCGATGAAATGGAAGTACTTGGCATTGAGAAGTCATCCAATAATAAGGATAATAAAGAAATAGAAAGTCCACCAGTAAAAAAGCAAAATGATTCAGTAAAAATAGTGGAAGATAAAAAAACTATACAGGTGTCAAAGTCAGATGATGGAAAGAACAACTTCACAGGATATATGAATTTACTAGGATTGAATAAAGAAAAACTTATAAGCACATTAAATGAAAATCCTAATTCTATCGGAGAAGGTGGATTGGAATTTAAAAAAGCTGGTATTAGAGTTTGGTTTGATCAGAAAAATAATGATAGGGTAGAGCAAATATTTACCATGAGAAATGATTTGGATTTAAATGGTGTTAAGATTGGTGATAAGATAAGTAGATTTAAAGAAGTTTTTGGAAATCCAGTTAGTGATAAAAATGGAGATGCACATTTTAAGTATAACAATATATTTTTATCTATAAATTATGACACAAAGACAGAACAAGCATATGCGGTGTACATTTTAAAAAATGATTTTTAGTATAGTGGAAACAGGTTTATTATTATAAACTTAAGGAATTATAGTTATAGATAAGGTAACAATAAAAAATAAATAAAATGAAAAATGGGGTGTGCAAGTCATGATGAAATATGGAAGAGTTATTATACTAATTATTTCCCTAGGAATTGTTTTTACAGGCTGCGGAAAAGTTGTAGATACAACTAGTTTAATTCAAGCTCCTATGCTTTCAAATGGAAAAGAAAATGAAATTAATATAACATTAAAAGAAATTTTGCCGCCTGGAAGCGAATATGTGACTCCTAAGAATACGCAGCAAAAGCAAAGTATTTTTACTGAAGATATAGATAAAGATGGTAAAACTGAAGCTTTTGTATTATATAGGGATATGAAAGAAAATAGACAAGTTCATTTATTGATGCTTCAAGAAGAGAATGGAAAATGGAATAAGACACTTGATATAGATACTAATTTTAATATTCTTGATTATTTTAGGCTTGAAGACCTTGATGGAGATGGGAAAAAAGAAGTGATTTTGGGGACTTCAATATCGGATTCTGAGCCAAGTAAACAGCTACTTATATATGAATTGGATGGAAAAGAATTAGTTAATAAAGTTAATCGATCTTACGAATGGATAGATATATCTGACTACAATGGAGATAACAAGCCTGAGGTTCTCATACTAGATGGAGAAATAACTAAATCAAAAACAGCAGAAATGTTTAATTATGAAAATGAGCAGTTAAAATCTCTTACTTTTGTGAACCTAAATCCTGATGGTCTAATTGAGAATTTTGTAAGTGGAAAATTAGCAGATGGGAAGAAAGCATTATTTATTGATAGTTCACTGGGTGCTCATTCCATGTTAACCGAAATTGTTGCATACGATAATGGAAAGCTTATTAAAGTAGGAGATGAAAATGATGGCAATTTATTTAAGGCGTATCCATTATATAGCAGGGATATCAACAATGATGGTATTATAGATGCTGGAGGGATGTATATCCCTAAAGGATTTGAAGATGCAGCAATGGCAGAAATTCCTTTTATCTATACTTACTCTGATTATCGCGAAGATGGAACACATGAAATTATTGAAGAAAGATATACAGATAGTGTACAGCATTTTTATATTATAATTCCTTCCAAGTGGTATGGGAAAATAACGATTCAAAAGCTTGATCAAGGTGTTAGAATAGTAGATAATGAAGGCCAAGAAAATTTATTTGAGGTAAAATGGATAAATAAAGGATTATATAATGATTCCATTACCAAGCTTGGAGAAACAAAGGATACTGTATTTTATACTGATATAAAAGAAGAACTACCTATTTCAAAAGATAATTTTCATTTACTTAAAGATGAATTTTAATGGAGGGAAACATGGAAACAATTCTTGTTGTTGAAGATGAACTGTCAATTCGAAGTTTTATCTGTCTTAATTTGAAAAAGAAAAAGTATGAGGTTCTGGAAGCTGAGAATGGAGAAGAGGCTTTGGATATTTTTAATAATAAAAAAGTCGATATTGTCTTGCTAGATTTAATGCTTCCAGGCATTGATGGATTTGAGGTATGTCAGGAGATTAGAAATATAAGTCAAACTGTTGGGATAATTATGCTTACAGCTAGATCTCAAGAGGAAGATAGAGTTAAAGGGCTTGTACAAGGTGCGGACGATTATTTGCTAAAGCCTTTTAGTATGGCTGAGCTAGAGGCAAGGATTATATCTTTAACGCGAAGATTAAATTATGTGCATTTAAAAAAAGATAGTTCAATTCTTAAATCAGGCGCTTTTGAGCTTGATGTAATAAATAAAAAAGTATCTTACCTCGGAAAGGATATTAAAGTAACTCCAACAGAATATTGCTTGCTTCAATTTTTAATAAACAATAAGAATAAAGTATTTACGCGGGATGAGATTTTAGATGAAGTTTGGGGGATAAATTATGTTGGTGATGTAAAAGTCGTTGATGTGAATATAAGACGTATTCGAAGGAAAATTGAGCATGATCCATCAACGCCAGAGTATTTATGTACAGATTGGGGATATGGGTACTTATGGAAGGAGTAAAACTATGAAGAGAAAGATCATTTTTTATTTTATGATCATAAGTTTATTCACGTTAAGTCTTGTGATGGTTGGATTTGGAATTGGGATTAGACAATACTATTATCAGGGGATTGTTAATACATTTCAAAGCCAAGCTGAGGCAGTACCTTCTGTATTTACAAATCAAAATGATTTTACTAATAGTAATTTGATGGAATTTAGTGATGAAATTATTAAAAATTATCAGTTTGAAGGAGCAGAGTTGCAACTACTGAAGAGAAGTGGAAAAGTGATCCAATCAACTACAGGTTTTTATGAAGATAAAACTTATTTAGTGGATCCTTCTGTACTAGATTTGAAAACCACTTATAAAATAGAGAAAAGTTCATATTCAGGTCAGAAGATTATGGCAGTATATACTCCTTTTGTTTTTGACGGTCAGGTATTAGGTATTTTACGATATACAACATCGTTAACACAAGTTGATGCCTTAATTATAAATCTATTAAGCTATGGAATGATTATATGTACTTTTATTGCTGTCATTGTATTTCTTATAAGCCTTAGGTTAGGGAATATGATAGTAGAACCATTAAATAATATTATTGATTTTACAAAGAAAATAGCAGAGGGGAAGTACAAGGAAAAGATTAAAAATACTTATCCAAATGAGTTTGGAGAAATAGCAAGAACCCTTAACTACATGGGAGATGAAATATTAAAAACTGATCGTTTAAAAAATGACTTTATCTCTTCAATTTCTCATGAACTAAGAACTCCTTTGACAGGAATTAAAGGATGGGTTGAGACTATGCAGGATCCAGATGGATTAACAGATGAGGAATTTCAATTTGGACTAGGAATTATAGATACTGAATCAGAAAGACTTATTAATTTAGTAGAGAATCTATTAGATTTTTCAAGATATCAGTCAGATAGAATGAAGCTTATTACATCTGAAGTTAAGGTAGATAAACTTATTCGTGAAGTGACATTCCAGCTTCAAAAGAAAGCAGAAATAAAAGAAATTGAATTAATAGTTGAAACAACCCCTGTAATTATTACAGCAGACGGTGATAAATTAAAGCAAGTCATACTAAATGTATTAGATAATGCAATTAAGTTTTCATATAAAAATAGTGAAGTCCATGTCATTCAATTGGTTGATGATGATTCTGTTTCAATTAAAATTAGTGATACAGGTATTGGAATTAAAAAAGAGAATTTAAAGCATGTTATGGAGTCATTCTATAAGATTGATCCTAAATCTATTGGTGCAGGGCTTGGGTTAGTAATTTCTAGAAATATTGTAGATATGCATAATGGCGTTTTTAAAATTGACAGTGAGTACGGAAAAGGCACAACGGTGATAATTTCACTGCCTCTTGAAAGATACTAAATACTACATAAAATCTTGGAATAAATTGATATTTTTTAGCTGAAATTTTCGAAAATATAGAAAGTTTCAGCTTTAATTTTGTTATAATGATATATGTATTAGTAAACTCTATAAGATAAGAGATAAATCTAAATAATTCGTTATTTAAATTGAGTAATAAATTTATTATATGGATGTGATGCAAATTAGGGAAGATAATAGTGAAAATATACATTGAGATATATTTATTTTAAGGAGTACTTTTTATGAAAATGATGCTTTTTTCAATGGAAATAATAGATGAAGAAAATAATAATTATAAAATTAAAATCAGTAATGGCATAGACAACTCCTTTGTGGAATTTAATCCTTTGAAAAAAGAACTGCATTTTATAGATAATAACAATTTGAGTGATTTTTTTAAAGGTCAGGAATATCAGTTTAGAAAAATGTTGCATAATAAGCGTATAGATACATACTATGTAGGATTTAAGGTGAAGGTGGTCATAAGAGAAGATAAAGATGTAGCAGCTTTTAATGATAGAAGTAAAATATTAGTTTTGGATAAACGAAACAATAATTATGATAGTTATGCAATAGATGAAAATAAGGCTGAAGCAAGAATTCATAAGATCTATACAGATGCCAGTTATTTTGAGAAGAAAAATCATGGTGGATTTGCTTTTATAATAGAAGATTTAACAGGAAATTATAATTTATATACAGATAAAGTGAAAGACATAGGAAGCAGCCAAGCTGAACTTGAAGCGGCAATAAAAGCTCTTGAGTTATTAAAGGACATTAAAAAAATAAGAATAATAACTGATAGTCAATATGTTAGAAAAGGGCTTACGGAATGGTTACCTATCTGGAAATTAAATGACTTTAAGACCATCAATGGAGAGTCGGCTAAAAATATAGATAAATGGCTTAACTTTGATAAAGTCTGCGGTGAAAAGTATATTGAATTTCAATGGGTAAAGGCACATTCTAACCATTTTGAAAACTCACTTTGTGATATGTATGCAAGAGATACAGCTAAAAGTTTTAAGGGAAAAATGTAAAATAAAAAAATTATTATATTTTCATTTAAATATTGTTTTAAAGAAAACTTTTTAAATATGTTAAGTATCTATACGAATTTATTGTTTATACTTTCATTTTTGTTATAATGAATTTAATACTTGAATTATTGATGAGGTGATTGTAATAATGGAGTCCATAGAAAAAACTTCAAAAATGAAGTATAGGAAAGACAAAAATGGAAATCCACTGTCTATATTAGGCTATGGCTGTATGCGTTTTACTAAAAAGGGTAATAGTATTGATATTGATAAGGCGGAAAAAGAGGTTATGGAAGCAATAAATAGTGGAGTCAATTATTTTGACACTGCTTATGTTTACCCAGGTAGTGAGGTAACATTTGGTGAAATTCTAAAAAGGAATAATTGTAGGGATAAAATATCTATTGCCACAAAGCTTCCGCATTACATGGTTAAGTCAAAAAAAGACTTGGAAAAGTATTTTAATGAACAATTAAGAAGACTTCAGACAGATCATATTGATTATTATCTTATGCATATGCTTACTGATGTGATGACATGGGAACGCTTAAAAGCATTTGGCGTTGATGAATGGTTAAAGCAAAAAGTTCATAATGGGCAAATTCGTAATGTTGGATTTTCTTATCATGGAAATACAGAAATGTTTATTCAGCTTTTAGATGCATACGATTGGGATTTCTGTCAGATTCAATATAATTATTTAGATGAGCATAGTCAGGCAGGAAGAAGAGGACTTGAAGCTGCGAGTAAAAAAGGATTACCTGTAATTATAATGGAGCCATTAAGAGGTGGAAGACTAGTTAATTTATTACCGGAGAAGGCTAAGAATATTATAAAAGAGAATTCAAAGAAGCGTACTGCTGCAGAATGGGCATTCCGTTGGCTTTGGAATCAACCTGAAGTTACATGTGTACTTTCTGGAATGAATTCTCTTGAAATGGTTCAGGAAAATATAAAAGTTGCAGAGAATGTAACAGCAGGTGAATTTACAAAAGAAGATTTCGAGTTAATAGAGCAAGTTAAGAATGAAATCAATAGGAACATCAAAGTGGGATGTACGGGATGTGCCTATTGTATGCCATGTCCTAAAGGGGTAGATATTCCAGGAACTTTTCATTCCTACAATATGATGTATGCTGAAAATAAGAAAAATGGCAGAAGAGAATATCTTATGTGTACTGCATTACGAAAGAATACAAGCAGTGCTTCACAATGTGTTGAATGTGGTAAATGTGAAAAGCATTGTCCACAGCATATTGAAATCCGAAAAGAACTAAGAAATGCCCGCAGAGAATTAGAGACACCTATATATAAAATTGCAAAGACTGTGGTGAAGATATTTAAAGTATATTAATGCTTATAAAAATACAGTAATAGTGATGCATTTTCGTGGAATACTAAGTTAAAAGGAGAGATTTTCTTATCTTTAGAAAATCTCTCCTTTAATTAATTCATATTCAATGTTAGTTATTATAATAAGTTAATTTTGCGATCATCTCAAAGTTTTGAAGAATAAATGTGATGAAAAGAAAGTACAATTAGAAAAAATATATATTTATTTTATGGTTATATTTTTCAAATGATGTTTGAGATAGTTAAAAAATATTGAATAGTTTTTGAATTAATAATAGAATAATATTATGGCAAAAAATGTTGAATTATGAAATAAATTATTAGAAGTATTGAAATTTGTAATATAGAATATTAGTTTATATGAATTTTAGTTTGCTGAAATATTTTGCACAGGAGATGATATTATCAAGATTACGTTGTTTTTATTACTATTTTTATGTTGTATTTCTTATTTGTTATTAGGATTATATGGCTATAGAATGGATAGGAAATCAAAAGCTAATGAAGTTTTTTTAGGGTTAGCTATTTGTTGTAGCCTTTGGTCAGGGGGATATGCAATGATGTTAACCTCTGATAATATAAACATTGCATTTTTTTGGAGGGGAGTTTCGGTTTTAGGTTATTGCTATTTCAACGGGTTCTGGTTATATTTTGCATATTTACTTAACAATACAGAGGAACTAGATTACATTTCAATAATAAAGTTTTTAGCATACGTTCCTACAACATTATTGTTTATTGCTAATATTTTGGTTGAACCAACTACAGCAATGATTAAGGAAGGTTATGGTTGGATTGATGTAGCGCCAGAGTTAGCTGCTCAAATTGTATATACTGTATGGGCCATCATTCTTGATATAGCAGGTGTTATAATATTGTTTTTAAGAGGAAAGCATTCAAAAAAGAATAGAGTAAAGAAGCAGAATAGACTTATTTTAATAACTTGTATAATAAGTATCTTCATTGGAATTATAACAGATCTTATTTTACCTTTGGGAGGTATAGTTATTTTTCCTTCAGCAGTTCTAACAGGAATTATCGCTTTAGGCGGTATTTATTATGCAATAAGTAAGCATAGAATGATGTTTACTAGTACAAGATATATATCTGAATATATTTTTAATACTGTTATAGAGCCGATTTTCATTTTAGATGAAGATTTTAATATTCAATATTGTAATGAAATGTCTTTAGTTATAACTGGCTATAACTTTAAAGAAATAGAAGGAGAGCCTTTTAGGAATCTGATAGTTTGTGAGAATATTGATTTCAACATTATAAGGAAAAATGAATATGTAAAAAATATGGAAGTAAATCTACAAAAGAATGATGGAAGTGATATTGCATGTGAATTATCAAGCACTGTTATATTTGATGAATATAGCGATATCCTAGGTGTAGTAGTTTTATTACATGATATTTCAGAAAGAAAGAAAATATCAGAGATAGAAAAGAAATATACCTTGAAATTAGAGGAAACAAATATTATGCTTAAAAATCAGATTAGAGATAGAATACGAGCGGAGGAGCAAATTCGTCATTATGTATACTATGATCCATTAACAGAGATTGCAAATAGAAAAATGATGTTGGAAAACCTTGATATGCTTTTAGAGGACAAAGATAATAGCTTTTTAATTCTTTTTATAGACTTGGATGGTTTTAAATCTATAAATGATAATTATGGACATTTAGTAGGTGATAATGTTCTCAAAAATGTTGCTGATTCATTGAAAAATGTAATAGGCCAAGATGGTTCGATTTTCAGGATAGGTGGAGATGAATTTATAATCATTTTAAGAAATATAGAATCAAGTACTTATATCAATGAAATTTCAGTAAGGATTCAAAAAGTATTAGAAAAGCCTTTTATATATAATGGAGAATCTTTAATTGTAGGAGCAAGTATAGGTATAAGCATATTCCCTGATCATGGAGATGATTCAGATACTTTAATTAAAAAGGCTGATTTAGCTATGTATGAAGTCAAGAAAAAAGGGGGATATGGTTATGCTACATATTCATCCAAAATGAATGATAAGTTTTTTGATAAGGTAGAAATGAAAAAGAAAATAAACAAGGCTATGGAAGATAATGAATTTACAATCTATTATCAGCCTATTATGGATCTAAGAACAATGAAAGTTTTAGCTGCAGAAGCTCTTATAAGATGGAGGCAAGGGGATAAAATTGTTTCGCCTGTAGAATTTATTCCAATTGCTAAAAGTGTTGGTGAAATGACTTCAATTGATAATTGGGTATTAGAAAATGCTTGCATGCAATGTAAGAGGTGGAATGAACTTGGAAGCAATATTAATATATCAGTAAATACATCTTATGCTCAATTAGTACAACCTGAGTTTGTATTAATTGTCCAAAATATTTTGGAGACTTATTCATTTCCAGCAGAATATCTTAATATAGAAATAACAGAAGATGAAGCCATGGAGGATTTTCCTATAATTATCGATGCATTGACAAAACTGAAAGCTATGGGGGTCAAAATTTCATTAGATGATTTTGGGACAGGATACTCATCTATTAGTTATGCAAGTAAATTGCCTGTTGATAAAATAAAAATTGACAGAACACTTATAATGAATCTAGAAAAAGATGATAGAGATAGAATGATAGTTAAAGCAATAATAAATACAGGACATAGTTTAGGTCTTAACATTGTCGCAGAGGGAATAGAAACACAGGAACAATTTAGAATCCTAAATGAGTTTGAGTGTGATTTTATTCAAGGCTATCTAATTGGAAGACCCATGGAAGCATCAGAATTTGAAAAAAATTTTATTAACGAAGAAGCTGCAACTATGAAGATGTGAAACAAAGAAATATCATATTCTAATATGATATCGGTATAAAAGCTATCCGTAACAAGGATAGCTTTTATCATAGTAGGAAAGGATAAACCAAAAGATTTGTTAGCAAATATAAAAAATTCTAAAAATGTATCTAGGGAATCGTGAATATAAGGTGATTTTAGAAGATTCAATACATCAACTATGGCTAGTGTATCATTATCTGAAATAGTTAGTAAATTCGAGAATAACTACGTATTGTAGGAATAAATACATATAATAGTAAAAACATGAAGAATGAGAGCGATGTAGAGATGTTAAGATAAAACACGTCGCTGAGACACATATAAAACCAGCAATTTAAACTTAAGAAAGTATCTCATAAGAGAGCTAAAAAGTAGTTTGAAAATTGTTGATAATGTTAAGTAGTGATAATACGATGTAATTCGTCGCTGAAAAGTACAGAATTCAATAACTTAAACTGAAAGAGTATACAAGAAAAATACTTAAAAAGTTTTTTAAAAAAGGTTGTTGACAAGGTCTCAAAGCGGTGATATACTGAGTAAGCTGTCAGAAACGACAGAAGCTTATAAGCCTTGAAACAAGAGGTTTAAGGAAGAAAATTGGTCTTTGAAAATTGAACAGAATATAATAAATACATTTAAGTAAACCAGCAATTCTTTATTTGAGTAAGCTAAGATTAAACTTTTTCCAATATGGATAAGTT
>NZ_MZGT01000037.1 GCF_002029255.1 Clostridium chromiireducens
GTATAAATAACTACAAAAAATTAAACTTGTAATCTATAGAATGAATTAAAAAATTAAGTAAATATACAAAGTACAAGAAATTTATAATATAAGAGGAGAAATGAAAATGATGTATGATTTTAAGGCAAAAGAAGTAAACGGTACTGAAGTGTCAATGGAAAATTACAAAGGAAAAGTATTATTAATAGTTAATACTGCAACTGGATGCGGTTATACACCACAATATGAAGGATTGCAAAAAATATATGAAAAATACAAAGATAAAGGATTCGAAATATTAGATTTTCCATGCAATCAGTTTTTTGAACAGGCACCAGGAAGTGATGAAGAAATAGTAAGTTTCTGTCAGTTAAAGTATAATACTACATTTAAGACATTTTCAAAAATTGATGTAAATGGAGAGAGCGCTAGCGAACTATATAAATATTTAAGAAAACAAGCACCAAAGGCTGCAGAAGATGAAGCATCAGAAGGTCTTTATAATCTACTTAAAGGACATGGATTTACTACAGATGGTGATGAAATTAAATGGAACTTTACTAAATTTCTTATAGATAAAGAAGGTAACGTTGTTGAAAGATTTGCCCCAACATATGAACCAGAAAGAATAGGAGAAAAAATTGAAGAACTACTTGAAGAATAGCATTCAAAGAAAAGGATCTAATTAATGCACGAGTAGTATTTTCGATAGGTGAACTTTATATAATTTGAGTCTTATTATTATTTATGAACTAATGATTAAGTTAGAGGCTAAAAGCAGATATATCTAGCTTTTGGCCTTTAACCATTAGAAATATAATATATTGAAAAGTATAACGAACTTTATGATGAATTCCCTTTTTATAGCATAAAGTTATCATGATAAAACTGATACTAATTTAAAGGTAATTTTAATCTATTTGTTGAAATACTTTAGTTTTTTATATTAAATCCCAATAACCGCCTGCGCATTTCACTTGGTGTACATCCATAAGTATCCTTAAATAACTTCATAAACATTTTATAATTAGTAAAGCCATTTTTTTCAATAAGTTCAGTGACACTATAATCAGTGTTCACTAAATCAGTATAAAAGTGCTCCAATCGAATACTATTTAAATACTTTAAAAAGGTTGTGCCCATATATTTTTTGAAAAACCTTGAAAAATATTCTGGGTTTAATCTGACTTGGGCAGATATATCATCTAAGCTTATACACTCAGTATAATGCTTTTTAACATATTTTGTTATTAATTCTAATCTATTTAAATAACGAACTGTTTTTTTTATATGTAATTTTGTTAAAGATGTGCTAAAGTTATTTACTAAAATAAATAATAAATCATAAATTAAACTATTAACTTTAAGTTTATAACCAAGGGATTTAGTTTTATAAATTTCTGCAAAAGATTTTAATAATGTTTTTATATCGTTTTGATAAGAAATCTTTTGTATATCTTTCGTATAAGGGTTGCATTCAAAGTAAATATTTTGAACATCCTCTATATTGTCTTCCAAAAGTTCATAGGGGATCTGTAACAAGATTGATGTATTGAAGTTTTTATTAGCTGTTGAGTGAATATCTCTTGGATTAATGACTATTAACTGGTCTTTTCCTATTAGATACTCAGAATTATTTATAGCTACTTCAAGATAACCATCTAAAATATAAATAATCTCCAGATGACTATGCCAATGCTTGGGAACAATTCTAGTGTCATCAGTTATATTAGCAAACATAACGCTAATGTCTACATTTAGTTTAACTAATTCATGTTTAAATTTCATAAAAGCACCTACAATTTTTTTTATTTGAATGTTTATCTTATAACATACTGATAAATTCCATTAATTTCAGGATGAAAGTCAATTGCTTATTTAATTTATTATAGGTTGTGGGTAAACAAAGTTTTTAAAAAATAAATAAGACATTCTTTTGTGATATAATAATTTCGCTAAAAACATAAACACATCACATAAGGAATGACTCAAATATGATTATATCACCAAAGATTAAAAACGAAAATAATAATTATATATTTATTCAAATTATATAATTGACAAAATAAAAAGTGAGATATATAATAGGTACAAATATTGAAACGGCATTCCATATGTGGAATAATAAGGAGGAGATTGCTTGAATACAGCAATTTTAAGAGGAATAGAAATTCTAAAGTTTGTTGGACAAAGTGAGGAACCTGTAACAATAGCTGAAATAAGCAAATATCTTGATATACCTAAAACAAGTGTATTTAATATAGTTAATGCATTAGTAAGTGAAAAGTTTTTGTCAATAAGTAACATGAAATTAAAGAACTACGAATTAGGAGTAGGAGCTTTTGAGCTCGGAAGTTTATATTTAAATAAAATGGAATTAACTAAGATAGCTAGTACTACATTAGAACAATTATCTGATCAGGTAGGAGAAACAGTGTTTCTAGCAGTTGTAAACGATGATGAACTTGTATATTTGGATAAACGAGAGTCAAAAGGCACTTTAAGAACAACTGGTAATTTAGGATCTAGGACATCAATGTATTCAACAAGTTTAGGCAAGGCTATTTTAGCAACATATAATAATGTGCAGTTAAACAAATATTTTGATCAAGTTACATTTGTTCCTAAAACTAAAAATACAATAATAGATAAAGAATGTTTGATAAAAAATTTAGATTTGATTAGAGAAAGAGGATATTCTATTTCTAATGAGGAAAATGAAGAAGGGTTATTTTGTATAGCTGTACCTATATATAATAGAGTTGGACATGCAATAGCAGCTGTATCTATTTCAACATTAAAGATAAAAATTAATGATGAACGAATTCGTATGTATGAGGAGTATATAACTAAGGCTGCTTTAGATATTTCTAAAAAATTAGGTTACGTAAAAGAGAGTCTGTTTTAATTTTTAAGATGATTTTATAGATCATCTTAAAAAAATGATTCAAATATAGAACGCTGTTTCAAATATGGAATGAATAAAGGAGGATTTTTATGTTTAAAGGAATTTATACACCATTAGTTACCATTTTTGATGAAAATGGAGGTATTGATAAAGAAAATTCAAAGGTATTAATTGAAAAATTAATCAATAATGGAGTTGATGGAATTGTTGTGCTTGGATCTGTTGGAGAATTTTTTAATTTTTCTTTAGAAGAAAAGAAAGATTATATTAAATTTGTGTCTGAAGTTATGAATGGAAGAACAAAATTAATAATCGGTACAGGAAGCAATAATATAGAAGAAGTTATAGAATTAAATAAATGTTCTAAAGAAGTAAATGCTAATGGTGTTTTGATTATAACTCCATACTTCTTTGGTCTAGATGAGAATTATATATATGAATACTATTCAACAGTAGCTAAAAATACGGAATTACCTATTATAATTTATAATTTTCCAGCTAGAACATCTATAAACGTATCGTATGAATTAGTACTTAGGTTAGCTAGTGAATTTAAAAATATTGTTGGTATAAAGGACACAACAGATTCTATAAGCAATGTTAGAAAATTTGTTCAAAAAATAAAGAAAGTTCACAAAGAGTTCTGTGTAATTTCCGGATTTGATGAATACTTAGTACCTAACTTATTATCAGGTGGTGACGGTATTATAGGTGGGTTAACAAATATAGATGCAAAGCTATTTATAGATACATATAAAGCTTTTTTAGATAAAGATTTTGAAAAATTATTAATTCTTCAAGATAAAATAAATAAATTAACTGAATTATATGACTTAACTAATCCATTTATAGTAGGACTTAAAGAAGCCGTTAAGATATCTTTAAAATTAGATATAAACACATCCCTTAGAAATTATGGCATCAAAGTTAATGAAGAGAGTAAAGAAAAAATAAAAGAACTTGTGCAAGGTTAAATAAATAATCACGAATAGATTTTAATTTTGAAATAATAACTATTTGAAAGGAGTTTTATAATGTTAGACGATTTTATGACACCTAAAAGTGCTTCTGAACGTAAGTTGTGGTCACAATTTGATTCCCTTCAAATGGGAATGGATTGGGATGAAGAAGACATAAAAAAACCTCAAATACTTATTGATGATGTATTTGGTGATAGTCACCCAGGAAGTTCTCATCTTATGGGATTAACACATCAAGTAAGTATTGGTGTGTATGAAAAAGGAGGGCGTCCAGGAGAATTTCATGTTACAGATGTTTGTGATGGATGCGCTCAAGGGCATAATGGAATGAATTTTGTATTAGCTTCAAGGGAAGTTATTGCAGATATGGTAGAAATTCATGGATCATTTGTTTCATGGGATGGAATGGTATTGATTTCTTCATGCGATAAATCAATTCCAGCTCATCTTAAAGCAGCCGCACGTATGGATATGCCAGCTATATTTGTTCCAGGTGGGAGTATGAGACCAGCGCCATATATGTCTACATCTATTAAAGCTGGAGATATTTCATTAAGGGAAAAGAAAAA
Source organism: Clostridium chromiireducens (assembly GCF_002029255.1). Lineage (GTDB taxonomy): Bacteria > Bacillota > Clostridia > Clostridiales > Clostridiaceae > Clostridium > Clostridium chromiireducens. Next base: position 4,437 of record NZ_MZGT01000037.1, read on the forward strand.
AGATGCCATAACTGCTCAAGAAGTTCGTGATTTTAAGTTGACTGGATGTCCGTCTGTGGGAGCTTGCCAATTTCTTGGTACTGCAAGCACTATGCAGTGTATGGCTGAAGCGTTGGGGTTAGCGTTACCAGGAAGTGCACTTGCTCCTGCAACAATGCGAGATATAACAGCTATGGCTAGAAAAGCCGGAAAGCAAATCATGAATTTAGTTAAAGCTAATATTACTACAAAGGATATACTTACTCCAGAAGCATTTTATAATGCAATTGTTATCCATGCGGCTATAGGTGGATCAACTAATGCAATGTTGCACCTCCCAGCTATAGCTCATGAACTTGACATAGAATTAAAGCCAGAACTATTTGATGAGATTAATCATAAAATCCCACATATAGGAAACATATATCCTAGTGGAGAGTATCCAACTGAAGCCTTTTGGTTTGCTGGAGGTATTCCTATGGTGCAGTGGTTGTTAAAGGATTATTTGAATTTAGATGTGCTAACAGTAACAGGTAAGACCCTAAGAGAAAATCTTGAGGATATAAAAAATGATGGTTTCTTTGACAGAATAGAAGGATATCTTCATAATTATGGATTAAATCGTGAGCAGTTAATAAAACCAGTTGAAACAACAAAGGAAATGGGATCTATTGCAGTTCTGAAAGGAAATTTAGCGCCAGAAGGTGCAGTGATCAAATATGCAGCAGTATCAGAAAATATGATGTATCATGTTGGAGCTGCAAGAGTATTCGATTGTGAAGAAGATTGTCATAATGCTGTAATTGAAGACAAGATTAATCCAGGAGAAGTCTTAATTATACGCTATGAGGGGCCAAGGGGATCTGGAATGCCAGAGATGCTTATGACAACAGAGGCTATAGTATGTGATAGTAGATTAAATGGATCAACAGTTTTATTAACAGATGGGCGGTTTTCAGGAGCCACAAGAGGACCATGTGTTGGACATATATCGCCTGAAGCAGCAACAGGAGGGCCAATTGCGTTAGTAAAAGATGGAGATTTAATTGAGCTTGATATAAAGGAACGAAAGTTAAATATTGTTGGAGTCAAGGAAAAATTATATGAATTGGAAGAGATAGATAAAATATTAGAAGAACGAAAAGCAAATTGGAGTATTCCTAAAGTAGAACCAAGAAAAGGGATATTTGGACGCTATACAAGGGGAGCAGTATCAGCAATGAAGGGTGCTTATTTAGAGTAATTTATACAATAATAAGTACTTTGTAAACGATTATTGATAAACGGCTAATTTAGTAAAAATATCTAAATTTTATAGGGAAAAATTAAAAATCAAAGTTCGCTTAAAGGATATTTATGACAAATGCAATTATATCAGGAGTTTATTAATTTTTATGATTTAGATAAAAATTATAAATAAATATTTAATCAGTTAAAGGAGAGAAGTTTACGATGAAAATTAAAAATCCAATATTAAGAGGATTTAATCCAGACCCGAGTATTTGTAGGGTAGGTGAGGACTATTATATTGCAGTATCCACTTTTGAATGGTTTCCTGGAGTGCAAATTTATCATTCTAAAGATTTAATTAATTGGAATTTAGTTGCTCGCCCTCTAAATAGAATTTCACAACTTGATATGAAAGGAAATGCTGATTCGGGTGGTATATGGGCTCCTTGTTTGAGCTATAGTGACAATAAATTTTGGCTGATATATACAGATGTAAAAGTTACAAAAGGAATTTGGAAAGATTGCTACAATTATTTAGTTACTTGTGAAACTATTGATGGAGATTGGAGTGAGCCAGTTAAGTTAAATGGTTCAGGTTTTGATCCTTCTTTATTCCATGATAACAATGGAAAAAAATATTTATTGAATATGCTGTTTGATAATAGGGTATATAACCATAGATTTGCAGGTATTGTAATGCAAGAATATTCTCCAGAAGAAGAAAAATTAATTGGGGAATCTAAACTGATTTTTAAGGGTACAGATCTTAAATTAACAGAAGGACCTCACTTATATCAGATTGGTGATTATTATTATCTTTTAACAGCTGAAGGTGGAACAAAATATGAGCATGCTGCTACACTAGCACGTTCTAAAAATATAGAAGGACCTTACGAAATACATCCAGATAATCCTATTCTTACTGCGTGGGACAAGCCTAGAAATGAATTACAAAAATGTGGTCATGCATCTATTGTACACACACATACTGATGAATGGTACTTAGTTCATTTAACAGGAAGGCCGCTTCCATCAGATGAAGTTCCTGGCACTGAAGTGAGAGGATATGATAAAGAAACTGGAAAACCACTTCCACATACAGCACCAAGAGGATATTGTCCACTTGGAAGAGAAACAGCTATCCAAAAACTTGAGTGGATTGATGGATGGCCATATGTAGTAGGTGGGAAGGAAGGTTCAATAGAAATTGATGCTCCTAACATGAAAGAAGTAAAATGGGAACCTAGTTTTAAGGAATTAGATCATTTTGACAATGATAAATTGAACATTAATTTTCAATCACTACGTATCCCATTAACTGAGGATATTATGTCTTTAACAGAAAACCCAGGAAACCTGAGATTATACGGAAAAGAATCATTAATATCTAAATTTACACAGGCTTTAGTAGCTAGAAGGTGGCAATCTTTTAATTTTGATGCGGGAACAAGTGTGTCATTCGATCCAGATACTTTTCAGCAATCAGCGGGTCTTGTATGCTACTACAACACAGAGAATTGGACAACAATTGATGTAACTTGGGATGAAGAAAAAGGAAGAGTAATTGATATTATTTCTTGTGATAACTTTGAATTTTCACAACCGCTAGCTCAAAATATGATACCTGTGCCAGAAAATGTTGAATATGTGCACTTAAAAGTAGAAGTAAGAGTTGAGGAGTATAAGTTCTTTTATTCATTTGATGGATCAGAATGGAATGAAATACCTATAAGTTTTGAATCTAAAAAATTATCAGATGATTATGTAGGTGGAGGAGCATGCTTTACAGGAGCATTTGTAGGTATGCACTGTAACGACGCTAGTGGAAACAGCAAACCAGCTGATTTTGATTACTTCATGTATAAAGAATTCTAATAGAAATCAAAAATTATATATTAAATATTAATAAGTAAACGATATTACTTATTAATATTTGCCTTGTGCTTCAAGTTTTTATCAATATTTAAATATATTGGATGAAAATATGAACACTTGACTTGAAAAGATTAGAAGACCAATGCTTGCGAAATTCCGCAAGCAACTATATAAACACTATTTATAATGGGGACAACTATGTCAAGAATATTAACGCTTACGCGGATATATGAAGCAGAGCATCAGTATTGTAAATTAAGAATCGAGGAGGAATTTTAAATGAACATTAGTCAAGCAAAAACTAAGATCTCAGAAAAAATTGGCATTAAAGAAAAGGTGGGATATGCTACAGGTGATTTAGCATGTAACTTTATTTATCAAACAGTAAGCAGTTACTTGCTATTCTTCTATACAGACGTTTTTGGAATTTCAGCTGCAGCAGCTGGATTCATGTTTCTAATTGTGAGAATGTTTGATGCTGTAATGGATCCACTTATTGGAACAGCAATTGATAAAACAAATACAAAATACGGAAGATTTCGTCCATACATTTTATATGGTGCCTTTCCGTTTGCGGGGGTAGCGATTCTTTGTTTCACAACTCCAGCATTCTCAGATCCTATGAAATTAGTATATGCCTATGTTACTTATATCTTATTATCAATAACCTATTCAGTAGTTAACATTCCTTATGCAGCACTTACTTCAGCAATTACTCAAGATAACAAGGAAGTTGTAAGCCTAACTTCAATTAGAATGCTATTTTCAAATACCGGGGGATTAATTGTTTCTTTTGGCGTACCGCTTTTAGCTGGAATATTTACAAATATGACTGGAAAAACAAGCACAGGATGGCAAATTACTATGTCAATAATGGGAGTTTTAGGTGCACTTTTACTAATATTTTGCTTCTTGAATACTCAAGAGCGTGTTGAAATCGATCACTCCGAAGATGCAAAAATCAATGTTAAAGATATTTTTATTCAGTTAAAGTCAAATCGTCCACTAGTTATCATATGTATGTTCTTCATTCTTAATTTTGGCGTTAACTCAATAGTTAATTCTGTTGGAATTTATTATGTTACTTATAATGTTGCAAGACCAGATTTAGTAAAATGGTATGGTTTAATGGGAACCCTACCCGCACTAATACTTATGCCGTTAATGCCATCAATGTATAAATGGATGGGTAAGAAAAAATTATTATTTACTGCTTTATCTTTGAAGGCAATTGGATTAATAGCTTTATTTGTTATTCCTGCAACAATGGTTCCACTTGTATTTACAGGACGATTAATCGCAGCATTGGGTACCATCACTGCGGGTGCATTCACATGGGCGCTAATTCCTGAAACTATCGATTATGGCCAATATAAGACAGGTAAACGTGCAAGTGGTGTTATTTATGCGTTAGTTGGATTCTTCTTCAAATTCGGTATGGCAATTGGAGGAATTGTTCCAGGGTTAATTTTAGCAAAATTCGGTTATGTTGCAAATCATGCTCAAACTGCGACAGCATTACATGGTATTTTAATTACAATGACTGCAATTCCAGTAGTATTTGTAATCATTGAGCTTGTTGCAATATTCTTCTATAACTTGGATGAAAAAGAACATAAAAGAGTACTTAATGAATTAAGTGCAAGAATGTAATTTTATATAATCCATGGTATTATAATGCTCAGTAATTGAGTCAAAACATTTATATAAAAGTCTCGGCGTTAATAGCCGAGGCTTTTTATGATGGTGTGTCGAGCACTTGGAGATAAGTAATGGTGAGCTTTTCAATGTACCTAAGGAGCTTAAGTGTATCAGCAAATAAGCATCTACAGCAGACTAAATAGTTAATCAATTTCCATAATTTCATTAATTACTCATGATAGTTTTGAAACTGTCACTCTAGTTCATATGCTTAAGTGGAACTAGATGGAAAATTAACTATATGAAATCAATCAATAAAAAGATTGACATAAGAGGTAAATCTCAATATAATAATTGATAATGAGTATCAATACTAAGAGAAAAGAAAATTCAATAAGTTGTAATGATTTTAGAGTTAATGCAATATCATTACAAAAATATACTACAACACTTAGAGGGCAAATAATTAAGCAAATAGCCATGTTAAAGCATCGGGTGCCTCAATTCAAATCTAAAAATTTCCTAATAATATTTTTAAAAGAAAATAAATTTTATACTAACAAGATAAAAGGAGAATAAGAAATGAGCGAAATTAAAGTTGTAACAAACATACTTCAAACAAATGAGGAGATAACTGCAAAAAATAAAAAAATGCTAGATGAAAAGGGGATTTTTGTAGTCAATCTTATGAGCTCACCAGGTTCTGGAAAGACTTCAATTTTAGAAAAGATGATCTCAAAATTAAAGGATGAAATTAATATTGCGGTTATAGAAGGTGATATATACACTACAAAAGATGCAGAAAGAATTGAGGCTCAAGGAGTTCCAGTTGTACAAATAAATACTGGCGGGGCTTGTCATCTTGATGGAGAAATGATTAAGGGAGCACTAAATTCATTAGATTTAGAAGCTATAGACTTATTAGTCATCGAAAATGTTGGGAATTTAGTTTGCCCAGCAGAGTTTGAAATTGGAGAAGATATAAAGGTATCTGTATTAAGTACTACAGAAGGTAATGATAAGCCTTTAAAATACCCATTAATGTTTGAAAAAAGTGGAGTAGTAATTTTAAATAAAACTGATCTTATAGAATTTACAAACTTTAATAAAGAAGAGTTTTATGAAGATATAAAATCTTTAAATGCAAATGCTCTAATATTTGAAACTTCTTGTACAAAGGATGAGGGAGTAAATGAAATATGCAACTGGGTTAAAGAAAAAGTAGAAAATAAAAGAAATTCATAAATTAAGGAGTGAATAATATGCCAAGTTTAGGTTTTCCAGAATTAATATTAATTTTAGTTATTGCTTTGATTATATTTGGTCCAGGTAAGTTGCCTTCTGTTGGGGCATCTATTGGGAAAGCATTAAATGAATTTAAAAAAGCTTCAAGAGAACTGACTAAGGATGATGTGGATGAGAAGATAAGCCAAGAAGAAAAAGCAGTTAAATAGTGTTTTGAGGTATTGAAATGATTAATAGTGAACAAATTGTTGGTGCTGTACAAGTACTTAATAAATACAGAACGGAGATAGTAAGACAGGTTATTTTGTTAATACTTATAATGATAGTGGTTTATTTTAGTTCAGGGTATGTAATAAATATTCTGACTAAGCCATTAAATGATCTTCCACTATTTTTTCTAACACCAATGGAAGGTGTTATGGTAAAAATGAAAATAGCCATTGTAGGTGGAATAATATTATTTCTGCCTTTGGTCACATATAGAATTATATTTCTTGCTTCAGCTAAAATATCTGCGAAAAATAGGAGAATGCTTTACTTCTTAATAATCCCTTTTGCAATTATAGCTTTTATTGGGGGAGTAGTATTTACATATACCTTAGTTCTTCCTGCTGCCATTGATTTTTTACTTAGCAGTGGAAATGAATTTATGAGTGCTACAATAAGCGGTGGCAGCTATTTTTCATTTGTCACTATATTTCTTGTGGCCATAGGTGCAGTATTTGAATTACCACTGGTATTTGTAGTACTTGCGAAATTTGGAATAGTTACATATAAATTTCTTTCAGAAAAAAGGAAAATGTCTATTTTACTTATTTCTATAGTAGCTGCAATAATTACCCCAACACCAGATATATTTTCTATGATAATTGTAGCTTTACCTATGATGGTATTGTATGAAATTAGTATATGGTGGATTTTTATTCTTGAAAAAAGTAATAAAAACAAAACTTATTTAGTAAATTAAACTGGAGAGTGTGAGTTTGAACGAAAAGGAAATAGCAGTAACTGAGCATTTAGAAGAATTGAGAAAAAGAATAATAATTTCATTAGTTTCAATAACAGTTGCTTCAGCAATTGCCTATAGCAAAATTATACTTTTAATTGAATTTATGATGAAGCCTTTAAGAGGTTTGAATCTAGAACTAGTATTTTTTTCGCTGACAGAAGGCTTTATAACTCGATTTAAATTAGCCGTACTTGTAGGTATAGTTTGTATGAGCCCTATAATATTTTATGAAATTATAGCGTTCATAATACCAGGTTTGAAGAAGAAGGAAAAAGTGCTTCTATATTGTAGTATATTTTTTTTATGCGTATTTTTCATTTCGGGAATATTATTTGGGTACATTATTCTTTTGCCTTATGTATTAAATTTTTTAATGAATTATAGTCAAAGTTATTTGAATCCAATTTTATCAGGAAGCATGTATTTAGGTTTTATCGGTGCTTTTTGCTTAGTGATAGGTGTTATATTTATAATTCCTTTACTTCTGTTAATCTTAGGTTTGGTTGGAATTATAAATTCTAAGATTTTGAGGAAAAGCAGAAGATATATGATATTAGGACTAGCAGCAATTGAACTTAGCTTTATTCCAGCGACGGATATGCTTACTTTTTTTGTTGTTATTTTACCTGTTTTAGTAATTTATGAAATAGCCATATGGATTATATATTTTATTGAAAAAAGAAAAATGAAAAAGATTGATTTAGAATAGGAGGTAAAGAAATGTGTCTTGCAGTTCCAGGAAAGGTTATAGAAATAAACGATACAAAGGCTTCTATTGAGGTTGGAAATGTTAAAAGAGAAGTTTATGTTCAGCTCGTACCAGAAGTTAAGTTAGGAGATTATGTTCTTGTACATGCTGGCTGTGCTATTGAAATTGTAGATGAAGAAGAGGCTTTGAAGACTCTTGAGATACTAAAGGAGTTTGCAGAAGATGAAATTTGTTGAGGAATTTAGAAATGAGGAATTAGCCAAGAGTCTTGTGAAGAAATTGCAAGAGTTTACTGATGTAAATGTAAATATAATGGAGGTATGTGGAACCCATACAATGTCTATATTCAGATATGGCATTAGAAGTATATTGCCAAAGAATATAAATCTAATATCTGGGCCTGGATGTCCTGTATGTGTTACTCCTCAAAGTTACATGGATGTAGCAATTGAATTAGCTTCTAGGAAAGATGTAATAATAACTACTTTTGGAGATATGATGAGAGTTCCAGGTAAAAAAGGTTCTTTGCTTAAGAAAAAAGCTGAAGGAGCAGATGTAAGAATCGTTTATTCACCAATGGATTCCATAACAATTGCACAAAATAATCCTAGTAAAAAAGTTATTTTCTTATCTGTAGGTTTTGAGACTACAACACCAATGACAGCACTTACTGCTATGGAAGCAAAGAAGAAAAATGTGGGGAATTTATTATTTTTAACGGCTCATAAAATAGTGCCTCCAGCAATGGAAGCTCTTGTTCAAGATAAAGAGTTAAAACTTGATGGATTTTTGTTACCTGGACATGTAAGCGCAATAATAGGCACTAAGCCCTATGAATTTTTAAGTGAAAAGCATGGAATTCCAGCTGTAGTTACAGGGTTTGAACCGACTGATATACTGCAAGGAATAAATACTTTGATTACAATGATTCATAAAAAGGAGCATAAAATAACAAACGAATATAAGAGGATTGTTAGAGCTGATGGAAATGCTGTTGCAATGCAATATTTAGATCAAGTGTTTGATGTGGTTGATTCTAGATGGAGAGGGATTGGCCTAATACCCGGCAGTGGATATATATTTAACAAGAACTTTGAGGAATTTGATGCTTTAAAACATTTTAAAATTGAGTATGAAGAGTATGATGGAAGCCCAGGATGTAGATGTGGAGAAATACTTAAAGGAAAAATAACGCCACTTCAATGTCCTTTATTTAAAAAAGCATGTACACCAGAAAACCCTATTGGTTCTTGTATGGTTTCTTCAGAAGGTACTTGTGCGGCTTTCTATAGATATCACAGTGTATAAGATACAATGAATAAAATATAAATCAAGCGTGGAGGTAAATTTGTAGATGAGTGATAATCAGATATTATTAAGTCATGGAAGTGGTGGCAAACAAACTAATAGCTTAATTAGTGATTTGTTTCTTAAATATTTTAATAATTCTATAATTAGCGAAATGAACGATGCAGCGCAGCTTACCCTAGAAGGTAATAAGATTGCCTTTACTACAGATTCATTCGTTGTAAATCCAATCTTCTTTAATGGAGGAAACATAGGGAAACTTGCAGTTTGTGGAACTGTTAATGATATAGCGGTAAGTGGAGCTAAACCTTTATTTCTAAGCAGTGCTTTTATCATAGAAGAAGGATTTGAAAAGGACAAGCTCGAAGAAATTGTAAAAGCAATGGCAGAAGAGGCGGAAAAGGCAGGAATTAAGATTGTAGCTGGTGATACAAAAGTAGTTGAAAAGGGAAGTGCAGATGGGATATTCATAAATACCACTGGCATTGGAACTATTAGAGATAATGTAAATATTAAGGCATGTAATGCAATGCCTGGAGATGTAGTAATAGTTAATGGAACTCTTGGTGACCATGGAATAACAATTATGTGTGAAAGAAATGGACTCGGTTTTGATGGAGATATTAAGAGTGATTGTGCATCATTAAATGGATTAATAGAATCAATGCTGGAAGTTTGTCCTAGTATACATGTATTAAGAGATGCTACAAGGGGAGGCGTAGCAGCAGTTTTAAATGAAATAGCAGAAGCGAGCAATGTTTCAATTAGACTGAGGGAAAAAAGTATACCTGTAAAAAATGAAATTTTAGGAGTATGCGAATTTTTAGGATTAGATCCTCTGTACATCGCTAATGAAGGAAAGCTTTGTGTATTTGTGCCTGAAGAATATGCAGATGAGGTTCTAGAGATAATGAAAAAGCATCCATTAGGTACTGATTCTTCTATAATAGGCAAAGTGGTTGAAAGCGGCAATAGCAAAGTCTATATTGATACAGTAGTAGGGGGGCAGCGAATTGTTGATATGCCTTCAGGGCAGCAGCTTCCTAGAATCTGTTAATTAGAAAAACATAAGATATTTTTTAGTAGAGGAGAATGAAGAAAATGCATATGGCAGATGCCTTAATTTCCCCAGCAGTTGGAGGAGCAATGTTTGCAGCAACAGCTGGAGTTTATACATATTCTGTAAGGAAAATAAAAACTGAATTAGATAATAAAAAAATACCTTTAATGGGGGTCATGGGGGCCTTCGTATTTGCAGCTCAAATGATTAATTTCTCCATTCCTGGTACTGGTTCAAGTGGTCATATTGGAGGAGGATTATTGCTTTCAATTATACTTGGGCCTTATGCTGCATTTTTGACAATGGCTTCAATACTTTTAATTCAAGCACTTTTCTTTGCAGATGGAGGATTGTTAGCTTACGGGGCTAATGTTTTTAACCTCGGATTCTATACATGTTTTATTGCATACCCTTTAATTTATAAGTTTCTTACTAGGAGTAACGATTCAACTAAAAGAATTTTTATTGCATCTACAGCTGCAGCGTTATTTGGATTGCAGGCGGGAGCTTTTAGCATTGTAATTGAAACTCTTCTTTCTGGAAGAAGTGAGCTACCTTTTACTACATTCCTTCTTTTAATGCAACCAATTCATCTTGTAATTGGAATTGTGGAAGGTCTTTTGACAGGAGCAGTTATTTCCTTTGTACTCAAGGCGAGTCCAGAAGTCATAGAAAAAGCTGAAAAGGGTGAGGCATTAGGAAGTATTTCGGTTAAAAAGGTTTTTGTGAGCACTATAATAGCCATTTTCTTAATAGGAGGAATTTTTTCTTGGTTTGCGTCTAGTAATCCAGATGGGCTAGAGTGGTCAATATCTAAGGTAACTGGCCAAACTGAGTTGAAAACAGAAGATAGTATTTACTCAGAATTGTCGCAATTACAGAGCAAGGTTGCTGTTTTTCCTGATTATAGTTTTAAGGAGTCAAAAGAAACGCAAAAAGAAGATAAAAATTTAACAGAAATAACACCAAGCATAGTTAATGTTGGAACAAGCATCTCAGGAATTCTAGGTGGAATTGTTACGTTGATAATAGCCGGAGGAACGGGAGTTATTATAAGTATATTTAAAAATAAAAAAGAAAAGATGCCTACAAGTTAAAATGGGAAATATATCTAATATTTATTATAAGGATTGATTTAATATATGGAGAGTATAAACAATTCGATTTATAACTTACGTTTTCTTGATGAAACAGCTTACAAAAAGTCATTAGTTCATAGCATAAACCCTGTTGCAAAATTGTTTGTTACTTTATTATATTCAATGATTGTAATATCTTTTGATAAATATGATATTTCAGGAGTAGTACCATTTGTTTTTTATCCTATTATCATTTTTGTATTATCAGGTGTACCTTACTCACCTGTACTCAAGAGAATGTTTGTTGCAATGCCATTTGTTCTTGGAGTAGGTATACTTAATCCGATTTTTGATACAAGAATACACATAGAAATATTAGGTATTGGTATCTTTGGTGGATGGATTTCTTTTGTTTCATTAATAATAAAATCTAGCTTGACTATTTTAGCAGGATTATTATTAATTTCTACTACTAAGGCTCATGAAATAGCATGGGCACTTAGAAAAATCGGAGTACCCAAAATATTTGTTATTCAATTTCTTTTAACATACAGGTATATTTTTATACTTTCAGAAGAGGTATTAAAAATAATAAAAGCTTATAATTTAAGGTCTCCTTTTAAAAATACAGTGACTCTTAAAGTATCAGGATCTCTTTTAGGACAAATGCTTATGAGATCAATTGATAGGGCAAATAGGGTATATAATGCAATGATATTAAGAGGCTTTGATGGTGAATACTTTTATAATCACAAAAATAAATTATTAATTGCTTCTTTGACATATTTTTTTCTATGGACAATATTTATTATAACTTTAAGGTTTGTTAATATTTCTGAATTATTAGGTAATCTTTTAATGGGGGTGCTTAGATGAGTCATCATTTTGTAGAATGTAAAGACATATATTACTCATATCCAGATGGGAAAAAAGCTATTAATGGAATTAATTTTAGGATAAATCATGGTGAATCAGTTGGTATAGTTGGAGCAAATGGAGCAGGTAAATCAACTCTTTTAAATTTGCTATTTGGAATAGTGAGTCCTATGAAAGGTTCAATAAACATCGGAGATATCCCAATGACTAAAAAAACACTGCCAATTATTCGTCAAAGGATGGGGCTTGTATTTCAAGATGTAGATAATCAACTGTTCATGCCATCGGTTTATGATGATGTAGCTTTTGGTGCTAGAAATTACAAATTTGATGAAGATGAAGTAAAAAGAAGAGTTTTAAAAGCTCTTGAGACTGTTGGATGCCTGCATCTTAAAGATAAGCCACCTTATAGACTTTCTGGAGGAGAAAAAAGATCAGTAGCAATAGCGACAGTATTATCCATGGAACCAGATATTCTTGTTATGGATGAGCCTACTGCAGAGCTAGATCCCAAATCAAGAAGAAATTTAATGAAACTTCTAAAGGAGCTTAATCACACAAGGATTATTACTACCCACGATATGGATATGGTTTGGGAAACTTGTGAGAGAACAATCATAATTAAGGATGGCACTATTATTGCTGACGGATTAACAAAGGAAATTTTATGCAACAAAGAATTGCTAGAGAGTAGTTGCTTGGAGATGCCTTTATGTATCCAAGATTAAGAAGATTTAATGAACGATTTCTTGTAATAGTATAGATTAATAAGTCTTTATAAATTATACAATGAGTAGAAGATTATCGGTATTAGTGTAAAATGAAAAAAGTTTTAAGCCATGTAGAAGAATAAGTATTACACAACAATGGATGATTTATAAATAATTTTTAGTAAGTGAGTTGAAGTTAAGTGCATGAAGTTTCAATTATAAATGGGGTTATTGATATAGCATTAGAAAAAGCCCGTGAAAATAAATTAAAAAATATTAATAAAATAACTTTAAAAATAGGGGATTTCTCTGGAGTTATGAAAGATTCTCTTATGTTTGCCTTTCAGAGTGCTTCAAAGGAAACTGCATTAGATAATACAGAATTAATAATTGAAAGAGTTAAAGCTACAGGAGAGTGCAGCAATTGTAATATTATTTTTGAAATTGAACATTTTAATAAGTTATGCCCAAGATGTAATGAATTTTGCTGCAATATATTAACAGGATATGAATTATATATAGATACAATCGATGGAGACGAATACGACTCTTGAATAAAGGTTTAACTATTAAATTCATATAAAACTTAAATAATATGAATAAACATAATGTTATTGAATTTAAAGAGATTTAACTAGAGAGAGTAAATAAAAAATTGTATTAACAGTACATAAATTAGGGGGAAGAAAAGTATGCCAAGTTTAGGATTTCCTGAATTGATTTTAATTTTAGTAATTGCCTTAATTATATTTGGACCTGGTAAATTACCTTCAGTAGGTTCAGCCATAGGAAAGGCATTAAGTGAGTTTAAAAAATCATCTAGAGAATTAGTTAGTGATGAACCAATTAATAAAGATGAAAAAATATAAGAAATATATAGATAAATTAATATGAATAACTTAGTTATAAAATTCTACATACTGCCAAGCAGCTTGATAAATATATTAAAATAAAAGCTGCTGAAAATATGCTAAATCATATATTTGTATTGATTAACAATATGAATATATTTTTTAAATATATTTTACTGATAATGAATATCGGTATTATTTACAAGAAGGAGGGTACAGCGTGTTTTTCAATAAGAAAATGAAAAACTTTTCAACAGCGTTTATAATGTTTATTTACATTATGACATTTTTGCTTCCAAGTAAAATTGTATTGGCAGAAGGAATAACGACGCCAATAATTAATTTGCTTGGAGAGACCACGGAGTATGTAGCACTTGGTTCTAGTTATAAAGAATCAGGAGTAACCATTACAGATGATAAAGATACTGGATTGGTTGCAAAAGTAACATATACTAAGGATGGAACTTCGGTTCCTTACATTAGTACATTTCAAGAAGGAACTTACATAGTTCACTATAATGTTACTGATACAGAAATGAATGCTGCGTCTGAAGTAACTAGAACTGTAATAGTTCAAGTTATTGATGATAGGCATATACCTAGTAGTTACAGTGTTTATGGCTATGAGACTAGTTTAGGATTCAATCTTTTAAGCGATACAGAGATTGAGAATTTATTAGAAGGAGCTATAACAACGGCGGCAGCAGTAAAAGTTACAAGAGAAGATGATACCTTAACAGCTGAATTAATAAAAGAAAATGGAAAGGTATTTACTACAAGTGCTGCAGTAACATATGAATGGTACAGAAATGAAGCATTAGTACAGGAAGGAATTGAGAAGACTTACGCATTATCTAATGATGACAAAGGTAACAACATCATAGTAAAAGTAGGCCAATATAATTTAGTATCAAATCCGTTCTACATTGATGAAGATGAACCTGAAGTAACAACACCAGCAGCGGTGTCGGTAAGGATTAAAGGAACTGAAAAAGTCGGTAATACCTTAACTGGTGAACTTCTATTTGAAGATGGAAGTGAAGTTACTACAAGTTCAGCAGTAACTTATGAATGGTATAGATTATCTAATAAGGATTCTGAAAATGGTGAATTAGTAGGAGATAATAAAACTTATGTATTAGCTAATAGTGATAAAAATAAGTATATTAAATTATTAATTACTTATGGAAATGAAATCTATGAAGCTATTACTTCAAGAATTGCAGGAAGATCCTCAAGCAGTAGCTCTAGTAGTTCATCATCAAGCAACAGTTCAAATACATCGACAAATAATAGCTCAAACACTACGCCAAATAGTAATCAAACTACATCAGCAGGCGAATGGAGCTACGATTCAAATGGATGGAAATTTGTTAAAAATGGACAGGCTGCTAGTGGATGGAATCAAATAAACGGTACTTGGTATTTAATGAATCAAACTGGTGTTATGCTAACAGGATGGCAGCAAATGAATGGTACTTGGTATTTATTAAATAATGGTGGAGCAATGGCAACAGGCTGGCAGCAAGCAAATGGAACTTGGTATCTATTAAAAAATGATGGAGCAATGGCAACAGGCTGGCAGCAAGTAAATGGAACTTGGTATCTATTGAAGAGCGATGGAGCAATGGCAACAGGCTGGCAACAAATAAATGGAGCTTGGTATCTATTAAAAAATGATGGAGCAATGGCGACAGGTTGGCAGCAAGTAAATGGAACTTGGTATCTATTCACAAGTGATGGAGCTATGGTAACAAATTAACAATTAAGGAACAGTATTTGTTAATATAGTTATTTGATTAAGAATCACATTATTATAAATACAGTGACTAAAGCTTTTTAGCTGAAATTTCAAAGAAGTAAAATATTGATTTTTAACAAAATAATAAAAACTCAAACAGCTTGTCTGATATATTATCAGACAAGCTTAAATATAAGAAAGATCTAATGATTATATTAGAAATTTTATAGATTTTTACAAAAGGAGGGCAAAGTCATATGAAAATGACAAGAAGAGATTTTCTAAAGTGGATGATAGCGTCTGGTGTAGCTTTAGGTATGGGCAAAATGGATATTGCTAAGGCAGAAAGTATTTTAGATACTATAAAGTTTGTACCAGTAATTTGGCTGCAGGCAGCAGGATGTTCAGGTTGCACAATTGCTTTCTTAGATATGGTGCAAAATGAGGTAGATACAGTTTACACAGTAGAAGATCTTTTAATGAATAAATTAGATTTAAAATATCACAGTACTTTGATGACAGCATCTGCATCTGAATCTATGAAGATACTTGATGAAGAATATAAGGAAAACGGTTATATACTTGTGGTTGAGGGTGGAATACCAACAGGCCAGGACGGAGCTTATTGTGTAATTGGAGAAAGAGATGGTAAGCCATTAACAGCATTGCAGGCATTAAAAGATTTTGCGGTAAATGCCAGCAGCATAATTGCAATAGGAACTTGCTCAGCTTATAAGGGAGTATCAGGAGCAGGAGATAATATTACGGCAGTTAAAGCAGTAGATGAGATTCTTACTGGATATGGGGATAAAATAATAAACTTACCTGGATGTCCAGTTCAGCCTTATATTATTGGAGGTACTATAGCA
Source organism: Clostridium chromiireducens (assembly GCF_002029255.1). Taxonomy (GTDB): domain Bacteria; phylum Bacillota; class Clostridia; order Clostridiales; family Clostridiaceae; genus Clostridium; species Clostridium chromiireducens. The sequence continues at coordinate 20,619 of NZ_MZGT01000037.1, forward strand.
AAATTATTAGCAGGTGAAACTTTGGCTAAGGATTCTAAGAAAAGACCAACAGCCTTTTATGCAGCAAGTAATTTACATGCGCGCGCAGATAGTGTTACCGGAAAACCAAATTGTCCACTAAGATCACAACAATCACTTAAAGCAAGTACACTTGGAACTTGCGGAAGATGTTTTGAAAACATGGGATGTAGAGGAAGAGACGCTGAAACAAAAGTTACTTGTTATTCAAAATTATGGACTACAGATTGGACCTGTAAAAAAGGCTGCTTCGGAGCAGGTAGTATGTGCATAGGATGTTCTAGTCCGAATTTCCCATTTACTACAGCTGGTGCATCTAGCAGTATATATAATTTTAAATCACCAACAATTACAACAACATAAAGTAGGAATAGTTAAAATATACGATATATTTATAGATTATTAAGAACTATAACAAATTGAAAAAAGGATGGGATGTTATGGCTACAATTAAACTTGATCCTGTTACTAGACTAGAAGGACACATGAAAGTTGAAGTTGAGATAGATGATAACAATAAAGTTATTGAAGCACGAAGCACAGGAAATATGTTTAGAGGCTTCGAAGCAATGCTTAGGAATAGAGATCCAAGAGATGCGGTACATATAACTCAAAGAATATGTGGATTATGCCCTGTATCTCATGGAATGGCTGCAGTTAAAGCTATAGAAGCATCTAAAGGATTTACTCCTTCAAAGCAAGCTGTATTGATGAGGAATCTAATTCAAGGTGGTAATTTTGTATCAGATCACATACTTCATTTTTATCATTTATCACTTTTAGATTATGTTAAGGGTCCAGATAAATCACCTTGGCAGAGTGGTTTCAATACAGATATGAGATTCTCTAAAGCAGAAAGCAGTAAGATTTTTGATAATTATGTTAAGGCTTTAGATATAAGACGTAAGGCACATCAAATGGTTGCGCTATTTGCAGGAAGAATTCCTCACGTACGATCTATAATGCCAGGTGGAGTAACAAAAGTACCTACTGCAGATGAAATTAGTCAATATAAAGGGTTCCTTTCAGAAGTAAAAGATTTTATTAATAATGAGTATTATAACGATGTACAAAAAGTAGCGTCAGTTTATAAAGATTATTTTGACATTGGGAAAGGTTATGGAAATTTAATTTCCTTTGGAGCATTTGAAGTTGATAGCGATGATAAAACAAAAGATTTATTTAGAAGCGGAAGATATACTGATGGAGACTTACTAAGTGTTGATTTAACTAAAATTAAGGAATCAACAAAATATTCTTGGTATGAGGGTAATGCTTCATTAAGTATAAATTCAGAAGGTACAAATCCTAATATTAATAAAGCTGATGCATATTCATGGGTAAAAGCTACAAGATACATAGATACACCACATGAAGCAGGACCTATTGCTAGAATGTGGATTAATGGGGATTATAAAAATGGTATATCAGTTATGGACAGACATGTAGCTAAGATGCTTGAAGCTAAAAAATTGGTTAATGCATTGTCTATATGGATTAATAACTTAAATTCTTATCCTGCAAATCCTGATGGAGCTACAACGGGATCTAAATACAGAACTGAGTTATATGATCCTAAGCTGCATAGCTTTAGTTATATAACTTCAGGAGAAGGGGTAGGAACTACTGAAGCACCAAGAGGTGCATTACTTCATTATGTTAAATACGATATAGACCCTAGTAAAAATACGCAAAGTATAATTAAGAACTATCAAGTTATAACTCCTACATGCTGGAATGCTTCACCTAGAGATAATAAAGGGCAGAGAGGTCCTTTAGAAGAAGCCTTACTAGGTGTAACTATTAAGGATGTAAATAATCCTATTGAATTAATGAGAATTGTACATTCCTTCGATCCATGTACTGCTTGTGCAGTTCATATAATGACACCAGATAAATCTGTTGATAAGAGCTTCATTGTTTCTACTCCTAATCCTACCGGTATAATCTAATGGAAAAAGTTACTGTTTTAGGGATAGGAAACTTACTACTAAAGGATGATGGAATAGGGATTCACGTAATTGATCATCTTAAAGAGCTTGAATATGATAGCAATTATAATGTAGAGCTTATAGATGGGGGAACCTGCATATTAGATCTTTTAGATGTATTTATGCAAAATGAAAGAATTATAGTTTTAGATAGTATAAAAGGTGGACATGAACCTGGTACAATTTATAAACTTACGCCAGAAGAACTCGGAACTTATATAAAATCAACTACTTCTCTTCATGATGTTCAGGTGCTAGATATTTTAAGAGACGCCAAATATCTAGGGTTTGATCCTGAAGTAGTTATAATAGGTATAGAGCCTGAGGAAATTACTTTTGATTTGGAGTTATCTCCTATGATAAAGGGAACTATTCCTAAGATAATTGATGTTATTAATGAAGAATTAAACATAGAAATAGCGTAAAGAAATGTACGAAAGAATGTAGATAATTAAATCATATTAAAAGTGCACCCAGTGTTAGAAATTTTAGCACTGGGTGCATTTTTAATAGTTTTTATTTGATTTTAATTTTGCATCTGCAATTACAAGCTGACCTAAAGCTATTCCGCCATCATTTGTTGGAATTATGCTATGACTATAAACATTAAAACCTTGTGTTTCTAGAGCATTAACAAGACCTACGAAAATATAGTTGTTCTGAAATACACCACCACTCAATGCTACATCATTTATATTGTGGAGAATTCTCAATCTTTTGCAGATATCAACTGAAAAGGAAATCACAGTATTATGAAAGCGTTGAGCTATCATATTTTTTGAGGTACCTGCTCTTAAATCATTAACTACAGAATTTATTATTGGAATGGTATCTATAATTAGTTCATTGTCCTTATTAAATATGTAATAATCATAGGAGCTATCATTATCATTATTATTGATTAATGCTTCAAGTTCCATAGAAGCCTGTCCTTCATAGGTTACTTTTTGGCAAATATCAAGTATTGAAGATACAGCATCAAAAAACCTTCCCATGCTAGAGGTTTCAACACAATTAATATTTTTGTCTATCATTTTAAGGAGTATATCTGCTTTATTACCATAGAAATCACTAATATAGGTTATTTCCTCAGGTTTACTATGGTAAAGATACGATGCTCCCATCCTCCAAGGTTCTAATATAGCAGCGTCACCTCCTGGCATCATGACATAATCTAAATGCGCTGCACGATGGAAATTTTCATAATCACATATTAAAAATTCGCTTCCCCATATTTTTCCGTCAGTCCCATAGCCGGTTCCATCAAATGATAGACCAATTACTTTGCTAGAAAGTTTATTTCCAATCATACAGCTTACTATATGAGCATGGTGATGCTGAACTTGTATTAATTCAGTATCACAGGACTGGGCATATTGAGTTGAATAGTAACTTGGATGCATATCTGAGACAATATATTCTGGGTTAGAGGAAAAAATATTTTCTAAATGATCAATATTATTTTTATAATGCTCATAAGTTTCTAAGTTTTCAAGGTCTCCATTATGGGGACTGAGAAATAAAAAGTTATCCTTAGAAATACAAATAGTATTTTTCATATTAGAACCACACGCAAGTATAGGGGCCACAGTTTTAAAATTGATTGGTTCAGGAGCATAACCTCGTGCTCTTCTTATTACTCTTTCACGACCTAGAACTACTTTTGAAACAGAATCATCTACAGGAATGAATATATCTCTATCATGCATAAGAAAATAATCTACAACATCGCTTAAATGATCCACAGCATTGTCATTTATATATTCTAGTGGGAGACCACGAACATTTGCGCTAGTCATTACAAGTACATTTAAATCATTTAAAAACAAAAGCTCATGGAGAGGCGTAAATGGTAACATAACTCCAAGAGTATTCTGATTTGGAGCTAAAGTTTCTGGTAAGCTATAATTATTTAGTTTATTTAAAAGCACTATGGGTTTTCTTATTCCAGACAAAAGTTCTTCTTCTTTAGCGTTAACAGTACAATATTTTTTTGCTCTATTAATATCTTTCACCATCACGGCAAAAGGTTTATCTGGACGATGTTTCCTTTTTCTTAAAAGATCTACGGCACTAGAATTTTCACCATCACATACTAAGTGAAAACCCGTTAATCCTTTAACTGCAAATATAAAACCTTCTTTTAACTTTTTTTGAGTCCAAGCTATTATTTTTTCATTAATATAAGCTTCATTATTTGTTGAATGAAGCTTATTAAGTTCTTGATTGTTATCAATTATATCTGTTAAAGGGATGTCAACTCCTTTGCTATCAGTTAAATAAATATGAGGACCACAATTATGACAGGCATTTGGCTGCGCATGAAATCTTCTATTTAATGGATTATTATATTCTTCCGTACATTCTGGACACATTTCAAAAATTTCCATAGTAGTTTTGTTCCTGTCATATGGAATTTGCCTTATAATGGAGTATCTTGGACCACAATTAGTGCAGTTTGTAAAAGGATAAAAATATCTCCTATTATTAGGGTCTAAAATATCTTCACGGCAATCCTTACAGATAGAAATATCAGGGGAGATGAGAGTTATCTTATCTAAATGTTCTAGGCTTTCTTTTATTTCAAAATTATGAAAGTTAAAAGGATTTTTTTCAACTATGTTTATTTTTTCAACCCGAGAAAGAGGAGGCGGATTAAGCCGTAATTCATTTAAAAAATTATCTAAATTGTCATCATAACCTTCTATGTCAATGAACACTCCCTCAGAAGTATTATTAACCCACCCTTTCAAATTATTTAAAACAGCTGTATTATATACAAAAGGCCTAAAGCCAACACCTTGAACTATCCCTTCAACTTTTATAAATAATCTTTTTATCTTCATGTAAAAACTCCTATTACTATGTTATTTAGCTATCTATACATCATGATTTTTATGAACAATTAACTAGAAATTAGGCGATAAAAAAGTAGCTTTCTAATAATTTTTCATATTGTAATATATTTTAGGATTTTATGGTTTATAATATCTTTATTATAAACCATATTTATGTTGAACAGTACACTCAATAAAAGATAATAGTCACACATTATTTAAAAAGGTCATGTTATATGCATTTCTGAATTGTTTTGGAGTTAAATTCTCGTATTTTTTGAATAATTTAAGAAAATATTTTTCGTCGATGAATCCTAATTCATGGGCGATTTCTTTTATGTTTAAATTTGAATTACATAAAAGTTGTTTAGCATTAGACACTCTTAAATAATTTATATATTCCTGCATGCTCATTCCCATTCTTTTCTTAAAATAACGTGCTAAATATTCCTTTGTAAAATTGAACTCATAAGCGACATTTTGTAAGGATATATTTTGGGTTATGTGAATCTTTATCCACTGCAAAATTTGAGAAAGAATATCTTCTTTCTGAATAGTTTCACCAATGGATGTGTTGAACGTTAGTATGACCTGTTCAGTAATTTCTATTAAAAGAGAAGTAAGAATATAGTTTACACTTTGACTAGTGTAGTAGGTTGATTGCGATAAGTGAAGTAATTGACGAAATAATACATTTATCCTGTCTAGATTTAAATTTTTAGATAGAGTAGGTATTAATATGCTTGAACTCAATCCATTGAAGTAAGGATTGTTTTGAGCTATTGATAGTTCGGGCATAGCGTCAGTGTGGTCATACATTGCATTAAGATCATTGCAATAAAAATGAGCCCAGTAAAAAGAAGTCCCTTTATCAGAGTAATCATAGCCTTTATGCTTACGTCCAGGCTCTAGTAAGAGAAGGTCTCCTTCTCCTATCTCATACTTTTCATCATCCTGCTGAATATGCATAGTTCCTTTATTCATTATAATAATTTCAAAATTATCTATAATCCTTTCCATATGTAGCCATTTCCTATCAGCAGTAAAGTTTCCACAAATGGAAAAGGATAAGGGGAAATCAATATTAGCTTTAAGATATCTCATTGGTTAATATTCGCCACCTTTTGTTAATATAGTCTACCGACAAAGAAATTGTTTTGTGACATACTTATATTGTACAAAGTAATAATAAATAAGTAAATGCAATATATTACACTTTTATAATGAAAGGAATGGAGAAGTTTATGGAAAAAGTAAAATTAATAGATGGTTTATTCAATGAATCACAAAAAAAGGGAAAAGAATATCTTGAATACTTGGATGCTGATAGACTTTTAGCACCTTGCTATGAAGCAATAGGTAAAACACCTAAAAAACCACGTTATGGTGGGTGGGAGTCAATGAAGATAAGTGGACATTCTTTAGGCCATTTTTTATCAGCCTTAGCTGCTATGTATGTTGCTGAAAAAGATGAAAGATTAAAGGAAAAGCTTGATTACGCAGTATCAGAGCTTGCATATCTTCAAAGTTCAGACGGCAAAGGGTATGTAAGTGGATTTCCTAGGGAATGTTTTGATAAAGTTTTTAGTGGAGATTTTAATGTTACTAGATTTGAGCTAGGAGACAGCTGGGTTCCATGGTATAGCATTCATAAAATCTTTGCAGGGCTTATTGATGCATATGTTCTTACTGGAAATGAAGAAGCACTTGAAGTTGTTAAAAAACTTTCTGATTGGGCTAAAAAGGGAACAGATAATTTAACAGAAGAACAATTTGATAAAATGCTTTATTGTGAACATGGTGGTATGTGTGAAGCTATGGCAAATCTTTATGAAATCACTAAGAATAATGATTACTTAGAGTTATCAAAAAGATTTTATCATAAAGAAACATTAGCACCATTAACAAAACATGAGGATGAACTTGAAGGTAAACATGCAAATACTCAAATACCAAAGGTGATTGGGGCTGCAAGGCTTTATGAAGTTTTAGGTATCGAAGAATATAAAGAAGCAGCTAAATTTTTCTGGAACATGGTTACTAAGAGACGTTCATATGCTATAGGAGGAAATAGCAGAGATGAACATTTTGGAAAAATAAATACTGAAAAGTTAGGAGTTACTACAGCAGAAACCTGTAATACTTACAATATGTTAAAACTTACAGAACATTTATATAAGTGGGATCATAATTCAGACTATATGGATTACTATGAGAATGCACTATATAACCATATACTTGCGTCACAGGATCCAGAGTCTGGAATGAAAACTTATTTTGTTTCAACACAGCCTGGACATTTCAAGATTTACTGTTCACCTGATAATTCTTTCTGGTGCTGCACAGGTACTGGAATGGAGAATCCAGGAAGGTATATAAGAAACATTTATTACAGGGATGAAGATAACCTATTTGTTAATCTTTTCATAGATTCAGAAATTCAATTAGATGATAAAGGTATAATCTTAAGGCAAGAAACAAAATTCCCAGAAACAGATAAGACAAAACTTATCTTTGAACAAGCAGAAGAAAAATTTATGACCATAAATATAAGAATACCATATTGGGTAAATGGAGAAGTTAAGGTGGTTGTAAATGGAAAAGAAGAATATTCAAAAGCAGACAGAGGATATATGGCCTTAGAAGGCAGTTGGAGAAAAGGCGATGTTATAGATGTAACTCTTCCAATGAATATACATGTTTATAAATCTAAAGAAGATTCACATAAAATTGCATTTATGTATGGACCATTAGTTCTTGCGGGAGCTCTTGGAAGGGAAAACTTCCCACAAACTGATATTCTAGAAGATCAGTTAAAATTAAATCACTATCCAGGAATTGTAGTTCCAACCTTAGTAACAGATAATTCGAAACTTGAAGAGTGCATTAAACCAGTTGAAGATTCTATATTAACTTTCGAAACACAAGCAATAGGGGAGCCAGGGAAGGTAAAATGCACATTAATCCCGTTTTATAAACTACATCATCAAAGATATACAATTTATTGGACAAAGATGACTAGTGAAGAATATAAGCAAAACGAATTAACTAGTATTGATTATCAAGAAAAGTTAGACAAAATAACTATAGATTTAGTTAATCCAAATGAACAGCAGCCAGAAATAGAACATAAGATGAAGTCTGGAAATTCACATTCTGACTACTCAGGTGAAGCTGGAAAGGGTTGGCGTGAAGTTATAGGCGAAGGATATTTTAGTTATGAAATCAATGTAGATCCTGATAATGAAGCGTATCTAGCTGTAACTTATTGGGGAAGTGATAAAGAGTGTTTTATTGAAGGTCAAAGATGTGTAAGAGAATTTAATATTTATGTTGATGATAATTTAATTTCAGAAGAATTATTAAACGAGAATAAACCTTATGCATTATTTGATAAGTTCTATAAAATACCTAAGGAATTAACTAGTGGTAAATCAAAAGTTGTGGTGAAATTTACTTCAATTAAAGACAAAATTGCAGGAAGGGTATTTGGAGTAAGAATTACAACAGAATGCTTGTAATTATAATAACTAACCGAAAATAGAAACGTGAAGTGTATATTTTCGGTTAAGGAATATATTTCATGCAACTTTTCTAATAGTTTATGAGACTTTATTACTCTTGTAATTAAAACGTATCCCATAAAGATACAAACATCTATGTAATCTGGTTAATTATCATTTAAGTAGAATAATTACAATGTTTGTCGGTGATAATATTTTTTCACTATTTTAAGAAGTTCGTTAATCCCGTTTTCTATTTCTGATATTCTAGAGCTTCCAACACTTATCTTCAAAAAGTCATTATTAAAGTAGTCTTTTAAATAATTCTCATGCATCTCTTTGATAATAATATCTTTTTTACCACATTCTTTAACTAACCAATCAAGATTAAGTTTATCTAAAAATTCAATACATCCATAAAATCCAGTGTCAGGAATGTGCCATTTTATATTTGGAATATCAAATTTATGCGATGCACTTTTCAAAGAAGACATTCTTTTACTATATATTGTTTTTATGCGATTTCTATTTGCCTTAAACATTCCACTCTTGATATAGATATCTAAAGCACCTTGTGATAATACAGATGTATTTAAATCCATCCATTTCTTATATTCTTCAAAGGTATTCCTTAATACTTTAGGAAGAACTACAGCAGCAACTCTGAGACCGGGAAGCAAAACCTTTGAGAAACTTTTTATATAAGCAACTTTAGAGGAGATATAATAATAATACATTGGAAATTCATTGTTTTTGATTTCTAACTCACCAAGATAATCATCTTCTATTATATAAACATCGTATTTTTCAGCTAATTTTACGATTTGCTTTTTTTCCTCAACTGCATAACTTATTCCAAGAGGATTACTAAAACGCGGGATTGTATAAAAACATTTTATATTGCCATAAGCAAACTTTTTTTCAAGCTCCTCCAAATTCAATCCATTAAAGTTCCTTTCAATTCCAATAACAGAAGTTTTTGTAGTTTCTAGAGCTTTCAATGTACCATGATAAGTTGGCTGTTCTACAAGAACAGTGCTCTTTCCATTTGGAAATGGCATACTGCAAAGTATATTAATTGCTTGCTGAGAACCAGAAGTTATAAATATATCATTTGTTGAACAGAATATTTGATAATCCTCAAAATAGTTTTTTAAAGTACTAATTAACTCGGAAAGCCCTTTTGGATCAGAATAATTAAAAAGAGTGGCTTTATGTATATCTATGGCTTGATTTAAGCAATGTTGAAATTCCTCATAGGCTAATATACTTTCATCAGGAGAGCCAGTTGAAAAATCTATAATTTTTTTTATCTTATCTATATGAAGATCTTTTTTATCAACTAAATAATATCCACTTTGCGGTATTGAATAGACAATATGATCTTTTTGAAGTTTATCATAAGCATGCACAACAGTTTGTTTGCTACAGCTAAATTTATGGGATAACTCTCTAATGGTAGGCATTTTCTCACCATGTTTTATACTACCGTTATCAATTTCGGTACTAATGAAATCAACTATATCACTATATTTACTCATATATCTCCCTTTGTACTAGTACAATATGATTTTTTACAAATTGAACAAGTAGGTTTTATAATTTACAATTTAATTGTACCACAACCATATTATACAAGGGAGAGAAATGTTATGTTTATAATTGTTTTAGAATATGAGAAACCAATGGAGGATGTCATAAATCATTTGGATGGCCACAATATTTTTCTAAAGAAATATTATGATTTAAATAAATTCATATGTTCAGGAAGACAAGAACCAAGAGTAGGTGGAGTAATACTATGTAATGGTAGCGACAAGGTGGAAATAAACTCAATAATTAAAGAAGATCCTTTCTACAAAAATGGGGTTGCTAAATACAAAATTATAGAGTTTATACCAACTAAATACACAGATAGTTTTAGAGAATTTATTATATAAAGTAAAAAATGCTAATGTATTAGGAGGTTCAAAATGATAAGAAAGATGGAACTTAGAGATATTGAAGAAATAAAAGAAATAGATAGGCTATGTTTTAAAATTGATACTAAAAGAACAACAGAGGGAATACGTGGATATATGGAAGCAAGTAATAATTCAAGCATTGTGTATGAAATAAATGATAAAGTCGTAGGATTTAATTTTATACATATTTGGGGAGAATTTGGTTGGTTTGGTCCTTTTGGGGTTCATCCCGAATATCAGGGAAGAGGTATCGGAAGAGCGTTAATAAATGAAACAATAATAATTTTAAAAGAAGAGTATAAGGTATCTACAATAGGCCTAAATACTATGCCTGAATCTCAATATAACGTAGGGTTCTATATGGGATTAGATTTTGCACCACTTAAACTCTCATTAGGACTAAAAAAGGAAATTACTTCTTTAGAAGTGAAGCGATATGTTTCTTCGAATAATGTTAATGAGATAGATATAAGTAATGAAAAAAGCTATTTAATTATAGAAGAATATTTAAAATCTCTATCAGATTATATATGTAGAAACTTTGATCTGACTTCTGAACTGCACTTAATAAGGGAAGAAGCCTTTGGAACTATTTTCACATTAGAAAGTGATGAGAAAATCTGTGGAATTATAATATGTTATACGAAAGCAGTAAGAGAAATTCTATCTGAAAATTTACAGATAAAACTAGCAGTTATAGATGGGAAGGTAAATTATAAAGAGGCATTAGATATCACTATAGATTTCTGTACCAAGTATGCTCAAAAGAATAATTATAAAAGCATATCGATAGATTGTAATACTTATAACTCGGTAATTTGCAATTATCTAATGGCAGAACATAAATTCAAAATAGAAAAAACTCAGGTTATGATGCTCATGGGAGAAATTAATCCATTTGAAAGTGAAAAAGTATTATTATTGACACGTTTAGCCGGATAGAGGTTTGAAGAGTATTTCTTACTGAAGAAAATTATATAATCAAATGGCTTCAGATACTTTTGCATTGTAATAAAAAGCTAGAGTATACTCTATACTCTAACTTTTGCATGCATTTTAGGAATTTAAACTTTGAGAATTCTCGTACTCATTTCGTAATTGTTCCATTGGATCATCTTGTGCTGGATACCAGCCTTTATTTACCGCTATATCTGATAATTCAAAGTGCTCAGTTACAGCTTTATCTAATTGTCCTCTTAACATTTCTCTTAACTCTAGGTTAACAGCTTCTGCTGCTGAAGCGGATAAAGAAGTTACAGCAAATTTAGAATCTTTAAGCATATCTATAACTATATCCTTATCAGCTAGGGCTGTATCATCATTTCCTAATAACTTATCTAAAAAAGACATAAGAAATACCTCCTATTTTTATTGCATATTTATTTTATTTTCTATAAAAGTTTGCATTGAATTTATGTTATCCTTTTTACTATCTAAGCATCTTTCCATAAAAGATTTTAATTCATCATCTTCTACCATAGGCATGCTAGCTTGTATTTTTTTAACACCTATAACATTAGTATCTAGTAATTCTCTTAGTTCAAGCATTTCGTGTGGAGCTAAGCCAACATTATTAGAATTATTATTGTTCATAATTTCACCTCCGAATTTAAAGTACAAATTTATTTAATGCAAAATAATGTCTTAAGAACTAGATTGATTCATAGAGGTCATGGAGTTAATAGAGTTTATACTTGATAATTCTTGTTGAAGCTGCTGTTGAGGATCTTGTTGTGCGTTGTACCAGCCCTTATTCATTGCTATATCAGATAATCTATAGTGGGAGTTAACGCAAGCGCTTAATTGACCTTTTAGCGTATCTCTTATTTGAACATTTGTTGTTTCAGTTAATACTTTTGCTAGAGTTGTTATTGTTGCTTTTGAACTTGTAATTAAATCTAGAGCAATATCTTTTTCAGATAATTGTTTATTTTGTTCCATAAAAACTCTCTCCTTTCTATAAAGTAATTTTTTATGATAATGCAGATTGTATGTTTTGTAGAGAAGCTTTTTTAGCATTTAGAGAATCTTGCATAAAGCTTTTTAATTCATTATCTTGAACCAAGCTCATACTTGCATTGATTTTTTTAATTCCTAACATTTCTTGGCTTATGAGTGCTCTAATTTCAATTGCTTCATGTGGCGCTAATTGAGTATTCATAATAATCACCTCCTGACTATTATAGTATTGCTCTCATAATTACATTAATGTGTGGAAAATAAAGCTATTAATGAAAATTAACTAGCATAATATTTAAAAAGAAAATTAAAAATTATTATATGTATTGTATAGTATTTTTTACATCTTTTATTCCTTCTATTTCCCATTAAAGTATATAGTCTCTTATTTTCAATTTTATATATAAGATGTTTGTACATAATAATTATAGTTTTGCAAATAATAAATAGGAAAAGTGCTTATGGTAAGTACACTTAAGATATAAAACAAAGGAGAGATGCAATTATGAAAAACAAACCAGATGATAGAACAGATAATATAGATAGAATTCAATATAACATTGATAGAACTATTTTAAACTGTGAACTTGCAGATGAAATGATAGCAAAAACAGATGATTCTAAGATGAAACAAGCGCTAGAAGATAAGAATGAAAGAAGATTAGAATCACTTCAAGCTATGAGATGTGAGATAAGGGACGAAGCATTAGACAAGGAAAAAGGATATAAATAAAAATAGTTCAACTAAGATTTAGGTGGAGCTTACGCACTCAGCCTAAGTCAAGTTTCACTTGATATAGCATTTAACATATTAAATAAATTTGTGACATTGCACATTGAATTATGATATGAAAAATTAAAATATAAAATCACTTGTGAAATATAAGTAATATCACAAGTGATTTTATATTTTAATAATTAAATGAATATGACATCTTAAAAATAATCATACTAGATAATGGGAAAAAGCATAATATTCTATAAGTAAAAAATAATTTGACTTATTTGAGAAATTATTTCTTGTAACTATTCCGTAAGTATCATATAATATTATCGCCAGTATATCCCTAAATTCTACAAAATTTTTGAATTTTGTAGTAAAAAAAGTATTGATTTTTTAATTGTTTTATGGTTTAATTTTACAATCATAGGGAATAGTGAAAATAAAAATTTAAGGAGGAAAAAGTGTGAGTTATAAATTATTAATAATAAATCCAGGCTCTACATCAACAAAAATTTCTGTATTCGAGGATGAAAAAGAGATATTCGGAGAAACTTTAAGACATTCTTCAGAAGAAATAGGAAAGTTTAAGCATATTTCTGATCAACAGAACTTTAGAACAGAAGTCATATTGAAAATACTTAAAGATAATAACATAGATATAAAAGAGTTAGATGCAGTAGTTGGAAGAGGTGGGCTTTTAAAACCAATCCTTAGTGGAACTTACAAAGTAAACGATACAATGCTAAAAGATTTAAAGGAAAGTGTTCAGGGAGAACATGCATCTAATCTTGGAGCTATAATAGCAAATGAAATTGCAAATTCTATTGGTAAATCAGCATTCATAGTAGATCCAGTAGTAGTCGATGAATTGGAGGAAATAGCAAGATTATCAGGTGTTCCAGAACTTCCTAGAAAAAGTATTTTTCATGCATTAAATCAAAAAGCAGTGGCAAAGAGATATGCAAAAGAAAATTCAAAAAATTATGAAGATATAAATGTTATCGTAGCACATATGGGTGGCGGAGTTTCTGTAGGTGCACATAGGAATGGAAAGATAGTTGATGTAAATAATGCACTTGATGGTGAAGGAGCTTTTTCACCGGAAAGAAGTGGAGGAGTTCCATCAGGTGATTTAGCTAGAATGTGTTTTAGTGGAAAGTATACTCTTGAAGAAATTTTAAAGAAGATAACTGGAAAAGGTGGTTTTGTAGCTTACCTTGATACAAATGATGCAAGAGTAGTAGAAAATGCAGCACTTGAAGGAGATCCAAAAGCTAAATTAATACACGATGCAATGGGATATCAAGTGTCAAAAGATATTGGTGCGGCAGCAGCAGTACTTAATGGTCAAGTAGATGCAATAATATTAACTGGTGGTATGGCTTACGGAAAACCAATGGTTAATCTAATAAGTGAAAAAGTGTCATTTATAGCACCTATAGTGGTTTATCCAGGCGAAGATGAAATGCTTGCCTTAGCTCAAGGGGTTATTAGGGTATTAAAAGGAGAAGAAGAATCTAAGGAATATAAATAATTTTCTTCAGTATATTGTCACCTATATAGGTGACAATATACTATATAAATTAATATGAATAATTCAAAAGAATTTTACTTATCAAATCTTTATATAGAAATCGTCCAACACATCTAGAAATCTATTCTGTGAAGAAAATACATATACTATTTATATTAATATTTTTAGTTTAAATTAACAGAGTTAGTATTTGTACGTACCCTTATCATACTACAAATCATTGGAAGCAATGAATCTCCTATTTATGATAAAAATCCATTTATTACAATAATTGTTAATATATTGTTGTTATTCGTGTGCTTGTTGAGGTACTTTGAGACATAAGTATTTATTTCATTTAATTTAGTTGTTATTTATAGTACACTAAGAATATATAAAGCAGAGAATTACATGAAATTAGATATTAATAATAGTTAACTTAAACTCTTCTTATACGATAAATATATTAAGAGTATGCTTAAGTAATAGTTTAGTAGGGGAGAAGATGATATGCCAGGAATTTGGAATGTAAACAATGGATATAATGTAAATACGAAGAAAATTTCTAGCAAGTTAACTTTTGAGGTAGGGGAACGCTTTACAGGAAGAGTGGTTGCAAAAGGGGACGGAAAAGATGTTTCAATAAGGCTAGCGGATGGATGGCAATTTATTGCTGAAATTGAGGAGAAGGTTAATTTAGATGATATTAAATTGCTTAAGTTTCAAGTAGATGGATTCGAAAATGGAAAATTGAAACTTAAGCTAGTTAAAGGAGCTGGAAGTGAAGAAACCACTGAAGATGATAATTTTAGAGAAATTATTGAAAAAGAAGGTCTCTCTAAAGAAGATATTGATCTTTTGAAGAAAATGGTAAGGCGTAATATTCCTCTTACTAGAGAAAATATAAATCAAATAAGAGGATTGCTTCAATTTAATGGAAAGATGAGTGATAATCCTAAGGAAATGGAGTCTTTTATTCAAACGTATCTTCAAAGTAAGAATATATCATCTGGTAGCGCTGAAGGCCAAGCTATAAAGGAAATGTTAACAAAATTTTTAAATGAATTTAAGAATATGGGATCTGATGATATACTCACATTTATAGAGAATAACTTAGATTTTTCTGAAGAAAATATAAATAGTTTCAATAAACTATTTAAAGGAGATTCTTCAATAGAGGAAATTCTTAAAAAAATAAGTAATTCTTTAAGCTCTCTAGAGAATTTCACAAATTCATTAGAGAATGATATTGAAACTATATTTAGAAATAAAATAGTAAACAAGGAAGCGGAATTAACTAAAAATCCTATAGATTCAACTACAGCTTTAGCATCCAAAAGATATAATGAAAATGATCCAACGACTAAGAAGATAAATGTATTAGACGTACTAAAAACATTAGCAGGAAGTGAAGATAGTGAATTAGATATTGTCCAAAAAAATGCTGTAAGGGAAAGTATAAGTACTAATAATGAAAAGGTAGAACTTCGTGAATCTTTAGTTAAAAAGTTAGAGGATAAAGAAATAGTAAAATTAATAAAAGATACTATAGGAGAGAGTATTGCAACAAATGATGGACCTAAAACTCAAGCTGAACGACTTGTTGAGTCAACAGCTAAGCATAAATTAGAGTTATTGCTTAGCAATATAGATGGTGAGAAAGTTGAAATTACAGATAATGAATTTAGAGATTTCACTAAATTATTAAATGATAAAAGTACTATCCATCCTAAAGAAGCATCTATAGGTACAATTAAGGATGAAGTTGTAACTAAAGATAATTTTAATTTAGGAAAACTAAATTCTGGTGATTTATTCGAAAGAAGTAATATAGATAATAAAGAAGCCATAAAAACGGAAATGAAGGAAAGAATTGATAATGTAAGAGATATAGTTAAAAATATATTAGCACAAACAGATTTAAAAGATTCTGGATATGAGAAGATTATGAATCTAGTTAAAGCTAATATTAATGATATAAAGATGTTTAATTCTATTAGCAATGAATATTATTATTTAAATGTTCCTATAACTGCAAACAACCAAGAATATCCTTGCAAGCTTATAATTAAGGATAATAGAAAAGATGGAAAAAAAATCGATACAACCAATGCTAAAATGGTTGTTAGTGTTAGAACAGTAAACTTAGGCGAGATAGACGGATATTTAACTTTAAGGGAAAATAGAATTGATGTAAATTTGAAATGTGATAATAAATTTACATCTACCCTAAATAATAATAAGTCAAAGCTAGCGGATGGATTATCAACTCTTGGATTATTTGTTAATATAAGTGTAGCGACTAAAGATAAACCTGTAGATCTGGCTAGTTGTAGAAATTTCTTTAACGATTTAACTATTTCTACTATCGATATTAAGGTATAATTAGTATTGATATCTTAATATATTTAATTTGACGAATTAGCTATTATGTGCAATGAAAGATTTTGAAATTATAATATTTTTTTAAGTCGTAAGAGATTTCATCTTAAATTGTACATTTTAATATATGTGAAATATTGATTAGGAGTGTACAAAATATGAATCACAGGAAAAGAGCAGCAGCATTAAAATACGAATTTAATAGCGACGCTCCAATTGTTACAGCAGCTGGAATGGGGCATATTGCAGATAAAATAATAGAAAAAGCAGCAGAAAATGAAGTACCAATAGTCTATAATAAGGAATTAACTGATTTATTATGCAATGTAGATGTTGGAGATGAAATTCCTGCGGAATTATATGAATCGGTAGCACATGTAATAGCTTTTCTTACGGATTTAGATAAGAAGAGATGACTTACATACGGATAATAGAAAGGTGATAAACAAATGGCACTTTATACAATTTCAGATTTGCACTTAGGTTTTAATGTTGAGAAACCAATGGATATTTTTGGAGATAAATGGAAAGATCATTGTGATAAAATAAAAGTAAATTGGGTTAGCAAAATAACTGAAGAAGATATGGTGCTTATAGCTGGAGATATATCTTGGTCTTTAAAAGAACAAGATAGTAAGTACGACTTAGATTGGATTAATGAATTGCCAGGGAAAAAGATTATAAGTAAGGGTAATCATGATTACTGGTGGGTAAGTATTTCAAAGCTAAATAGAAAATACGAAAATACTAAATTTCTTCAAAATAATTTTTATAGTTATGAAGACTATGCTATATGTGGAACACGAGGATGGATGTGTCCAAGTGGAGAAAAGTATAGCGATAAGGATAAAAAAATATATGATAGAGAGCAGATACGATTAAGACTTTCTCTAGATGCAGCGAAGAAAAACGGTTTTGAGAAGATAATTGTCATGCTTCATTATCCTCCAACAAATGAGAAATTTGAGGAGTCTGAATTTACTAAAATAATAAAAGAATATAATGTAGAAAAGGTTGTATATGGGCATTTACACGGACCAGTATTATTGGGGAAGGTGTTAGATGGGTATCTTGACGGCATTGAATACATATTAACCTCAGCAGATTATCTTGATTTTAATCCTAAAAGAATTCTTTAAGCTGATATAATTATATAATTAATCTTTGGAGGGAAAGTTTTATGATTTATTCTTTAGAAAATGAAAAAATAAAAATTGCTGCCGGTACTCATGGGGGAGAATTGCATTCTATAACTGGTAAAAAAGAAGGAACAGAATATCTTTGGAGTGGAGATCCAGAGTACTGGAGATATCATTCACCACACTTATTTCCAATAGTGGGGAACCTTAAGGATTCTAAGTACAGGATTGATGGCAAAGAATACGAACTTCAATCTCATGGGTTTGCTAGGATATCAGAGTTTACATTGTTATCTCAAAGTAAAGATAGTATTACTTTTGAATTAAGATATTCCGATAAAACTCTAGAGATCTATCCTTATAAATTTTCTTTACAAGTTACATACACGCTTGACGAAAGTTGTGTAGTAGTAAGCTATAAAGTAATTAATTTAGATAATAAAGTAATCTATTTTTCGTTGGGTGCTCATCCTGCATTTATGTGCCCAATTGAAAAAGACGAAGTTTTAGAGGACTATTATCTCAAATTTAACCAAATTGAAAATAGCTCAATTATGTGTTTTGATGAGAATGTACGTTTTACTCATGATAAGAAGGCATATTTAATCAATAGTAATATAATTGAACTTAATAAAGAAGTTTTTAAAAATGATGCATTAGTGTTTAATGATTTAAAATCAGATAAGATTACAATTAAATCAAGAAATCACAATAAATCTATAAGTGTGGAATTTAAAGGCTTTCCATACATGGGTATATGGGCGCCATCAAAAGGTGCACCGTTCGTATGTATCGAACCTTGGTTTGGTCATGCAGATTATGGAGATTTCACCGGAGAATTCAAAGAAAAGGAAGGCGTACTTCCATTAGAAATAGGGAAAGAATTTAACTGTAGCTATAAGATATTTATTGAGCAATAGTGATTTTATTTTGAACGCTAAATAATGAATGTTAGTTAATATAAAGCTTACTTATAAAAAAAGAGGATATCTAATTATAGAAGTTAGATATCCTTTATTTTTATGTAACAAACAATAAAATTTTTAGAGTAGATTATCTATTGATTTGTTAATTTTTCCTATAGCATTTTCTTGAGTATTGAGATCCACGGCAATTTCCTTAGATAAAGCTTCGTGTTCTTCAAATGCAACACTGATGTTGTCAATTGTTGAAATAACATTATCTTTTGTTTCAGAAGCAGTAGTCAAATTTTCTATACAAGTATTGATTTCATCAGTAGCTTCCTCAATAGAAGATTTTATATTAGAGAAACTATCTTTAGCTTCTTCCAATGAATTGTGTTGAGTAACTAAAGCTGAATTACCAGAATTCATTGCATTGGATGCTTTTAAAATATCAACTTTGATTTCTTCCAATATGCTTGTTATACTTTGAACAGCAAGCTTTGAATTTTCAGCAAGTTTTCTAACTTCACCAGCAACAACTGAAAATCCTTTACCAGCTTCACCGGCTCTAGCAGCCTCTATAGCTGCATTTAGAGATAGTAGGTTAGTTTGACTTGCTATTTGACTTATAGAATCAGTTATACTATTTACAGATTCAAGCTTTGATACTAGGGCATTAACAGTCGAAGTTGAAACAGTAAATGCATCTTCAAGGTCAGTTAACGATGTATCTAAATGGTCAATTGTATTTAAACCATTATCGGCTAATTTATCTGTATCTAATACTTTAATATGGACATTAGTTATATTAATTGCTAAATCTTCCATATTCGATCTAAAATTAGATAACATATTTTTAGCATTTCGTATTTCTTTTGTTTGAGTTTCAGCAGAAGATACTAATGACGAAACAGATGATGTAATATCCTTAATAGAATTATCCATAGTCTCAACATTACCTTTTATGTCATTAATTTTACTTAAATCCTTTTCAATTATATTACTGCTATTTTCTGCAACTTGAGTAACTTGTGAAGTTTTGTTATCAGAAGCAGCTTTATTATTATTTTTGAAAAATCCCATGTTATATCCCCCTTAGTAATAAATTAAAAATATTTCTAATTGTTTGTATTTTTAATTAAATCTTTACCAATTCTAGCCATTTCTTTAACCTTAGCAGAAGAGTTCGTACTAACAATCGTTCTAGAGAACCATAATAATGCATCTTGAGAATTATCTAACTTTCTGTTTAATTCACCAAGTAAATACATTAAAGAATCTCTTTGTAATCCGTAAATAGGAAAAATTTCATTGGTATATGCAGAGTTAAAACCATCAAGAGCTTGCTTCAAGAAAAGGTTCTCTTGCTCATTATTATTAAGTAATCTATACATCCAAGCAATTTTTAGCGAAATCATACCTTTTGTACTTTCTGGAAGGCCAATAAGTACAGCATTTAATAAAGATAATTTATAGCGCTCAATTGCTGATTTTTCGTCCAAAATAATAGGGTATTCCCTTGGTTTCCATTTTGGAGTTACATTACTTAAAACAAGTTCTTTTTTATGAGATTTAATCTTTTCAAAGTCTGATTTCATTGCAGCATAACCACAAGAATTACATATTATAACATCATAAAAATATGGATTTATTACTGAGTACCTAATAAAAAAATCTGAATCCTTGGAAGTAACTCTCGGTGACTTAGATTTTACAGTTTTGACCTTGAAATGCGAATCACAAACAGGACAAACTGTTTGTTTATCAAATAAATGGTTTAGAATATTAGTATCGTTCATTTTAGTCACCCCATTAAAAGTACATAACTTAAAAAATATTTTTTTGTATCCTCAATATAAATTATATCATATTAAATAAATTCATAAATAGATTATGAAAATTTTTTAGGTACTTTATATATTATTATTTACACTAATTTTAAAGTTTTTGATATAATAGATAAGGACGATATTGAGGAATGAAGTTATTAAAGGGTGGTAGCAATGGCAATAAGTGATTGGAAGGTTTTTTTAATGCCTTACGAGCAAGCGGTAGATGAGCTTAAAGTTAAATTAAAATCAATTAGAAAAGAATATAGAAGAAAAAATGAATACTCACCTATAGAATTTGTAACTGGAAGAGTGAAGGAAGTTTCGAGCATGTTAGAAAAAGCTAACAAGTTTGAAATTCCAATAGATAGAATTAGGTATGAACTTGAAGATATTGCAGGCATAAGAATCATGTGTCAGTTTGTTGATGATATAGATACTGTGGTGGAAATATTAAGAGGCCGTAAGGATATGCAGATTCTTTATGAGAAGGATTATGTAAGAAATGTTAAGGAAAGCGGCTATAGAAGTTACCACATGATAATAAAGTATCCAGTTAATATGGCAGAAGGTTTAGTAGAAATTTTAGCAGAATTTCAAATAAGAACACTTGCAATGAATTTTTGGGCAACAATCGAACATTCCTTAAATTATAAATATAAACAGCACATACCAGAACAATTAAAAGCAAAACTCAAGAGATCTGCGGATGCAGCATTTAGATTAGATGAAGAAATGCTTGAGATTAAAGATGAAATAAAGGATGCTCAAAAGCTATTTGAAGTTAAATCTCACTTAATCTCGAATATAATGAATTCACTGTTGACCCTTATTTCATTAGGTAAAGAGGTAGAAGCATCTAGATATCAAAAAACTTTAAACAAGTTAATTGAAGACGGTGAAGTGTGGGAATTAAATAGTTTATTATTTTCTGTTAAGAAGGAAATTGAAAGATATAAAGATTAATTAAAGCTATGTTTGATGGTTACAATCAAACATAGCTTTATGGTGTTTATCAATCATAATTAAACTTAAACAATCAATCTCTATATATTATCTGTTTTATATAAGCCTTTTATAGTATATAATAATTAATATTAGGTAAATAAAATTACAAATAGAAAGTAAAGGAGAAATTATGAATAAGGAAGAATTATTATTTAAATTAAAAAATCATCCTGAGTATATTCGTGAGTTAGATGAAGTAAGTGAAGAATTACAATTATTTGTTGTGAAAAATAATGGCAACAACATAAAATATATAGAGAATCCTAGTAAAGAAGTTCAAAAACAGGCTATTAAGAGTACTCCTTTGAACGTTAAATATATTAAAGATCTTGATGAGGAAATTGGTATAATATGTGTTAAAAGCTTGTGGAATTCATTAGAACTAATGGATGATCCTGGTGAGAAAATTATTGAGGAAGCTATTAAAGTTAAGGGATGGGCTATACAATTTGTAAAAAATCCCAGTGAAGAATTACAGCTTTTAGCAGTAAGCAAAGATTATGATGCAATCAAGTATATAGAAAGTCCTTCAGAAGAAGTTCAGCTTGCAGCTATAGAAAATTATTATGGAGCTATTAGATTTATAAAAAATCCTAGTTTAAGGGCTAAGGTCAGAGCGGTGAAACTAAACGGTGAAGCCATTAATTATATTTCTAATTATGATTTAGATGATATAAAAGTATTCATTCATGAAAATATAAACGTAGTTAAATATATTTATGATAGTGTTGATGTGGAGTTAGTAGTTGAGATTCTTCAAGAGAAAATTAAGGATGAAAATATCGAGAAAAAATACATCGAAGATTTCATAGAATTAGAGATCTTAGAAATGGATAAAATTAATTTCGTTAGAGAATTTGGAAGTAACAATGCAAAAAAATTACTTGTAGATTATAAATTATCAATATAAGACAGGCGGTGAAAATTTTGAATTATTCAGAATGTTTAAAAACGGTAGATTTAATAGTCGCAGCAAATGATGTACCTTTGATTATAGGTGAAAGTGGAATTGGAAAGACTTCTTTAGTTAAGCGTATAGCAAGAGATAATGGACATTATTTAGTTACAATTGATGCTAATTTATTAAAAGAAGGGGAAATAGGAGGCTTACCAGTAGTTGAAAATAGAGTTACAATGTACGCTACCCATAGCAAATTAATTGAAATTGAAAAAGCCATAAAAGAAGATCAAAATAGAGATGTTATTCTATTTATAGATGAGTTAAATAGGTGTGATCATGCAGTTGCTCAAGAGCTTATGAATTTAATTTTGAATAGAGAAATTAATGGATATATATTGAGTGAAAGAGTAAAGGTAATAGCAGCAATGAATCCTTCCAATAGAAATGATGGATTTCATAATAGTAAATATGATGTTGTAGATATGGATCCAGCTCAGGAAGATAGGTTTGTTTGGGTAAAGCTCGATTCAGATATCAAGGAATGGATTAAATGGGGAATGAGCGAAAACGGAAATATAGACGAGCATGTTATAGAATTTTTATCTACGTTTCCGGAATATCTACATATGTCAGAATCAGATGAAACTATAAAGGCTACGCCAAGAAGCTGGGAAAGGATATCAAAAGCATATAAAATATATTTAAATAACAAAGATAAATATCCATTAGATATATTTTTGAATGCTGTAAGAGGAAACGTTGGAGTTAATATAGCTAATGACTTTGCTAATTTTCTCGTCAATCTAAAAAAGCCTTTAATAAGAACAGAAGATGTATTTAATAATGATATCTTAAGCTTTGATTTAAAAGAAAAGGTACAAGATGAAAATCACTCAAGGTTATATATATTAGCAAAAAATTCATTAAGATATTTGGAAAGTGTTCCTATTGAAAAGAATTTTAGATTATTCTCAGAACTCTTAAATTTATATCCAAGAGATTTAAGACTCGGAATAATGAAAGAAATTAAGAGAGATTATAAAGGTGGAATATATGAAAGACTGCTTGAAAATGATGAATTCATTGAAGCATTTTTCAATATTTTTAGCCGATAAGAAGATACAAAATCTTATAGATATATAGATATTCAATTTAAGTATATTATCTATAGATAAAGACATTTCCATTATTACTAAACCTTAAGTGTACAACTTTACTAGAAACCGAAACACAATATGTTACTTATTTCGGTAAGTTAACACATAAGTTTAAGTCACATGATGTTTATTTATAGTAAAAGAGGTGAATAGTTTTTGGATTTTGAAGATAGAAGACAGCAGCTTCTAAAAGAGGCATATTTACTAGAGGAAAAAGTTAAATTTAATGATGATTATAGAAGAAATTTTTTTGAATTAGTTGAAAGTGTTATTTTATATTTATTGCAAACTCAGGATGTTTTTTTTGGACAATTTATGCTCAGAGTGAGAAGAGATATAAGTGTTAATTTAACAGTTCCAATTGCTACTATTCCTAGACGTGACGGCTTTAATATGTACTTTAATCCATTTTTATTTTTGGAATGTAATAGGAAAGAAATGGCAGCGTTATTTAAACATGAAATATATCACATAATGAACTCCCATTTTGAAAGGGAAAAAAGATTAAAGAATAGATTTAGCAAAGAGGCAATAAATGTTGCGTTAGATATTTCAATTAATCAGTATATAAAAGATTTGCCAGGTTCAAGTAAAAGGCTTAGCGCTGTAAATATGGAGTATAATTTATTACTTGGAGAAAATAGAAGTATTGAGGAATACGCCGAAGAAATATATAAGTCCATTAAATCTAGAATAAAAAAGGATAAAATAAGTAAGGATTTAGGACGTGAGATCGATATAACTAAAGCTCACGATTTATGGGAAGAAATTGAAATAAGTGAAGAAGATATAAAAAGCTTAACAAAGAAAACAGCTATAAGTGCTTATACAAAGAATACACCTAAAGGATTAGAGAATATAATTTTAGCATATAGTGAAACTGCTGAAATACCTTGGCAGGTGGTTTTGAAGAATATATTACCAACAGTAAAATCAGGATATAAGAAAACTATAACAAGAAGAGATAGAAGACAATCAGAAAGGCTGGATCTACGGGGAAGATTACCTAAAAATGAATCCGAATTAATTGTTGCAATTGATATAAGTGCTAGTATAAAAGATGATGATATGCATAAAATTTTAGTCGAAATACTGTCAATAACTGCTAATGCAAAAAATAGCATTACAATTATTGAATGTGATAATGAAATTAGAAGTGTATATAAGCTTACCAGTGAAAAAGATATTCGCAAAAGAGCTAGGAATAACGGCTCAACAAAATTTACTCCAGTATTTCAATATATTTTAGATAATAATTTGAGAAATTCAGTACTAATATATTTTACTGATGGAGTGGGGGAAAATGAACTAGGCGTGAAACCAATTAATAAAAAAATAATATGGGTTGTGTCTGGAAATGAAGAGCTATCTCTAAAAACTCCATATGGAGAGGTAAAAAGAATAAATACAGAAGTAAAAGAAATTATCGAAGGTAATATAGGCTTGAAAATGGTTAATGAAGCTATACATGATTGGGCTAGATGATAAATTTTAGAAGAACAATATAGATATCTAACATGTACCTTAGAACTAAAAATATAAAAAAATGGAATAAGTAGTATACTTTCAGAGTTGGTCTATTATTTTCGTGAAATAACTTTAAATATGCAAATATAAGCTTCTATGTTAGAATAGATTATAACAAAGGAGGTGTATTCTTGGTTAAAGGAATAAAAAATATAGATTATTTAATGTTATTATCTGTACTTCTTGTAATAAGCATAATATTTAATTTATATACATTTTTTAAATTAAATAATTATAAATATAAAATTGAACAGCAATCATATACTAAGATAGAAGATTTTAAACAAAGAAATGAAAGTAATATGGATATTTTATCTAAGAGTGTAGAAGAAAAAAGTATAAAAAATGAAGATTTGTTAAAACTATATAAAAACTACGATGTTATGTCTAGTGACACAATGGAGCTTTGGCAACAATATGGCTCTTATATGCAAAATGCAATACCTCTGTTTTCTAAGAATATAAAAACTAAAAAAATAATGGAAAATGATATACACGGAAGAATAAAGGAATACATGTTATCTGTATTAAATAAAGAAATGAAAAATGAAAGAGACAAATTTATATTAGAAAGCGAAGATTTGGAATCCTTTAAATCTATGCATGAAATTTCTTCTAAATTATATGAGTATTTTAATGATTTTAATGAAAAAACATTAAATGGAGTAACAGGAGAAGCTAAAGAAAAGAAAGTTATAAAGGAACATTATTGGATAGATATGCTTGAAGGTATCTATGATATAAGCGATAGTTATGTAAATTTACAGTGGAAGATAGAAGAAACAAAAAATACGAATTCATAAGGGGCATATTTAAATGCTATAAGGGCAAAAATTAAATTAAGTCTTATAAGAGATGTTTATAAATAAAAAATGTAGAATAAATATGTATATATTTATTCTACATCTTATTATTTTAGTGGCATCCAGCACAAGAGCCGCCACATCCACCTTCAGGTGCGATAACAGGCTTAAGACTTAATCCATTGCCTTCATTTTCTTCAGAAGAAAGAATTATGAATCCACCGAATTGTTCTGCTAAAGTTTTTTCGAACATAAATGTAATATCATTTATTTTTTCCACTTCATCATCATCAGTAGCTTCTGAAAGAGATATATTGAAAACTGGGCCACTACATGAATTACCAGCGAAATTTATTCTAATATTGAAGTCGGTTATTTTATTTTCTTCTAAAAAGCCTTTAAATTCATTATATGCTTCTTCACTTATAGTAACATTTTTCATATAAACACCTACCTTAATAAAATATTGCTTTAATGATATTCAATCATTAAAGATAGTATAGCACATATATATTCAAATAAAAAGTTTATAATAACAGTTATATTATGTCTAATAATGTGATATTATATTATGGTTTATTAAATATATTAATTTAATAAAAAGTATGGTAAAATTATACATGTAATTTAAAAGTGCTAATGGAATATATGAAATCTTAGCTATAGATTTCAAGCCAAATATTAGAAGAAAGGGAATTAACTATGAAACCATATAATAAAAAGTTTGTGTTCCAAGAGATAAAAAAATATGCTGAAATAATTAATCAAGGAACTTGTGGTGACTATAGAATAGTTAAAAATACCATGCTAGAACAAGGTCTAGAAGGATATATGTATGAGAATAAAGAAAAAGTTGATATAGATATAGTTCAATTATATAAGAATGATACTAATTTGATGAAACTTACTCCTAAAGAGGTAGAAAGTTCATATGGGCCTATTTCTTTTGCATATGGAAGAGTTGGGATAGTTGGGCTTGGAATTGGATATATAGTTCAAGAGATAGCAAAGAAATCAAAAGTAAAAGAAGTTATCGTATATGAGATAAGTGAAGAAGTCATAAGTTTATATAAGCAAAATTTTAAAGAAAATAAAAAGATTAAAATAATAAATGGTGATGCTTTTAAGGCTGAAAAAGAGGTATTTGATTTTTTTTATGTAGATATATATAGATACCAATTAACCTCTCAAGTTGTAACAGATTATAAGCGCTTTAATGAATTACACGAGATTGAAGAATATGCATTTTGGGGGTTAGAGCATTTTCTATTAAGTTGCAAATATGAAGATATAGTATGGGTATATATACCAGAAAATTGGATTTCGATGAGTAAGAAAGCTTATGAAGCGCTTGACGCGTCTGGATATATAAAAAGTTATAAACCTTTAGATGAAGAAAAAGTTAGGACTATATTGTTAGAATTTAAAGAGATTTTAAATGAATAAGAATATATGAATAAATATTAAATAAAATGATATTTGGTAAGTATCTTTTATATATTGATGTAGTGATTGATTATTTACAACAGAGATTATTTGTTATGAATTGAAAGAACGAGGGGGATAAATTAATGATATTATCAGGAAAAGAGATATTAAAAGATATCGGTAAAGATATAATAATTGAACCATTCGATGAAAAAAGAATAAATCCTAATAGTTATAATTTATCTTTACATAATGAATTATTGATATATGAAAATGATGTCTTGGATATGAAAGTTCCAAATAAAACAAAGAAAATAATTATTCCAGAGGAAGGTTTGCTATTAGAACCAGGAAAATTATACTTAGGCAGGACAAATGAGTTTACTAGTACAAGTAAATATGTTCCAATGCTTGAAGGACGATCTTCTACAGGGAGACTTGGGCTATTTATTCATGTAACAGCAGGCTTTGGTGATATTGGATTTTCAGGATATTGGACATTAGAAATTTTCTGCGTTCAGCCTATACGAATTTATCCTAATGTAGAAATATGCCAAATCTATTATCACGACATACACGGAGAATATGATTTATACGATAGCGGAAAATATCAAAATAATACGGGAATTCAGCCAAGTTTGATGTATAAGGATTTTGAAAAATAATTACGAGTAAAGGTAATGAACAACCGAAAGAGAATACATATATGTTCCGCAGGACTATGAAAATTTTCGCTGAGCATATCTAAAGGTCAAGTTGTACCCACATCTGCATGCTCTTGCGGTCAAGCGGACATGGAACAATTTCTCAGTAAGATATGCAGCAGCTTATTTTTCAATGCCTGCTCCACATATATGTATTCTTTTTATTTGTTTTGTTATCACTTTAAGAGTTTCACGGATACCCTTTCCAATTTCATATGTTTCGTGTATTAAAAGTATGTAAATTTCTTTTAAAGACTATAAATACCCTTCATTAAAGATACTACTAACCCAAAATACTTGCATTAATATAGAACTTATTTTAAGCTTACTGCTAGACTAGAAAGGGAATATATGTTTTTGCGCAGTGTTCATAAGAAGATTTTGCTGGTTATGATTCTAGATTATAAGTTGTTCCGAATGTGCTTGTTCAATGCGCAGCCATTGAAGCAAGCACTTTGGGTACAACTTGTAATCTTAGAATAATCCAGTAAAATCTTCAAGGAACCGAAGCAAACACATATATTCCCTTTCGGTTGTTTAGCAGTAAACTTAAAATAACCTCTTAAAGCAAGTGTTTTTATATTTTGAGTTCTTAGCAATACATTTATATTCTGTAATTTATAGCAATGCATATGTTAGTTTATAGTTAAGAAATTTTATATATAGGCAACTCAATTATAAATAATGCACCCAGATTTGAATTCTCCGCAATGATTTTTCCATTTAATTTTTCAATTATGTTTTTACTTATAGATAGTCCAAGTCCGAAATTGCCTTTGGTTCCTTTATAGAATCTTTCAAATATATTAGGAAGTTCATTATTTTTGAAACCTGGTCCATCGTCTGAAATTATTAGTTTTACTATTGAGCCATCTACAATTTGTAATTTTACTGAAACAATATTGTCTGCATATCTTATACAATTACTAATAATATTTGTAATTGCTCGGGAAAGTTTTTCTTCATCTCCATATATTTTCGATATTTCTTTTGGAAGATCGATCTTTAGTGCTATATTATTTTTTTCGGCCAATAGATCCAATCGTTGAACACACTCATATATTAATTCATTTAAATTTAAATCTTCATAATTATAATTCTCTTCAATTGAGTCAAGTCGAGACAGGTATAACAAATCCGCCACTAAATTCGTCATTCGGTTTATTTCCGAAAGTATAATTGGGACAGCACTATCTATGTCGACAACACCGTATTTTATACCTTCAGCATAGCTTTGAATCGACATGAGCGGAGTTCTAAACTCGTGCGATGCATTTTGTAAAAAGGTTTTTTGAGCCTTATCATGTATTTCAAGTTTCTCAGACATAGTATTAATATTGTGTACGAAATCACGCAACTCATCATATACAGGTACTTCAATCTTTCTACCAAAGTTTCTCTCTGAAATATAACTTATATATTCATTAAGATGAGAAAAAGGTTCGGTTATTTTTTTCGATACACGTGAGGAAAAGACAACTGTTATTAATGCAGAAAAAATAAGTATGAAAAAAAGAATGCAGTTTATCACTAATTGAAGTTGATTTATTTTTTCAACATTTGAATATATAATTATCCACCCTAAACCAAAAGAATTTTTATCAGATACTGGTTTTATAATAGCGATGTATTCAGTATCGTGTACATTAAGATTTACTTCTAATTGTGTATCAATATCTTTAGCACCGTTAATTTTATCTATAATCAGTTTTGTAAGATCAATGTGGGTAGAAGTAGATCTGTCTGGAAAAGGATTAATCCTACTTTTATCTTTATCTAGCAAGATAAAATCTGAATTTAATAAAGAAAAGGGCTCTTTAAGTGAATGATCTAACAAAAAATAATATCTGTAGGGATCAGTAACATCTTTTGCATCGATATGTGGCCCATTATCATATAAATCTTCAGGAAGATGAGGTTGTGGTTTCTTTGGGAAAAAATCGGGACCATGCTGAAGTGCAGTTTGTTCAGCGTTTGATGCAATTCTCTCTAATTGTTCTATGGTATCATTTTCCATGTACATTCGGACAGTAACATTAAATATTACTGTAGTTAATATTGCCAGCATAAAAATTACAATAATATTATATTTAAATATTCTCCATTTTATTGTCTCTCTTTTCATAATATCATCCAGTCTATAGGTATTTAGAATAAAGTTATAAATTTATGTATTGGTTATTTAAGAATTTATTTATCGTATACTGTAAAGCCAAATCCCCATACTGTATGAATTTTCAACTCTGAATTTAAATCGGAAAGCTTTTTACGTATTCTTTTTATCATATCATCAGTAGCTCTAGTTTCTACTCTATTTTCAAATCCCCAAACTTTATCTAAGAGTTCACTTCGGCTGACAGCTCTGTTTTTATTTTCTATGAGGTAGTTAAGGAGTGATAATTCCATTACAGTAAGACCTAGGGGGGATCCATTCACCTGGGCTTGTTTGGTATCAAGGTTTATTAATACATCTGATATTTTAATAATTTTAGTATCAGCCGCTGGGGTTTTGTCTAAATCTATTCTTCTAAAAATACTATGAATTCTTGCAATGAGTTCTAAAGGACTAAAAGGCTTTGTAAGATAATCGTCACTACCTAACTTAAGACCTGTTATTTTATCAAATTCTGTATCCTTTGCTGAAACAATTATAATAGGGACACAACTTTTATGTCTTATTAAAGAGCAAAGCGCATATCCATCTATTTCAGGCATCATAATATCTAATATAAGCATATCAGCCTGCCTTTCCTTAAAAGCTTTAAGAATGGCATGTCCATCGACAAAAGTTTCTACATCAAAACCCTCTCTTACGAGAAAAGATTTTATGATGCTGCTTATATTTACTTCATCGTCAGCAATATATATAAGTTTCCTATTCATGAAATTAGTTCACCTCAAGATATATTCTACCATATAGTTATCTTAAATATTATTGTAAATTTGTAGATGTATTTATTTGCCACAAATTTGCCACAAAGCTGCCACAGCATTACGTTAGATTTTTAATGATTTATTTCGATGAAATATGTATAGGAGAAAATAATTGCAGGGAAGCAGGTCGAAGGAGAGAATTATAGCATGAATACGATAAGTAGTAATCAAAACAATATGGAGGTGTATCTTCAAAAAAGGTTACAGGAAGCAAGGGTTTTACAGCAGACTAAATTAGAACAGAAAAAAAATCAAGAAGATAATAATTTTGTTTCAATAAGTCAGCAAGGTCTTCAAGCATTAGAAAATTCTGCTCAAAATATATCTAGTAATAATCCTTTATCTAGTTTAGTGGAAGCTGGAACCATCACTCAAGACCAAGCAGATGCTGTTCAAAGCGTATTTCAATCTAGAGGAAAAGAAATTCATTCTTCTGGAATATATAGTAATAACGCTAAACCTCAAAACCCTTTACAAAGCTTAATAACTGCAGGAACTATTACTCAGGATCAAGCAGATGCTGTTAAAAGTACATTAGAAGAAACTATGAAAGCAAATAGAACAAGTGCATCAGCGACAAGTAATAATGTAAGATCAAATCCACTAGATAGTTTGGTATCAGCAGGAACAATAACTCAAGAGCAGGAAGATTCAATTAAGAGCGCATTTGAAGCAAATAGACCAAGCAGAGGTGCATCATCAACTAATACCCAAACAGACCCGTTAGACAGCTTGGTGTCAGCAGGCACAATAACTCAGGAGCAAGAAGATGCAATTAAGGGCGCACTTGAAGCGAATAGACCCAATAGAGGTGTATCATCAACTAGTACACCAGAAGATCCATTAGATAGCTTAGTATCATCTGGGACAATAACAGAGGATCAAGAGAATGCTATTAAAACTGCATTTGAAGAGGCAATGAAAGCAAATGGACCAAGCAGAAATGCTTCATCAACTAGTACACAAGTAGATCCATTAGACAGCCTAGTATCAGCAGGGACTATAACTCAAGAGCAAGAAGATGTTATTGAAAGTGCGTTCGAAGAAGCCATGAACTTAAATAAATTAAGTATGTAATAAATAAATATGACTCAAATAAATCCATTAGATGGCTTGGTATCGGCTGGAACAATAACATAAAATCAGGAAGATAAGATTCAAGATAGTCTCCAAGTTAAACTATAGGAGACTATTTTAAATAAGAAATATTTTGGAGGTATATATAATGACAATTAATACTAATTCCACAATGGCTAGTGCACTTAAGCAGTCAGGCACTTCGAGTAAGACTTCAAGTACATCCAGTAGTTCGAGTAGCTCAAGTAGTTCGGGGGGGACAGATGTTAGTTCACTTGAAGCACAATTATCAAGTATTCAATCAGAATTGGCGAAAGTTAATTCTGATTCTAGCTTAGACACAAAAACAAAACAAGCTAAAGCGGCAGAGATACAATCTCAGATTCAAGCAGTTCAAGCAGAAATACAAACAGCAAGAGCTCAAGAAAACCAGAAGGCTCAGGAAGTTCAAAACGCTAAGAGTGCCGATAAGGCATCTAGTTCAACAAAAGATTCCGATAATAGCAGCACTAGTGCTACAAATTACAATTCTAATGCAGTAGTCTCAAGCACAAAAATTGATGTTTATGCATAAATTAAAAGTTAGACTTATGTGTAACTTACGGAAATAAGTAACATATTGTGTTTCGGTTTCTAGGAATTTTGACGGATGATTCTACGACTAGAAGTTGTACCCACTCTACTTGCTTCAACGGTAAGCGTTGAACAAGCAGAGTAGAACAACTTCTAGTCAAGAATCGTTATCGTTAAAATTCCAATTAAACACTACAAACAATATGTTACTGATTTCTAGTATAGTGATACTCTCAAATTTAACAAGTATAGACAGTTATTCTAACTAGAAGTCTAATTTTTAAATTGGGTATCTATAGAATGAATCAAAGACAGTGGAAAGTTTTGAATTAAAAACTCTACTGTCTTTTATTAATTTATAAAACTAAGATATGCTAGTATGCATTCGATTTCATATGTATGAATAGTAAATTTGAGTTTTACTTAGCTACTAAATTAAAATATAATCTCTATAATCACAATTACTTTTACTATAATCTTATCTGTAAGGTTTTTGTGGTTTTATTTTTTAGATAATAACAGGTATAATAAAAAGTGCCAGATATATTAATTGTAAAGTAAATATATTTAATAAAATAGGCATAAAATTGCAATCATAGAAGTGAAAAATTGTTAGAGCGCTTCTATTTGTAATAATGTTAGTGAATTATAAGTTGGCAAAATGAGATAAAGTATTATAAATATAAAAGATAAAGGAGAACAAAGAAAATGAAATTAGTAATTTTAGAACCATTAGGTATCGATAAAGATAAATTATTAGGTATGGCAAAAGACACTTTAGGAAATGAAATAGAAATAATATATTATGACACCAGAGTAGAAGAGACTGAAACTTTAATAGAAAGAAGTAAAGATGCTGATGTTGTAGTACTTTCTAATTTACCATACAAGAAAGAAGTAATAGAAAACTGTCCTAATTTAAAAATGATATGTGTTGCATTTACTGGAGTAGATCATGTTGCTATGGATTACTGCAAAGAAAAAGATATTATGGTATGTAATTGTGCTGGGTATTCAACTGTTGCAGTTGCAGACT
>NZ_MZGT01000038.1 GCF_002029255.1 Clostridium chromiireducens
ATTTATTATAGTATTGCTAAACTTTTTTTATTCAATATTATACTCTTAATATACTCGTTTTCCGTTTATCTCTTTTAATAACGAGTTTTCTCGAAACATAAATTAATCCGAACTTACTCATACATTAAGTATAATCTATAAATAAATTAAGCAAAATACTAGTAAAATTTAATTTGTTGCAGCAAATAAGGAGGAATTTAAATGCATAGAGGTACAGCTGGCTTTTTGGGTGGTGTAATAGCAGGCCTTATAAAATTAGCGATTGATCAAATTGCAGTTTCTATCAACATATCTTCTTCTAGCATGATATATATTATTTCTAGGATATTATTTGTCACAAGCGGAATATATTCGTTTATTAGCTATATTATCTACATCTTATTTACTGGTTTACTAGGTTGGATCATCTCAAAAATCATAACTGGAATATTAGTTAACTTTCTTTATTGGGGAACAGTTGCCGGTATAACTATTTGGGCACTAATGAGCAGCATATTTTTGCTTTTAGGAACAATCGATCCTACTTGGTCAATAAACTTTGGTACAACTGTAATAAACTTTTTCTCTCATATTGTACTTGGGGTGATAATTACATATGCAATCTCTATTTCACGGACAGAAGTAAATCATTAGCTATATGCTGAAAAACAATAACTAACATTGAAAATACATTCACTATAACCTATTTATTATTAATACTATAATAATCTTTCAAAGTGATAAACTTCCTGTTATAAACCCAAGAAATAAAGGTAAAATATATTTGTTAGCTAAATCACTCATATCTAAATTCTATTAATTAATATTTATGAAAATGAAAGGAGAACATAACTATGGTTAGAAACGCATATGACGTACAAGGTTTAAAGATACTAAATTCTAATAATTCAGTCCAAAGTTCCGCTAGCAGCGTTTACTCTGGCAGTGCTAAAAAATCAGCTTCTAAGAAAGGTAATATGACAAGTTCTTCAGATTCACCAGAAAGTTTAAAGTAAATCTATTTTTAATAATAAAGTAGGATATTGAGTTAAATAAAATTCTATTAACTGCAAAATAGCCTGCAAAAACTTCATGAAGATGATATGATGTAAAAGATCACCAAATGAAGTTTATGCGGGCCTTATATTTATAGATTTATCTCTGTTTTTTAACTCCTTATTCCATTGTAATTTACGTAATACCCATCTATTATTGTATTAGACGCCATTTTTCCATCACCATAATAGAAATAGTACCAAACTCCATCTATTTTCTGCCATCCTTTTTTCATAATTCCTACAATTCCGCTATCTCCGCTTGTATTAAAGTAATACCAATAACCATTAATCTTTTGCCACCCTGTTCTCATAACCCCAATACTGTTTGTATTACTTTCATCTAGATAGTAATAAGCATCTCCTCCAAGATTTATAAATCCTGTTGCCATCTGCCCATTTCCATAGAAATAATAGAAATTTCCATTATCATAAAGCCAACCCGTTTTCACTTTTCCATCTTCACCTAGGTAAGACCAATAACCAGTATCTTCATCTTTAAACCACACATTTCTTGCTTTGATTTTTGATGAATTATCATGATATACACGTACATAATCAACATACATTTTTGCAGGGAATTCAGTTAACGAATCAGGATTTTTAGGCCAATTTCCGCCTACTGCCATATTCAAAACTATAAAGAATGGTTTATGATATGAAGTAGTTCCATTTACACTGTTAGTAATATCATACTCAGCATACTTAGTACCATCTACAAACCATTTAATAAAGTTTGGACTCCATTCAACGGAATAATTGTGATATTGAGTAACATCAATATTTGTTTGACCACCATAAGATTTATATTGTGCTCCATCATGTGCATTCCAGTGAGCAGTGCCATAAATATTCTCAGTAAAATTTATATGTTCCATAATATCAAGCTCACCACAATCAGGCCAATTAACAGAAGACATATTTGAGCCCAACATCCAGAATGCCGGCCAAAGGCCTTGTCCCTCAGGAAGCTTAATCCTCGCTTCAATTTTTCCATAAAGAAAGTTCTGTAATCCTTCAGTTTTTAAACGTGCTGAAGTATACTGACTACCCTTGTACAATTCTTTTCGTGCTTCAATAATAAGATTTCCATCTTCAACTCGTGCATTTTCAGGTCTATCAGTATAATACTGAAGTTCATTGTTTCCCCATCCATGCCCATCAATGTCATAAGTCCAATTTAATGGATTAATTTTATCTCCATTAAACTCATCACTCCAGGTAATCTCCCAGTTATCTGTTTTAGTTTCAGCATCTGCTTTTGAAGATATTATATTTATGCTGCTTGCTAAATTTAACGTAGTTATAATTGTAGTCGATATTGCTAGTCGTAAAATTAATTTACTTGATTTCATTTTATTTCCCCCATTTATCTTTAGTTCAAACTAAATTTTGAACCAAATATACTATACTTCACAATAACCTTATAGTCACTTATTATATACTAGTACTTTACGCGTAATATAATTAATAATTTCTTAGATTATATTATTATGGTAAACTTTACCGTAATCTAACCATTTCGTATCGTTAATTATTATAATTAACGATACGAAAATCAGCCATACACTCACATTGACTATGTCAATGTATAGCTGTAATTTTATTTTTCTCCAACGCGAACCAGTTCCCACTTTTGTGCATTTGTTCCATTATAAGTGTAAACATCAACGTTAGAAAAATTATCTGTTCCAGCTGCATATACATCCAGAGCCTTTTCACTACCAACATTAATCAATCTATATGTGCCATCACCATTAGTTATAATGTTCCACTTTTGTGCTGGCGTCCCATTTTCGCTAAAGATATCAACATTAGTGTAATCATCGGCTTTAGCTGCATATACATCTAGAGCCTTCATACTATTAGTATTGATTAATTTATATGTCCCATCTGAATTTCGAAAAATACTCCACTTTTGTGCTGCTGTTTCATTATCTTCATAAATATCTACATTAGCATAATCCTTTGTCTCAGCTGAATATACATCTAGGGCTTTTCCACTGCCAACATTAATTAGCTTATAAGTTTCTCCTGAAAATATTTCATCTGTATTTGCAACATCCTTTTCAGCTTCACTAGGATTAATATCATTCATTTTTTCTATACTACTGGTAGGAGTTTGAATAATATTTTCTTCATTTAAAGCTTTCACTGCTAAATTATTTGTAAGTATAACAATTGCAGCTATTGTACCTCCTAGTATTGTTTTTACTGTCATTTTATAAGAGCCTTTTTTAAATCCTTTTATCATCCAAATTCTATTTTTTATTTGATTATTAGTTTCAAAAAAAACTGGAACTTGTGAATAATTTCCCTTATTTAAAAGCATTCTCGAAAGAGTTAACAGTGTCATACCATACTCTGTATTTTCATCTTCTCTAAGTAGTTCAAGAACGCAAGCATCACAATCATATTCTCTATACAATCTCATTTGCTTAATTGCAATCCATACAAAAGGATTAAACCAATGTACTATTAATGCAATTATGCTAAGACAGTTATAAATTAAATGTTTCCTTTTATAATGCACTAATTCATGCAAAAACACATGAGAAAGCTGCTTATCATCCTCGATATCCAATACATATTTGGGAATATAAATTTTAGGTTTCATTATGCCTATAATGCAAGGACTTTTAAATTCATCATACACATATACCGGAATTCTTGATTTAATATTGAGCTTATTTTTACATTCATTAACTAAAGTTAAAATTCCAGGATGTACATATTCCCTTATATCCTTAGTTTTTCTTTTCAGCATAAGTGCAAACCTAAGTAACAGTAAACTTGAAATCACAAATCCTATGGCCCATATACATGAAATAACCTTAAAAACACCTGCCGTTACATCTTTATTATTTTCTGGTAGATTCCTGCTTAAATTTACCTCATTGCTGATATAGTTATTGTCTTTACCAATAATGCTGATATTATTTTGTTCATTAATTTGAGATTCTTCACTTGTTTTATTTAAATCGACTACTTCATTTTGTTCTTGTACAACGCTCCCATACCTTTCATATACCATATTTAATAAACCTATATTGGTTCCTGGAATAACAGGTATAAGGAGCTTTATTAATACCAACGTCCATAATACATTTTTAGCTCTTATACTAAGACCCTTATTAAATATTTTTAAGAATAGAATTACGATTATTATAACTACACTTGCTGTTAAAGAAGATTGTAAAAAACTCAAAAAGATTCTCTCTAATAGTTCCATAACCCCATATTCTCCTAATGGCATAAAATTTTCTAAACAAGAAATACAGTCCTTATTTTAATCAGGTAATTTTTTCTCTTTTTTGTCCTTAAGTATATTCTCTAACTCCTCAATCTCATTAATTGATAAATTCTCTTCTTCTAAGAATTTAGTAAAAAGCATGTTTAAAGCTCCATTATATACCTTTTTAAGGAAAAATTCATTTTCAGATTTGACACATTCATCTTCTGAAACTAATGGATAATAATTGTAAACTCTACCTGTCTTTTCGTAACCAATGGCTCCTTTTTTAATAAGCCTTGTAATAAAAGTTTTTATAGTTTGATCAGACCAATCATTATATTCTGATAGTGAGGCTATTATTTTTTCTGAAGTTAATGAATTTGTTTTCCACAAAAGTTTCATTACCTCCCATTCTGCTTCAGAAATTTTAGGAAGCTCCTTCATAACCTTTCCCCCTTTCTCTCGTGATTATCATTTGTAAATATCATTTCAAGTTTATTCCTCTAACTTTTTCCTGTCAATCCTTAGTTTACTTAATAATAATTTGGGGAAAATAGTAACTATTTCACGATAGCTTTGTAGGTTAAATAGCTACTATTCTTTCTTATTAATATGCTAAAAAATTTATATATGGAATTATTTGAATAAATACTTACTATAATTCTTAACCAATACGAACCAACTTCCACTTTTGAGCATTTGTTCCGTTATCAGTATAAACATTAACATTAGTGTAATTGTCACTTCCACCTCCATATACATCTAGTGCTTTCCCACTACCAACATTTATTATTTTATAAGTGCCATCATTATTAGAAATTATATCCCACTTTTGTGCACTAGTTCCATTCTCAGCATAAATATCAACATTAGAATAGTTATCTTTTTGAGCTGCATATACATCTAAAGCTTTCTTACTTTTTGGGTTGATTAATTTAAACGTTCCATCTGGGAATTGATAAATAGTCCATCTTTGGGCTTCTGAATTATTATCCTCATAAATATCAACATTAGTGAAATTATCTGTATCAGCTGCATATACATCTAGAGCTTTTCCACTACCAACATTTATTATCTTATAAGTTGCTCCAGATTCTACTCCTTTAGCTGTACTTCCATAATTCTGAATCCACGCACCATCGGAACCCACTTTATACTCTATACCATTTGTTATTATAGTAGTATTTTTTAACACAACTCCTGATTGATAAAAATACCATCTTCCATCAGTACCTTTTTGCCAAACACCCTGTGTATCATTTGTTTCACTTGTTCCAATCCATGCACCATCCGAACCTAATTTATACTTATGCCCATTTGTTGTCACTGTTGTATCTTTTTGCATCACTCCATCACCATCAAAGTAATACCATACTCCGTTACTATCTTTCATCCATCCTGTTTGATATGATCCGTTTGTTGTGACATAGTACCAATCGCTATTCTTTAGTACCCATCCTGTTTTAGTTGCAGCACTAGATGCCATTGGTAAAGCTCCTAATAATGTTACAGTTGTTAACACTGCTGCTATAGTTTTTTTGATAAATATATTTTTCATTTTAAATCTCCCCTTAATTCAAAAATAAATCTACAGATGTAAACCATAATCTAAGTTTACATCTGTAGATTTAAATTGTCAATATATAACTTGGATATAATTTCTATATTTAAGAATTGTTTCTCAAACATTATTGTTATTATCAAAACTATCCAAATGCTTTTGTAAAATATTATGTGTTTAGGTCACTAAATTTACGTAGATTAATTTTTTATAAAAAGTAGAGACTTACCATTAAATTAGATAAGCCTCTACTTTTTAATTAATCTTAATCAAAATAATTATTATATATAAAAATCCTATGTAAAAATGATATTTTAGACAAGCCATCATATTATTACAGCTTAAGAACTAAATATACTTTACTTACATGATTTTAATAACAGTTTATTATGCTTTTTCATATCTTCAAGTTCAGTTAGTATTGTTGCATCTATAACAGCCATATTTTGATTTATCATTTTTATTTTTTCCAAATCACTAATATAGTCCTTATATAGATTTAATACTTTCTTGTATGCTTTCCCTTGCATTACAAGTAACGCTTTATATTGCTGATTGGTTAAATTGACCAATTCTAATTCTTCACTTGTCATGTCATACCACCCTTTCATATAAAATAAATGCTAGAAATTTTCTAGTAAGATACCAATCACATATTTAGGATAATATTATTATTGGTATTTATATATCTAATATACTATTCGTTCTTTAATCTGATTTTCTGACCAAATCTAGAAAATATTATATAAAAATATAGCATAGATTTTACTTATAGCAATATATAATTTAAAATTATCTTATAGTAATAAATCGATAGATTAACATATATAAAAATATTTAATATTAATATCATTTAGTTTTGTTATTTTTTATCTTTTAGGTGATATTTATTACAAATACTAATATAGAAATTGGAAGGACGATAATTTATGGAATTTAAATATTCAATGCCTACAAAAATATACTTTGGTAAGGATTCAATTTTAATAAACAAGGAAGTGTTTAGCTCTATAGGAAGTAAATCTTTAATTGTTACTGGGAGAAATTCTGCAAAAAAGAATGGTTCATATGATGATGTTGTTAGAGCACTTTCTGAAGTTGGCGTTAAGCATGTTCTTTTTGATCAAGTTGAAGAAAATCCTTCGTTAGAAACTATAGAGAAAGGCGGTAATATCGGTAAAACAAATAATGTAGACTTTATTATTGGAATAGGCGGAGGCTCACCTATGGATGCTGCTAAAGCTATGGCTATTTTTATTAAGAATCCAGAGATAAATATAGATAATATTTTTTGTGGAAAACAACTAGAAAGTATTCCTGTCGTTGCTGTAGCAACAACTTCTGGAACAGGCTCAGAAGTTACTCAGTATAGCATTGTAACTTCAAATAAAGAAAAGACAAAGAAAAATTTAGGACAGTCAATATTTCCAGTGGCCGCTTTTCTTGACAGCAAATATACTTTCAATTTATCTTATGATATAACTGTCAATACAGCTATAGATGCATTTACGCATTTAGTTGAAGGATATCTAAATTCTAATAGCACTTATATATCAGACCTTTATGGTGAAAGAGGCTTTGAATTATTTAAATACTGTTTTGAAAAACTTATCAGTAAAAATTTAGATGATGAATTCAGAGACAAGGTTATGCTGTCATCAACCCTAGGAGGCATGCAAATATCTCAAACTGGAACTTCCTTGCCTCACGGCATGGGCTACCCACTTACCTATTTTAAAGGACTTCCCCATGGTTTAGCCAATGGAGTTCTGACAATAGAATATTTAAAATCATTCAAGAACAAAACTAAAATTGAAAAAATGCTAAACATTCTTAAACTAAATTCATTAGAAGAATTACAAGAAATCTTCAAAAAATTATTAAATATGAATATTCAGGTAACCGAGGAGGAAATCATTGAGTATTCAAAAGCACTTGTTTCTAATAAAGCTAAACTAAAAAATCATCCTGAAGAAGTATCTTTAGATGATATAGTAGAAATTTATAGTAAAAGCCTTTTATAGTGTTCTTCAACTATAATACAACAATTATTATTTTAGTTTTCGAATACCTTAACGGATATACATCCTTCTATCGGCATCATTAGTTTAAGTTTATATACTTTTAAATTTATGATACAATATAAGAATATAATCATATAATCAAAATAATTATGTGATTTATTTTAGGCACATGAAATGAAATATACTAGCGTACTTGCTTGTTATTTTTATGAAAAGGCTCTGGATTGGAGGAAAAAATATGAATGATAAAAATATAGAAATGATGAAAAAAATAATAGAAGAAAAGAAACAAAAAGGAAATAATACTAAAAATAATGAAAGACCTAAAAAGGTTATAGGTAGAATGTTATTGCATAGCGGAAGAACAACGCAGTAATTTTATATATTATTTTTTGATTTTCCTGTAACAAAAATAGAGGACATGATTTCACTTATAAATCATGTCCTCTATTTTTTATTGCGTTTTATCTCTAACTACTTAAGCTTCTCAAACACTCTACGATTACCAATTACAAAATAACGGCATTATTACATAACAAAAAATAGCAATGTTATCAATTAATTGAACACTAGAAAAAATATATATTCTTCATTTCTAAAAATGAATTTTTTATAGAGACAATATTCATTATTTATGTTATAATTCAAAATGTTGCTAAGGTTTCTACATAAATTTGCAATTTATTGCATCTCAAATGTCATAATGAACCTTATTTTTTATTTATTTTATAAAAATTTTAAACTTAAGCAAAGGAGAACATGTATGAAGAAAATTAAATTTGGTCTGGCATTACAAATTCTTGTCGGACTTGTACTTGGAATTATTGTAGGTGGATTTTTTTATGGTAATCCAGCTGTTGAGGCATATTTAAAGCCTATTGGAGATATTTTTATTCGATTAATTAAAATGATTGTTGTTCCAATAGTCTTTTCATCCCTTGTTGTTGGTATCGCTGGAGCAGGAGATATTAAGCAAGTAGGAAGACTTGGAGGAAAAACTATTCTTTATTTTGAGATAGTAACTACAGTTGCTATTGTTCTTGGACTTTTTATAGCTAACGTTGTTCATCCTGGAACAGGAATAAATATGCAAGAACTTACTAAAGCTAGTATTGATACTTATGTAGCAACTTCTGAAAAAGTGGCTAATCATAGTTTTGCAGATACTTTTGTAAATATTGTGCCTACTAATATTTTTGCGGCCCTTACAAATGGAGATATGCTTGCAGTTATTTTCTTTTCAGTTATGTTTGGTTTAGGAGTTTCTGCAATTGGAGAAAAGGGAAAACCAGTTCTACAGTTTGCTCAAGGCACAGCTGACGCGATGTTTTGGGTAACTAATCAAATAATGAAAACAGCTCCTTTTGGGGTATTTGCTTTAATTGGTGTAACAGTTTCTAAGTTTGGACTTTCATCTTTAATTCCACTTGGAAAATTAGTTGTTACTACTTATGGTTCAATGATTCTATTTATACTAGTAGTGTTAGGATTAATTGCAAAATTTGTTGGGACTAGCATCTTCTCAATCATTAAAATTTTAAAGGATGAACTTATACTTGCTTATAGTACTGCAAGTTCTGAAACAGTTCTACCTAAAATCATGGAGAAAATGGAGAAATTCGGATGTCCTAAGGCAATTGCAACCTTTGTTGTACCAACAGGTTATTCTTTTAATTTAGATGGTTCTACACTTTACCAAGCTATTGCTGCTATATTTATAGCACAATTATATGGTATTGATTTATCTATAGCTCAGCAAATCAATTTAATGCTTGTGCTAATGCTTACTTCAAAAGGTATAGCAGGCGTTCCGGGAGTATCTTTTGTAGTTCTTCTAGCAACTCTTGGTTCTGTTGGAATCCCACTAGAAGGCTTAGCTTTCATAGCAGGAATAGATCGTATACTTGATATGGCTAGAACTGTTGTAAATGTCTTAGGTAATTCTTTAGCAGTAGTTGTTGTATCAAAGTGGGAAGGAAAATATAATTCCATCAAAGCTCAAGAATATGTAGAATCCATAAAAAAGGTCGCTTAATATTTTTTTAAGAATAAATTAGTTAAGTATTAACTTTTTCTTATTTTTACCGAAATAATTTTACATATCTAGATTATAAAAATAAAGGACAATTAGGAGATATAGTATTTCCCAATTGTCCTTTGTTTTTAATTAATCTAAAAATTATTCTGCTAACTTATGTATAACCTTATTATTTAAATTTAGTCTATAAGTGTATACATAAGTTTTTTAAGTTCACCTTTATCCCTGCCATTCCTTTGAGCATAATCATCAAACTGATCCTTATCTATTTTGTTAATGTCAAAATACTTAGCATCCTTATTTCCAAAATAA
This sequence comes from Clostridium chromiireducens, assembly GCF_002029255.1. Classification (GTDB taxonomy): domain Bacteria; phylum Bacillota; class Clostridia; order Clostridiales; family Clostridiaceae; genus Clostridium; species Clostridium chromiireducens. Next base: position 10,205 of record NZ_MZGT01000038.1, read on the forward strand.
AGACCACAGGTACTTGCTGTAGGTGACATCATATAGCTGTCAGTAAGCTCTACTTTAAGCTCACCTTCTTTATCAAGCAAGTTAAACAATTTAACTTTTTCTGAATGGTCTCTAAGTGAAGGATAACCAATTGCAGGCCTTATTCCTCTATAGTTGCCTTTAAATATATCATCCATAGATGAGTTTTCATCTGGGGAATATGCCCAGAATTCTTTTCTTACTTTAAGATGAATATATTCTGCAAAGGCTTCTGCAAGTCTATCAGCAAGTAAGATAACCATTGTCGCATTATAGTCATCACCAGCAGCTTTAAGTTTATCTGCATATTCTTTTGCGCCTATTCCACCTGTCGTAATAAAGCCACCTATATAATCCTTTATTCCACTAGTTTTAGGTGCTATAAAATCTGATAAACACATGTAAGTGTTATCTTTTTTCTCCTCTTGCTGTCTAAGAAGATTAAAGGTACTTACTTCTGAATTATTATAAATCTCAATATCATCTCCAATAGAATTGGCTTCAAAGATACCAAAAGCTGCATTTGCTTTTAGAATATTCTCACTTTCCATTTTATCAAGCATTTTTTCTGCATCAGCTAATAGTTTCTTCGCTTCTTCACCATACTTTGCATCTTTCAATATCTTTGGATATATCATTCCCATATCCCATGCAATGAAGAAAAAGCTCCAGTCTATATACTTTCTTAACTTTCCTATAGGAAAATCAATATATTTCTTTATACCTAACATCTTAGGTTTATCTATCTCTTCTTTATCCCATTCCTTCTTAAAGCTATTTTCCCTTGCATAATCTAGTGGGACAAATTTTTTAGGTACTTTATTGAAGAGTTCTCTTATTGATTCATATTCAGCTTCCAATGATTTAAGGTATTCAGCTTTTTTCTCTTTGTTTAAAAGTAATTTAGCAGCTTCAACTGCTTTTGAAGCATCAGTTGTATGAATTACTCCACCTGAATACTTTGGTGCAATTTTAATTGCTGTATGAGCTTTAGATGTTGTAGCTCCACCAACCATAAGTGGAATTTTAAAGCCCTGCTTTTCCATCTCTTCCGCAACAGTTGCCATTTCTTCTAAAGATGGAGTTATAAGACCGCTTAAAGCAATTATATCTGCATTTTCTTTCTTAGCTGTTTCTAAAATAACTTCAGTTGGTACCATTACTCCAAGGTCAATAACTTCAAAGTTATTACAAGAAAGGACTACTGATACAATATTTTTTCCTATATCATGAACATCACCCTTTACAGTTGCAAAAACTACTTTTCCCGCGCTAATACTTCCGCCGCTGCTTTTTTCTTCTTCTAAATATGGCATTAACACTTCAACAGCCTTTTTCATAACCCTAGCACTCTTTACGACTTGAGGTAAAAACATCTTGCCATCACCAAAAAGTTTACCAACTTCATTCATGCCATCCATAAGAGGTCCTTCTATTACTTCTAAGGATTTACTATATTCTGTTCTTACTTCTTCTACATCTTCCTTAATATATTTATCTATGCCTTTTATTAAAGCAGTTTTTAATCTTTCTTTGACATTTTCATTTCTCCAAGCTTCCTTGTTTTCTTCTGCTTTATTATCTACTTTGTTATAGCCTGCTGCAAATTCTAAAAGTTCATCTGCTGCATTTTCACTTTTATTAAAAATAACTGCTTCTACTTTTTCAAGTAAAGCTTTATCAATTTCATCATAAATTTGTATCATTCCTGGGTTAACAATTCCCATATCCATTCCATCTTTAATTGCATGATACAAAAACACCGAATGCATTGCTTCTCTTATTACATTGTTACCTCTAAAGGCAAAGGAAAGATTACTTACGCCACCACTTACTTTTGCATATGGCAAATTTTCTTTTATCCATTTAGTTGCATTAATAAAATCTACTGCATAATTATTATGTTCTTCTATTCCTGTAGCAATTGTTAGGATATTGGGGTCAAATATTATATTTTCTGGAGAGAATTTAACCTCATTTACCAAAATGTCATAAGCTCTTTTGCAGATGCTGATTTTTTTCTCATATGTATCTGCCTGCCCATTCTCATCAAAAGCCATAACTACAACAGCTGCTCCGAAATCTTTTATAATGGTTGCCTGTCTTTTGAATTCCTCTTCTCCCACCTTAAGACTTATAGAATTTACAATTGGTTTTCCTTGAAGCGCTTTAAGTCCAGTTACAAGGACTTCAAATTTAGATGAATCTATCATTACTGGTACCTTTGAAATTTCAGGCTCACTTGCTAAAAGTTTTAGAAAATTATCCATCTCCTCTTTAGCATCTAAAAGTGCATCATCAAAGTTTATATCTATGACTTGAGCTCCATTTTCAACCTGATCTTTTGCTATAGATAAAGCTTCTTCATAATTCTTTTCTCTTATTAATCTTGCAAATTTCGCTGAACCTGCTACATTTGTTCTTTCACCTATATTAATAAAGTTATTTTCCTTATTTGCTCTAAATGCTTCTAAACCACAGTAAACAGATTCCCTCTTTATATCAGGTAGTTTTCTAGGTGGTATATCTTTTATAGCTTCACTAATTGCTCTTATATGATCTGGAGTTGTACCACAGCAGCCTCCTACAATATTAAGACATCCATCCTTTGCTAAACTTTTTATTAAAGATGCAGTTTCTTCTGGTCTTTCATCATATTCACCAAAAGAATTTGGAAGTCCTGCATTTGGATAAACACTTATATACCTATTTTGAGTTTTTGAAAGAAATTTTACAAATGGTATTAAATCCTTTGCTCCAAAGGAACAATTTAGACCTATTGCAATTATACTTTCGTCTACCATGGTGTTTGCAAAAGCTTCTAAAGTCTGACCTGAAAGAATCCTTCCGCTTTTATCCGCAATAGTCCCAGATATTATTATAGGTAAGTTCTTACCTTTTTCTAAAAATGCAGACTTTGCTCCCATAAGGGCAGCTCTGGCATTTAATGCATCAAATATTGTTTCTATAAGTATTAAATCTGCTCCACCATCAATAAGACCTTGAACCTGTTCTTTATAGGCATCTACCAATTCGTCAAAACTTATATTCCTATAGCCTGGATTTTCAACGTCTGGAGATAAAGAGGCCGTTTTATTTGTAGGTCCAAGTGACCCTGCTACAAAACGCGGCTTATCTGGAGTTTCAGCTGTAAATTTATCTGCAGCAGCTCTAGCTAGCTTTGCGCCTTCAAAATTAAGCTCATATATTTTATCTTCTAACTCATAGTCTTTTTGAGATATACTCGTACTATTAAATGTGTTAGTTTCAATTATATCTGCTCCAGACTTTAAATATGCTTCGTGAATTTCTCTTATTATATTGGGACTCGTGAGATTTAAAATATCATTATTTCCTTTTTGGCTGCAAGAGAAGTTTAGATTACCTCTAAAATCTTTTTCTTCTAATTTATAATTTTGAATACAAGTCCCCATAGCCCCATCTAGCACCAGTATTTTTTTTTCTAATAGATCTTTTATTCGTAATTTCATTAGTTTACCTCCCCAAAGTGCATTATCTGAATAGATCAATTTTAAAGCATTTATTATAAATATATCAATATATTTTTCAATAAATGATTATATAACGATTGTACCATACTATGATGATTTTAGAATAATATCTAACTAGTAAATTCAAAAATGAACTAACTTATACAAGTTACCTTCTTTCACATATAAACTTAACACATTTTGCATACACTAATAAGGATTCCTTCCTTGGAGGTTTTTACTATGGAAAAAAAGAAGATAGATAGACGGATAAGACGAACTAAGAAGGTTTTAATAGAAGCCTTAACAAAACTTATGTCTGAAAAGAAAATAAATAATATTACAGTAAAGGAACTTACTGATTTAGCTGATGTTAACAGGTCAACTTTTTATCTTTACTATAATGATATATATGATATGTTAGAAAAGATCGAAGAAGAATTATTCAACGACTTTACAGAAGCTTACGAAAAATTTTCAGAAGAAACTACTACTTATGATAGCTTATTATCTTTCTTAGCTTATTTACTTGAATTTATAAAAATCAATGCTGATATGTTTAAAATATTACTTGGTCCTGATGGAGATTATGCTTTTATAGATAGATTTAAAAATTTTATAAAGCATACCGATTTTCCACTAAACAGTTCATTTTCTGAAATAAAAGCTTATTACTATATCCCCTACACCATATCAGGCTTTATTGGAGTTGTGCAACAGTGGCTTAATAATAATATGGATGTCTCCCCTAATGATTTAGCAATTATTATAATTGAAATGCTTTAAATATGTACGATAGGAATTTTAAAAGGTGCCGCTAATTAACGACACCTTTATTATTTATTTAATTTAGATTTCTTCAATATAGTTATTCTTTTTCATTGCTTTCGAAATCTCTTGTATTTTAGTATTTGATTTTTTTGAAATATCTTCTGATATTGACATAAGCGCTGGTATAGCAACTGGAAGTAAAACAAACGCTAATAGGAACAATCCTATTACAACAGCTATTGCTAGTTCCATTAATATAACAATATTAGATGGATACAATGTAGCAAAAGTTCCAGCTAAAATAATAGCTGCTGACATTACTACTCCGCCTATTTTTCTTGATGCTATTATAATGGCTTCTTTTGCTGAAATATCTGAATATTCCTTAAAGCGCATCATTAGGAATATACTATAATCAACTCCTAATGCAGCTATCATAATAAATGAGAAGAAAGGAACATTCCATGATAAACCTTCTGCTGCACTACTAAATAACATTTTTGATATAAAACCTGTTGCTGATAGAGCTGCATAATAAGCTACTCCAAGGGAACCCACTATATAAACTGGGATCCAAAATGATCTTATTATAATGACAAGTAGTATAAATATAGCTCCAAGTACTATTATTTGTGTAAAAGTTATATCGTGAGTTGCAACATTGCTTAGATCATTAGAATTAGCTGTTGCCCCTGCAACTCCATATTTTACACCAGAAAGTTTTGTACCGCTAAGATTGTTTTCAACTACTGTGTTTATATTATCTATAAGATTAATTGAAGCATCAGAATACGGCTCTGAATCTAAAGTTATAGTTAATTTAGCTATTTTTCTGTCGTCGGACATATATGCATCGAACATTTTAGTTATATCTGCATTATTAAAGGCTTCATCAGGAATATAAAAACTTTTAGTGTTAGTAAGTTGATTTAAAAAATCATTACTCTTATCAATCCCATCTGATATGCTTGATAACCCATTGCTGCTTCCATTTAATCCATCCTTTAGTTGTGTCATTCCTCCACTAAGATTGTTTAATCCATTATACAAAGTATCTTGGCCTGTTTTAATTTTATCAGCGCCACTTCTTAGCTGCGCCATACTTTTTATAACTTGTTCTTGTCCACTATTTCCTTGTCTTAGTCCATTTGAAAGTGCTTTTGCTCCATTCTCAAGTTCATTAATACCTTTTACAAGCTCTGAATTTGTGCCTGTGCTATCTATAACTGTTTTTAGCCCCTCATTAACTTGTTTCAAGCCAGATGCTAAAGTATCATAATTTTTGTTAGCATTGTCCATTGCTGATGTAATGCCGTCTAATGAAGCCGATAACTTGTTAGACATCTCTTTAAGGGCAGCTACGTCTGGATCATTAGGTAATTTTGCATCAATGTTATTAATACTTCCCTTCATAGCGTCTGACAACTGTTTCAATTGAATTATAGATGCTTCCAAAGATTTATACCCGTCTCCAAGTGTAGTATATCCATTATTTATCTCTGTAATTTTGCTTGAAATATTCTCAAGTCCGCCATTAATGCTTGCGACTCCGGTTTTAAGTTTTCCGATACCTGTTGCAAGATTGTCTGCACCATTGGCTCCTTGTGCAATACCATCATTTATTTTTACTAATCCGTTAGTTATAGCGTCCATTCCACCCTTTAGATTTCCTGTACCTATAGATAAATCTTTAACTGATGAAAAATCAGGAGCGTATAAACTATTATCCATCTTATTTAATCCATCTTTAACCTTACCAATACCATCATTTGCGCTAGATAATCCATTAACTACAGTATTTGTTTGTTTATTTGTATAAAAATTATCTATCATATTTCCCATAGGCTGAGTTGGACCAGATACTTCTTTAATACCCTTTATCCCTTTAAGTTTTTCAGTAAGATTATCTATTATCGCTAAATCCTCGTTATTATCTAAAGGCTGCTCGCTCTCTAAAACAACAGTAGTCTGCATAACCTTCCCTGCACTAAATTTATCTGTAATAATATTAAACCCTTTTACAGATTGATTTGTCTCACTTAAATCTTTAATATTATCAAAAGACAATTTATTTGCATTAAACGCTATTATAGGAGTAAGCATTATTGCTACTACAAGTAAAGAGATTACTGGATGTTTAACTGATAACGAAGTTATTCTGCCCCATAAACCATTTTCTTTATGACTATTTATTTCTTTTGATGGCCAGAACAATTTACCGCCCAAGAGCTTCATAGCTATAGGCGTAAATGTGAACATTTCTATTAAAAGAATAGCTATACCTATAGCAACAGCATTAGCTGATTTATATATAGAAAACTGTACAAAAGTTAAACTTGCAAAAGCTATTAAAACCGTCAATCCACTATATAGTATTGTTTTACCTGAAGTTTTATAGCTAGTTACTATTGCTTCATCAACTGACAAGCCATGGGACAACTCTTCTTTAAATCTATTAAGTAAAAGTATATGGTAATCTGTCCCGATTCCAAATAACACTAAACATACAAACATTTGAGTAAAATTTGTAGCCGGAAAATTAAATTGATTAACCATTACTCCAATAATCCCCATAGAGCAAATATATGATAATCCTACAGCTAAAAGAGTTACTATAGGTGTAACAACTGAACGGAACATAAGTATTAATACAACCAATATGAATCCCACAGTTATAATAGCACTTTTATCTATACTTTTTGCCACTTCATTTTGATAATCATTATTTATTGCAAGTGAACCTGTAATATAATGATTTACTTTGACATCTTTAATCGCATCATTAAAATCCTGCATAACTGTATTCCTGTCTCTTTCACCTTTTTCAAAGGAAACTGATGCGAGAACAGTTGTATTATCTTTTGATATCATCTGATCTTTGGCTTCTGGTTTGCTAAAGGGATCTATGATATCAGTTATTTGTAATTGTTCTTTACTTTGATTTAATTTATCTATACCTTGCTTAATATCATTCATTTCATCGCCTGAGAGTCCTTTATCGCTGCTAAAGACTAGTAGCAGTGAATCCCCCTTGGATGTGCCCATCTTGTTTATCATTTCTTGTGCGACTACAGATGGTGAATTTTCACTTATTGTAGCTTCACCTTTTTGACCAAGTATTTTATTGAAATTTGGTTGATTAAGAGTGAAAACCACTGTAGCTATAATCCATACAATCAATATACTAAAACGATGTTTTAATATCTTCCTCATAAGTTTCTCCTCCGTTTAATAGTTATTGTTTTACCGACATGAATTTATTATATTTAGATGCATTTCTTATTTCAATCATCAATGTTGCACCAGCCTGTTGAATATAAGACACATTAAATAAAACTGTCGATTATCTTAGATTTACTTATGAAAAATAATATAAGCAATTTATGAAAAGATTAGAATCAATAATATTGCATATCCTGTATAGGAAATATTTATATTTGGTTCTTCGAGGTTTATATGAAAATTAGGTTAATCCACCCGGTATAAGATCATCAAGTCCTAGGCATACTAACAATATATTTTTCCCATCTTAATTTGTAAATCTTTTATTAAAAATCCCACCATGAATTAATAGGAACATTTATATTTGAATCCAATAGTACAGTTTCCCCAATTTTAGGGGCTATTAAATTTACTTCTGATCTCTTTGCCTTTTTTATTGCCCGGTCTATTGGTTCCTTCCAACCATGATAAGCTAATGTAAATGCACCCCAATGCATTAACATCATATTCTTACCCTTTACATCTATATTTGCATTGACTGCTTGTTCCGGTGTCATATGAATATTCGACCAACGCCTATCGAATTGAGCCCCCTCAATTAAGGTGATATCTAGCGGTCCATATTTATCACCGATTTTCCTAAAATGTGAACCATATCCGCCATCTCCACTGGTATATAAACGTATATTCTTTCCAATAATTATCCAACCACCCCATAGAGTTTCATTGGAATCAAATAACCCCCTTTTTGAAAAATGTCTTGATGGTGTCAGAGCAATTGTTAAGCCTTGATAATCCATTTCATTCCACCAATTAAGTTCCGTAATTTTTTCTTTTGGAATTCCCCATCTCATTAAATGAGAATTTACTCCAAGAGGGACAAAGAAATGTAATACTTTACTATTCAGCTTTACAACAGATTGATAATCTAAATGGTCATAATGGTCATGTGATATAAAAACCGCATCAATAGGAGGAATTTTTTCTATAATATCCATCATATTTTCACTATATTTATATCTTTTACTTCCTGCAAATGAAACTGGTGATGCAATAGGACTTAAAATTGGGTCCAATAGCAACTTTTTATTATTAACGCTAAGTAAGAAAGACGAGTGCCCAAGCCAAGTTAAACTATCCTTTTCACATTTGATTTTTTCCCAATCAATTGATTCAACAGGAATTTCACAATGAGGATTTCGATTTTCATCACCTGTAATCGAATCTTTAATCATTGATAAAATATTCGAGAAACTCATGTTCAAACTCGTCGGAGCTTCATTTACAAATTTCCCGTTAACATAATTATTAAATTGCTTATACGACTCTTTTTGTTCATTAGTTGGCTTTCTTCCAAAGGCTGGGTTAAATTTTAGAAATAATACAATGCCAACACAAAATAATATTAGAAAACTAAATACATATAACATCTCTTTTTTCTTATTCCTCCTATATTTTCATTCGTTCATATTACCTTATTAATTAATTTATAAGTTATTTAAAACATGCTTTTGCTTTACTTAAAATTAGAACGTATTTCTATTAGTTTCTGTAAATTTATAAAAATTATGCCACCAGAGTCTTATCCTGATGACATTCAAATATAAAAATATATTTAACCTATGACTACTATCCGAAAAGTTTCACTTTATAAAAATTCCAGCTCGCTAAAGGCTTTTATAAATTCTTTTACTCCATAATTCTCAAATTCTACTTCAACCATCATATCATCTTCATTAAGAACTTTTCCTATTCCATATTTCTTGTGATTCACCCATTTAATAGGTTCATGATTTATTTCTTCCACTACTGATATATCTGCCGGTTTAGAAACTACTGCTTCCTCTGTCCTATTTACTATTTTAACTATTGACTCAGTAACTACTGCCTCTTCTTTCTTTCCGTGAGCCTTTGCCTCTTGAATTTGCTTCTTCAGTTCTTGTAAATTTACATTCTCACTTTTTACCTTATCATTTTGTATTAGTTTTTCTGGAATCATGTAAATATATCTACTTTCTCCCGGGGCTACTCTTTGATAATCAGGATTTGTATAATAGGAAAGTTCTAAATAATCTTTTGCTCTTGTAATTCCAACAAAAAATAATCTTTGTTCCTCTTCTTCCTCCATATCTCTTGTATGCAATGGAATTAATCCATAATTTACACCTGTAATAAACACATATGAAAACTCTAACCCCTTTGATGCATGTAATGTCATCAGCTTAACCGAATCCGTCTCATTAGTTATGTCCTTCTGCAAAATATTAACACCATATAATGCTGAGGAGTTTATAAAATCTCTTAGTCCATTTAAAAATGGAACTTGCTTTTCCTTCACATATTCCATAATGATACCTAGTAAAGCACAAATTGATTCTTTATCTTCATTATATGTAGCTGCAGTTGGTCTTATATATTTATCAAATTCAAAATAAGTATAAAGCTCATCTGATTTAGTAATGTTAGAACATTCATTAAGAAAGTTATGCATTTTTTCAAGTAACTCTGACTTAATTATATTCTGCTCTTTCACTATTTTTCTTGCTGCCTTTTCTGTCATCCTTTCCCCATAATCCTTATTGCTAAGAACATATATTGCAGATGAAAAATCATTAGGATTTACTGAAAAACGCAATAGCTTAATCATCCAGTTTAATACAGGAATATCACGTATAGTTTTCTTCATAGATACTTCAAATGGAATCTCATTTTTCAAAAATACATCTTCGAATACCTGAGATTGATTCTGTAATCTATAAAAAACTGCAATTTCTTTATATGATACACCTGATTTATGTATTTCCTTAATCTTATCTGCTAGATAACATGCTTCATTAAATGAATTATACTGATTTTTCACTACTATTTTATTTCCAGATTCCCGTGCTCCTATCAGATTGCTTCCACTCTGCTGAAAACACCTTGCTGCTTCTAAAATAGCACTGCTAGAACGATAATTTATTGGAAGAGACAGTTCCTTTGCATCATATTTATGCTTCAATGTATAAACTACATTCAAGGAACTACCACGCCAGCTATAAATAACTTGATTAGGATCACCTACTGCAAATAACTTAGTGCCCCCACTTTTTAATTTATCAATGAAATCAAGCTGTAGTTTATCGCTGTCTTGAACCTCATCAATAATAATCCACTTTGGTTCTATCTTATACTCATCTAATAAAATATTTGCATTTTTTAATATATCTGAAAAGGTCATCTTATTCTGTTTTATTTTTTCTTCTTTTAATAACTCAACCAGCCTAAATATATCATCATCATATGGTGAAACCTTTTCCTCTTCTTTCTCAATGGACATAGCCTGCTCAAGCCGCTTTATTAATCGGTTCTTATATTTAATTTTAAGCTTTTCTTCCTGTGTTATCTGCATAGCAATATCTAATTCCTCTTCTGGCTCTATTACAAGAAATTCCTTATTGTATTCTATTTTTTCAACAGATAATACATTTTTAAGCAAATGTAGTGCAACACTATGAAAGGTTCCAAAACCCTCAAGCTCTTCTAATTGTATACTATCATCAGAAGCGATTAATCTTTCTTTAATCTCATTTGCTGCTTTGTTAGTAAAAGTCAATACAATCATATCTTTATAGCTAATGTTTTTTGCATAATGGAGATATATAATTTTTGAAATTAATACTGTAGTTTTTCCACTCCCAACATTTGCATTTACAATACATGCATTACTTTCATCTAACACTGCTTCTTTTTGATATTCATTTAATCTCTTCAATTGTTCCTCATAATGCATGAAATTTCTCCTATTCTGTAAGATCTTCATATCTTCTCTGTAATTTATTTTTTATGTTTTTTCTGTCTTCGTCTGTCTCTTCAAGTCTGACTCTTAATTCAATTCCTACTGGAGCATCTGTATGGAAGGAAATTATATTTATTATACTCTTTTTATTGCTTTCTTCCATCACCCATTCTCTATAAAAAGCATTATTTAAAACTAAAGTTAAAGTACGATTGTCTATTTCAACTTCAGGAATTGTACTTAAAAATTTTGCAAATGCATCTCCATTCTCTTGCATATATTCACAGAATTCTTTCCATTTTCCTTGTAATTCTTCAAATTTAAATGGTTTCTTAATAAATGTTGAAGGAGCATATTGAACTAGCTTAATATCCTTTGGTGCCTCTATTTCTTCTAATAAATTCTTTAATCCCCAAAGAACCATAGATTTATCTAATTGATAATCCCCAATACATGCAGCACATCCATTTTCACATTTGCATCCACCAACCATCTTAATTGCATCTTCAACAATCTGTTCAGTTAAATCAAATACCTTTTCTGCATAACCGAGGCCCCCTACATACTTATCATAAATAAACATATATACTTCTTCATCATAATTTTCCCTTATTTCTATTGCATTATTAGACATTACAACTCCAATATCTTCCTGCTCTGTCATTGTAGCCATCATGGCTGCATTTTTTATAGCAAAACATACTCCTTCAAAGTGATTGTTTCTTATAATCATGCCATTTTGACTTTCTTGAAGCAGTCTTCTATATACCGTAACCACATTATCTGGAATCCTTATCCAGGTGCTTTCCGTATCGTAATCCTTTGATAATGGTTTTTCTAACTGTTCAAAACCTAGATTCTGATGATTATGAAATTGCAACTTTTTGTACATATAAACTATTTCATCAACATTTACATCACCAAATGTGACCTTAGTGCGTTTATACTCCATATCCTTACTGCCTTGAATAATCCTTATATTAGTAATACCACCAGGCATTGTGTAATAATTTCCATTAGAAGGAATCGCAAATGCAGTTCTGCTTTCTAAATCAAGTTTTATAACTTGATATTGAACACCATCATGCATATAGATTGCCCCATTATGAACTTCACGAAAGGCCTGCATTTCATCCATTTCTGTAATCTCTTTATTATTATCTTTATTAATCAACTTGTATCTAGCTTTATCAATATTTCTTAAACTAAAGTCTCCTGCTGGAAAGAAATTACCACTCCATGCAAACTTTCCACTTTGATTGGTTAATTCACTTGCTCTAATTAAAACTGGAATTGTTTCACCTAAATCTGGAAAAATAGAAATATCATCTAAGGTTAATGGTATTTCAGCAGCTGCAGCACGTATATGAGCAAGTTCTATTAGAAGATTATTCTTATCAATAACTGCATTTTCACTTCCGCTTTCAAAAAGCCAGTCTGGATTAATTGCTATGTACTGATCAAAAGGAAGATTATCAAGAATCAAATAATTGGTAGACTCGCTTCCACTTCTACCTGCTCTTCCACTTTGCTGCCAAAAAGATGCCTTTGTTCCTGGATATCCAATAATTACTGTTGTATCAATTTTCCCAATATCTATTCCAAGTTCTAAAGCATTTGTAGATACGAGTCCTCGTAAAACTCCTGTAATCATTTTATTTTCAATCTCTTTACGCTCGATTGGCGTATAGCCTCCCCTATATCCAGATATCTTATCTTTTAAGGATCCTCCAAAGAAGTTCTCCGTCTCTAATTTATCTCTTGATTCTTTTAATACTACTTCAACATTTCTTCTTGATTTAGCAAAAGCAATAAAACTATTATCATTTTCCACTAAATCAGGTAGTAAATCAGCGGCAACTGAGGTTGATTGTACTTGCCCATAATACTTTTTATCATTTCCCATAATCTTCGGTGGTTGTACAAGCATGTATTTCTTTTGTGGGGCTGGTGAACCATCCTTACTAACTCTAATGAATTTCTGCCCACAGATTTCTTCTGCGAGTTTAACAGGATTGGCTATGGTTGCTGAACTGCATAGATACTTAGGTGATGAATTATAATATCTGCATACTCTCCCTAGTCTTCTAAATACATTTGCAAGATGTGAACCAAATGCGCCTCTATATGTATGCAGCTCGTCAATTACTACATATTTTAAATTAGAAAATATAAAATCGAAACCAAATTTACTATGATTCGGTAAAAATGCAGCATTTATCATTTCTGGATTAGTTAAAATAATATTAGCGCTTTTTCTTATTCTACTTCTTTCATTTACAGTCGTATCCCCATCGTATACACCTGCCGAAATCCTATTATCCCCGAAATATTCTAAGTATGGTAAGATAGCACGATACTGATCACTTGCAAGTGCCTTTGTAGGATATATAAAAATTGCTCTTGCAAGAGGATTTGATAAAATTTCTTGAATAACTGGCAGTAAAAAGCTAAGAGTTTTTCCACTGGCCGTAGATGTGGTTATTACAATATTATTTCCCTCCATTGCTTTTTCAAACATTTCTGCCTGATGACAATATAGCTTACCAATCCCTTTTTCAGAAAGGTATCCACACAATTCCGTTGACAAATTACTTGGGTAATCCACATAAGCAGCTTCTCTTTTTGTCATTGTTTTATTATATATTATTAAATCGCTTATATTCATTAAATAATGCTCCTATTCTTCTAAGTCACGCTCAAAAAATAATAGACCAGTATGGCAGCCTATTTTGCACCATAGTTAATTAATTTTTCATGTGCTCAAATTACCTTATAATTATATAACAAAGTTATTAATAATTACATCTTAATGCAATAAGCGAAAATCTACTATAAGTGCATTTATTAAATCAATTCGTTCAGTAAAATGTATTCCTATTATAATCTTATCTAACTTCTGTATATGAAAAAACTAGCAATGTTTAGTTATAAATAAAAAATTGTTAAGTATTTATCTCTAAGCAAGAATATAGTAAGTAAACCTATACATATAATTTAGTAAGATTATTATATTTTGAGGTATTGAATGAATGCTAAACAAATAACCTTCCACCATTTGTTATATGAAAAAATAAAAGAAAGCCATAAACACTATGCTAAGAAAATTTTATCTGAATTATATCCAGATAAGTCATTAAGCCAATTTAATATTCTTTCAAAATTCTCCAAAAAGCATTCCAAACTTGTAACTGCGTCTATTAAAGATCTTGAAGAATGCAATCTAATTAAGAATTCTAATACATCTAAATTGTCACCAAGTGAAAAACAATATATACTTACCAAGGCTGGAAAACAACTCGTTGAAGATGATGGTAGTCTCTTATAATATGAAAAGGCTAGAAAAATTTCTAGCCTTTCTCTATTTAAAACTTCAATTGGATCCTTAATTTTTGCATATCCGTTTTAATTTCCTCTTTTTCGATTTAACTGCACATTCCTTATTTCTTCGTAATTACTATTCTCCATACCTCAGGCCCCTGCTCTAGATACTCCCACTTAAACTTTTCAGGAACCTTTGACATAAAATACTGATAAAGAGGACGTGGATCATGATCATTTATAAGTTCCATTTTTTCATCTAAATTTAGTTTTTCAAAAGCTTCAAAAATAATATCCTTCTTACTTCCTCTTTCTAGAGTCCTAACATCTATGCTTGTAGCAAAATTGGACATACTTGACTTCTCCTTTCGTTTTCCCTTATTAATCAATTTATTTAGCTGATATTATTATAACCATATGTTTATATTTTAAGTGTGATTTATATCACAACATGATATAACAATTAAGGATATTTCATGATTGAAATATCCTTAATTGTTAAATTTTCTATGAAACTCCTCTAAAGAAAGTTGAAGTCCTAAGCTTTTCTATGAAATTTAAAATGCTCTTATGCATGCTCATTAAGCTTACTAACAGCAATAACAGCCAGCCTGCTAAAGGCGAAAAAGTTAACAATATAGCTAACACAATGATTAGTAAAGTTATTAGTACTTTTAATAAAATTCCATTTACGCATTTCAAGCTTGCAATAAGCCCAAGAAGTGCATTACAAATAAAAAAAGTATTTGCGATTCCTACAGTCCATTCCAAAGTAACGTAATTATAATGAATAAGAACAATAACCAAACAATGAAATGTAGTTAACAATATTAAAGCTCTTTTAGGCGATCGTTCTTCTTCCTTTTTTCTTAGGAAAGCAGGAAGAGTTCCTTTTTCTGCCCTGGAAGCCATTTGTCTTGTCACAGCACCTAATATCATAATTAAGGTTGAATAACATAAACCTGCTGCTATAATTCCCATAATAATATATGATAAATTACCGAATAACGGAATGAGAATTAAACTTACATTGATATCTGTTTCTTTTGTAACCATATAGCTTGTACTATTCTGTAAAGCAAAGGTGGTCAATAGATATATGAAAATAACAGCTGAAAGACTAATTTTCATAGCGAGCATAAGCGTTCTTTCTGGATTTATTACCTCTTCAACATAACTTCCAATTACTTCCCATCCTATAATGGCCCAAAATAACAACAAAAGCGTCGAGCCAAGTGTTGTAATTTGCGGGAAGGCATTAGGAAAACTTATAGAATCTTGCTCTGAAAGATTAAAAATACTGCCAATAACAAGAATAAGGCCCGTAAGTGAAGAAAGCACTAAAGTAACTCTTCCCATTGCAGTTATTCCCATTAATAGAACAAGTACATTAAGCAGTAACAAAATTAAAATTACAAATATCTGATAATTATTTCCCCCCGGAATCATATTGCAAATAAAGCCAGAAGCTGTATACAAAACAGCTACTGGACCAAAGCAAACTGCTGCTGTTAAATAGTTTGAAGATAGTTCACAAAAATTCTGCCCAAGTTTCTCTCCTACTACTACATTTACTCCCTCATTACTTGAAGTCAGTATACTCATCTTTGTAAATATATAAGCAAATATAATACCCATAAGCATTATTATTATCCAAGCAATAATGGCCTTATCTCCAAGCATCTTAATTGCAATAGGCGGCAGAAGTACAATACCCGATCCTAATATTGGACCTATCATTAGGCCGCTAATAGTAATAGTATTTAGCTTTTTGTTCATATTTCCCCTCCTTATTGTTCATTATTATATTATAAGAGGGCAAATCCCATTTGTAAAATTGAAAATGTTAATAAGATCTATCGAAAATTTTGATGAAGTGCTATGATTTAGATATCTTTTCTTTTTACAAGTATATCTCCAACCTTCAATTCATCATGACATTGTACAGTAAAAATCATTTGTGGAATATTTGCACTTTCTATAACTTCCCCATTTTCTTTTCTCATATCCTCAACTTTTGTGAACTTGTTATCGCCTTTTATGGCTAAAACTTCAACAAAATCTCCATTATTAACTTTATTCCTTTGTTGTATCGTTGCGACGTAAGTTTCCTTATTATAATCTTTCACAATACCTACCATATCATAATTTTGTATATATGCTGAGCTTTCATAACTTTGTCTGATTTTTTCATCAAAATAGAAACCTGTTGTATATGGTCTATGGCTAGGTTTCTGAATCTCCTCCATCCATTTAGGATTAAATTTATAGTTTTTAGGATCCTCCATGTATTTATCAATTGCTTCTCTATAAGCTTTTACAACAGATGCTACATAATATGAACTTTTTATTCTTCCTTCAATTTTCAAAGAATTTATGCCAGCTTCAATAAGTTCAGGAATATGCTCTATCATGCATAGGTCCTTTGAGCTCATAAGATTAACTGTATTATCGCCCTCTGTAATTTTTTGATAGTCTCCTGTTTCTCCTTCTTCAAATAGATGATATTTGAATCTACAAGGCTGAGTACAAGTTCCTCTATTTGCATCTCTGCCAGTTATGTAAGTTGATAATAAACACTTACCAGAATAACATGCACACATTGATCCATGTACAAATGCTTCTATCTCGCAAGTTTCTGGTAATTCTTTTCTTAATTTTTTTAAATCTTCAAGACTCATTTCTCTTGCCGCCACAACTCTGCTTACTCCAACCTTATGCCAAAATAAAGCAGATTTATAATTTAAATTGTTGGCCTGAGTACTTAAATGTATTTCAAGTTCTGGTACAACTTCCTTTACTATACTCATTATTCCTGGATCAGCAATAAGTACAGCATCAACACCTACTTCATATAATTCCCTTAGATATTCTTCTACTCCCACTAAATCTTCATCATGTGGAATTACATTTAGCGTAACGTGTACTTTCCTTCCTCTTGAATGTGCATATTCAAGACCTTCCTTTAATTGTTCTATTGTAAAATTATCTGCAGCCGCCCTTAAGTTTAATTTATTTCCTCCAAGATATACTGCATCAGCACCAAAATCTATAGCAGTTTTAAGTTTCTCTAAATTTCCCGCTGGTGCTAGGAGTTCTATTCTGTTCATATTTTATGTCCCCTTATCTTTTAAATAAATAATACGTAATACCTTTATAGTATTACAGTATTATTTTTATATCAAGAAGTAAAAGATCTAATCTGTACTAATATAAAATTAAATGTATTTTGTCAGATGTCACATTTTTAAATATCTAATCATAAATTGTATTAAAGTTAGTCGAAGGAAACTTTTTTAGTACAGTATAATTTTTTTGCCTATATGAAATTATTTTTTAACTCTAATTATAACTTCTACCATGCCCATACGATTTTATATTTATAGAGTTAGCCTTAGGAAAAATATTTAACTTAAGAATAAACTTTTAGCTTAAAAATTTAAAATGTTCTATTTGAAGGAGGAAATAATATGTTAAATCTTAATAATATTTCAGTAGGAAACTTTGCTAAAGTTGAAAATTTGTCTGCAACAGGTATGCTAAGAGAAAGACTTCTTGCTCTTGGACTCACAAAAGGCGCAAAGATAGAAGTGATAAGAAAAGGGCCTTCTGGAGATCCCACAGTCTATGATATTCGCGGTGCTATGATAGCTCTTAGAAATGAAGAAGCTTCTTTAATATCTGTTAATGAATGCTAAAACAGCAGGTATTACCTGCTTTTTATAATAATATTATATTTTAGGAGGCTATAATGGGTCTAACATTTGAATCAACAAAAAATAGTTCACTAACAGACATATTTAAAATAGAAAAAAAGGAATCCCAATACATTATTGCACTTGCTGGTAATCCTAACACTGGAAAAAGTACTGTATTTAATTCCCTAACTGGACTTCATCAGCATACTGGCAATTGGCCCGGTAAAACAGTAGTAAACGCAAGAGGAGAATTTACTCATAACAGTAAAGAAAATATCTTAGTTGATATTCCTGGAACTTATTCATTATTTGCTTCATCTGTAGAAGAAGAGGTAGCAAGAGACTTTATTTGTTTCGGAAATTCAGATGCTGTAATAGTTGTTACTGATGCAACTTGTCTAGAGAGAAACTTAAATCTTGTCTTTCAAGTTATGGAGTTAAGGCAAAATGTAATACTATGCATCAATCTTATTGATGAAGCAAAAAAGAAAAATATAACAATAGATGCTAAAGGAATTGAACAAGAACTTGGAATTCCTGTAGTTTTATGTGCAGCTAAGAGCGGACAAGGTATAAAAGAACTAAAGGACGCAGTATATAAAGTTACAACTGGTCAAATAAAACCAAATCCTAAAGTTCTGATGTATGATAACTATATAGAAGAAAAAATTAAAACCATTCAACCTATTATAGAAAAAAATATACAAAATATAACTTCTAGATGGCTTGCCTTAAGAATTATCGATGGTGATAAAAAATTAATAGCTTCTATTTCTAGCAATATAGATAGCAATTCATTAGAAGAAATAATGAATATTGTAAAAGAATCTAACCTTCATGATGAAAATAGAAATATAAGAGATGATATTTCTAAGGAAATTTATATAAAAGCTGAAGAAGTAAGAGATAAATATGTAAAAGAAGATAAATCAAAAATGAACAGAGATAGAGTGATTGATAATTATATAACTTCAAAAATATTTGGTATTCCGCTAATGCTTTTAGTTTTAGCGGCAGTGTTCTGGGTTACAATAACTGGTGCAAATATCCCATCTGAAATGATAGCAAATGTACTTTTTGCCCTTGAGGATAAGCTTACTTTATGGTTTACAAACATGAATGCCCCAAGCTGGCTTCACGGAATTCTTATACTTGGACTGTATCGAACCTTAGCATGGGTTGTGTCTGTAATGCTTCCACCAATGGCAATATTCTTTCCTATATTCACAATACTTGAAGATTTAGGATACCTGCCAAGAGTAGCTTTTAACCTCGATCATTTATTTAAAAAGGCTTGTGCCCACGGTAAACAATGCTTAACAATGTGTATGGGATTTGGTTGCAATGCCGCTGGAATAATCTCTTGTAGAATAATTGAGTCTCCTAGAGAAAGGCTTATAGCAATCTTAACAAATAATTTTGTTCCATGTAATGGAAGATTCCCTACCCTAATAGCTATAGCTACAGTTTTCCTAGTTTCAAAAGGCGGAAGTGAATTTAGTTTTTTACCTGCTTTATCAGTTACCGCCTTAGTTATTATAGGTATATCTGTAACTTTGTTAGTATCTTATGGATTATCTAAGACAATTTTAAAAGGAGTACCATCTACATTCACTTTGGAACTTCCTCCTTATAGAGTTCCTAAAATAGGGAGAGTTTTATATACTTCAATAATTGACAGAACTATATTTGTACTTTGGAGAGCTGCAGTTATAGCTGCTCCAGCTGGCGCAATAACCTGGATACTTGCTAATATATATATTGGTGATTCAAGTATTATTGGACATGTTGCAGCTTTTCTTGATCCTTTTGCTCAAATTATTGGCATTGATGGATATATATTAATGGCCTTTATATTAGGATTACCTGCAAACGAGATTGTACTTCCAATACTCATGATGTGTTATCTATCGACAGGCTCTATGATTGAATTTAATAGCATAGATTCTTTAAGAGAAATATTATTAAATAATGGATGGACTTACCTTACAGCACTAAATACTATGTTATTTAGCTTATTACACTGGCCATGTGCTACAACTCTTTTAACAATAAAAAAAGAAACAGGGAGCTTAAAATGGACAGCCATTGCAGCTCTACTTCCTACTTGCATTGCAATTTCTGTGTGTTTTATGACAAGTATAATTTTTAGACTCTTAGGATTAGCTTAGTGTAATTCAATAAAAGGTTGTAACCTAAAAAGTTGCCAACCTTTTTATGATTATTCATAAAAGCTTTTAAATTACTTATACATTTATCCATTTTCTAGTATAATATAAAATATATCAATTGTTATCTAATATTTATTTTTATTCAAATGTATTATACTATTATTTATAAGTAACACGGAGGTTAAAATGAATAATATTTTATTTGCTTTTGGATTGACTCTTTTCGCTGGTCTATGTACTGGTATAGGGAGCGCTATTGCATTCTTTACTAAAAAAACAAATACTAAATTTCTATCTATAAGTCTTGGATTTTCTGCCGGTGTAATGATTTATGTTTCTATGATAGAAATATTCTTTAAAGCAAAAGATTCTCTTACAAATGAACTTGGTCTAAAAGTCGGCTCATGGATTACTGTAATCTCATTTTTTGCTGGTATGCTTTTAATTGCACTTATTGATAAATTAATCCCTAGCGGCGAAAATCCACATGACATGTATAAAATTGAAGACATAAATAATAACAATAGACATTTAGATACTAAACTCCTAAGAATGGGGATATTCACTGCATTAGCTGTTGGAATTCATAATTTTCCAGAAGGTTTAGCAACTTTTATCTCTGCGCTGCAGGAACCTTCTATAGCAATACCAATTGCTGTGGCTATAGCAATCCATAATATTCCTGAAGGAATAGCAGTATCAGTACCTGTTTACTATGCTACTGGCGATAAGAAAAAGGCGTTCTTTTATTCATTCTTATCCGGTCTATCTGAACCCATAGGTGCACTTGTAGGTTATTTAATATTAATGCCTTTCATTAATGATTTAGTATTTGGTATACTCTTTGCATCTGTGGCAGGAATAATGGTATTTATATCTCTAGATGAATTACTCCCTTCAGCAAGAGAATATGGTGAACATCATCTTTCAATATATGGCCTTGTAGCTGGGATGGTAGTTATGGCAGTAAGCTTATTATTATTTTTATAAATTATAATAAATATTATTATTAAGCCAATCCAATAAGTACAGGTGATTCTGGAATCACCTGTACTTATTTACTATTATCTTTCACATTTCTATATTCATTGAACTTTTCCATCAAATCAGGATACTTGTTAAAAAAATTTATCAAGTCAATCATTCCATATAAAACATTACTGCTTATAGTATGTTCAATCTTTTCCGTTTCTTCCAATAAATCATCTGATATATTAAGTAGTTTTAGAAATTCTTCAATTAGATCATGACGTTTTAATAAGTACTTTCCTATTTTCATTCCCCTGCTTCTAAGAATAATTACACCATATTTCTCATATTTAATTAAATTTAAATTTGCTAGTTTCTGTATCATTTTAGTAACTGAAGATGGCTGTACATTCAATGCAGCTGCAAGATCATTAGCCCTTATAAATCCGCTCTTACTTGAAAGTCTATAGATCATTTCCATATAATCCTCAGCTGAAGGTGATAAGAGGCTTTGATTTTTTCTCATATATTCTCTAAAAGTAAAAAATTCATCTTCTATCATTACTCCGCTCCTAACTTATTATCTGATACTTAAGTATATTATTAGTATTTGTTAAATATATTAATTGAATAAAGATTTTCCCTTGTAATGTAATTTACAAATAAAATAAGATAAATATTTATATGTCCTAACGATAATAATAACTATATCTACAAAAGCGAAAGAGATGATTTCAATGAGGAAATTAAGGCTAATAGCGTCAACACTAGAGATATTATTTATTACATTCTTAATAATGTTAAATTATTGTAGTAACAATATTAATGCTGAGGTAACTTCTCCTTCAAATCAAACACCTATAAAAATAGCTGTATTCATATATGATTTTAAAGATAGATATATATCCTTAGTTGGACAAAATTTCGAGGAAATTCAGAGGAATAATCAAGGAAAAGTTGAATTTACTTTTTACGATGGAATGGATGATCAAGCAGTTCAAAGTAGAGATATTAATACAGTATTAAACATAAGAGATACCGACCTTATATTGTTGGATATTGTAGATACAAATAATTCTAAAGTAGTGATTGATAGAATTAAAGAAACAGGTATTCCAGTAATTTTATTTAATAGAGAACCCATTAATATAGAAGACGTAAGATCCTATAATAAAGCATTTTTTGTAGGAACAAATGCATCACAAGCTGGGACACTGCAAGGTCAAATTTTAATTAATGCATGGAATTCCAATAAGAGTCTTGATACAAACAATGACGGTATAATGCAATATATTATGCTAATGGGAGAGCGAGATAACATAGAAGCTATAGAAAGAACGAGATATTCTATTTCAACTATCAATAAGGCGGGTCTTAGAACTCAAGAACTTGATCTGAGGGTAGCTGATTGGAATAGAGATTCAGCTCGAAGTATAGTAGAGGCACTTTATTTGCAATATGGCAGAAACATTGAGGCTATTATTTCTAATAATGATGAGATGGCAGTAGGTGCAATAGAAGCGCTTCAAAAATACGGCTATAATAAAGGAGACAATACTAAAACCATACCTGTAGTTGGTGTCGATGGTATACCAGAAGCTCAGGAGTTAATTAAGCAAGGTACTATGACTGGTTCTGTACTTCAAGATGCTAAAGCTATGGCTGAAGTATCTTACAATATGGGAATAAATTTGGTAGATAGAAAAAATCCTCTTGACGGCATACCATATGAATTTGACAGCACAGGAGTTGCAGTCAGAATCCCTTATAAAGAAATAATTAGCTAATTAACATGTAATTTAAATTAAAGGCTCCCAAATTTACTGGCAGCCTTTAATACTAGCTTCTATAAATATTATTTCTTCTAACAGCGCAAAACAAATAAACAAAATACTTCCATGCAACACTGCTCATAATATTAAAATTCACGCAAAGGTGTATTTTCTATCTCAAGTTCTTGAAACAGCCTTGATATAATTGATTTATATTCGTTTAAGCTATCTGTTTTTCTTATTTTCTTTGCATATTTATCACTATCCGCAAACAAATGTATCATATAAAACCATAATTCTTTCATTTTAAATAATACATTCTTATCTCCAGAAAGGACTTTCTGATAGCCTGTGCAAACTGCATCATGGAATTCTTTAACGACTTGTTTATCTATGATATTATTATTCTTAATTTCGCTTATTAATACCGGATTTGCAATGATACCTCTGCCTAGCATTACAGTATCTAGATTTGGATACATTTCTATCAATTCTTCATAATTCTTTACGTTAAAAATGTCCCCATTATAGCAAACAGGATTTTTGCTTAATGATAGTGCATCTTTAAATACCACCATATTCGGTTTGTTCTTGTAATAATCCGTTTGTATTCTCGGGTGGATTATAAGCTCCTCTAGAGGATACTTATTAAAAATTTTAATTAACTCATAAAATTCATCTGGTGAGTCTTTTCCGATTCTTGTCTTTATAGAAATTTTCGTTGTTGCCTTTGAGAATATCTCCTCTAAAAATTCATCCAGCTCCTTTCTTCGTGAAAGAAAACCTGAACCTTTACACTTTGCAACAACTGTACCAGATGGACATCCCAAATTTAAATTAATCTCATCATAGCCAAACTTAGTTAATTCGTTCACTGTACCAATAAAATGCTCTGAATTATTAGTAAGTATCTGCGGAACTACAATAAGGCCTTGATTATGCTCAGGTAATACATCATTTAATTCTCTTGAAGTAAACCCCTTATTTTTAGTTGGTGAGATAAATGGCATAAAATACTTATCAATTTGTCCAAAAAAAGTTTCATATGCATTTCTATATATATATCCAGTAACACCTTCTAAGGGTGCAAAATAATATTTCATATTATAATACTCCTCGTTTATAAATAATTTCACATCTATTGTATCCAACAAATATCTTTTTGTATAGTCACTTAATACTTTTCTATTCTGACATGTCACTTACTTTATTCTAGACGAGATGAACTTACCGGACTTACCAATAAGTCTTTGATAGAATTTTTGAACTAATACTATTGCTTACAATAAAAAAATCCTGTTTTCCCAAAATAAAACAGGATTTTTTATAATCTTTATCACTTGGCATTTATTTTCTTCTTCAATTCTAAATCTTATAGGATTGATTTTTCCGTCTTTCCTAAAATAAGCTATCATTTCTATCCTTTTAGAAACAACCTTCATCTCTGCACTTACCTTACAATATGCTACTTATCATTGAAAGTATATCCTAATTTTAAACTTTTTAAAGTTCTGAAGAAAAAAGAATGATCTACTAGCATATTGTAGACCATTCTTTTTTATGAAACTGTAACAAAACTAATCTGATATATAACTCTAAAATAAAATTTCTATTGCCCACAAATTTGTGGCTGTTCAATGAAAATTGAACTTAATTTTATAAGATTACTTTGAAGCTCTTTTTAAAAGTTCTTGATTACAGCTGCTTAAAAAGAGTGGAACATTTTCAATATCAACATCACTAGTATCAAGCCCAAACCATCTTGTTGGAGAAACAGTAAATCTTTTTATAAATAACTTAGCTCTGTATATGAAGGCTTCCCAAAAACCCAATTCTGTTTCATATGAAAGCTGTTCTACAATTAAAGAGAAACGAAAATCACCAACTCTTCTATCAGGCATAATAGTATAGTTTCTAGATTGAATGTTTATTTCTCCGCTTTTAACTAACTCAGTAGAGATCTGACGTAAATACACATTTAATCTTTGTTCTACTCTAAAGCCAAGTCTTAATTGGACTTTCACAATATAAAAAGTTCCAAAGGTTTCAACTTCATACTCTGCATCATAAGGGTTATCAGTAACAACAATATTAACAAACCAATACACATCTGCTTTCTTAGGTCTTTTATCTAAGATGGAGTACATTATATTTCTTTCAATTTTCTCTGCATATTCTGAATTAGTTAAATATACAAGATTTGTTGCGTATTTAGGTCTATCAGTATCTTTTCGCAAGAGATTTAGCTGCGCTTTATAATCTTCAATTTTTACATACTGTAGTAAGCGGATTTTAGTATAGTGACCTTGAATCCATATATACATAACAGATAAGAATGCTAAAGCAATTAAAACTGCTACATATCCACCATGCATAAACTTAACAGCATTTGCAATAAAGAAAGAAACTTCAAATATACCAAAGAAAATTAGCATACTAATGGCAATAGTAGATGAAACCTTTTGTTTTAATAAGTAGTTAAATAGTAGAATAGTTGTCATCAGCATAGTAACAGTAATTGATAATCCATAAGCACCTTCCATATTTTCGGAACTTCTAAAGTGTAGAATAAGTCCAATACAAACAATCCATAAAAGTTTATTAATTGAAGGGATATACAATTGCCCTTTAGATCTAGATGGATACATTATATGTAATCTAGGAAATAAATTTAATTTAATCGCTTCAGAAACAAGGGTAAAAGATCCTGAAATTAATGCTTGAGAAGCAATAATTGTAGCCAACGTTGAAATTATTATACTACAAATCAAAAAGCTATTTGGGACCATTTGAAAAAATGGATTTAAGCCTTCTACATTTATATACATAGGATTTTTTCTAGCAGATAAAACCCAAGCTCCTTGACCAAAATAATTTAATAATAAACAGGCTTTAACAAAAGGCCAAGAGGCATAAATATTCTTCCTACCAGCATGCCCAAGGTCCGAATAAAGTGCTTCTGCACCTGTTGTTGCTAAAAATACGCTGCCTAGAATAAAGAATCCTAATTTGTTTTCACTGCTAAGAAGAATCTTGATTGCATAGTATGGAGACAATGCACGTAATAGAGCCCAATCATGAGAAATTTGCATAATCCCTAAAATTGCCAACATCGAAAACCAAACAAGCATTACTGGTCCAAACATTTTTCCGATTAAATCAGTTCCAAAATGCTGAATAAAAAAAAGTATACTTAATATTACTATTACAATGATAATAATAATATCTTGATTACTACCAAAAAGAGCGTTAAAACTTGGAATAAGCTCTAATCCTTCAACTGCCGAAGTTACAGATACAACAGGGGTTAACATCCCATCAGCAAGTAAGGCCGAACCACCAAGCATAGCTGGAATAATAAGCCACTTTGCACGATTACGAACCAAAGTAAAAAGAGAGAAAATTCCACCCTCACCTTTATTATCCGCCTTCAATGTAACAAAAACATATTTTATTGTTGTTAAAATAGTTATCGTCCAAAAAATTAATGATAAGGATCCAAGAATAAAATCTTCAGATATATGTTCTAAACCGCCATTACCTTGAACAATTGATTTCATTACATAAAGAGGTGACGTTCCAATATCTCCATAAACTACACCTAATGCAACTAATATTCCGCCTAAACTTAATTTACTGATACCATTATGTTTTATAGTTGATTTCATATTAATCATCCTTTTCAATAAATAAAAATATAAATATAGTATGCCTCTTTCAAGCATAATAATTAGTATAATTTTGTCTAATATTAACTAAAATTATTGAAGTTTATAAACAGACAGCTAAAAATTAATCCTCTGCCAACCTATACCCTACTCCAACTTCAGTATAAATATATTGAGGCTCCGCTGGATTCTTTTCAATTTTTCTTCTAAGACTAGCCATAAAAACTCTAAGAGATTGAGTTTCATTTCCTACTGCAGATCCCCAAATTTCATGAATAATAAAATTGTGGGTTAACACCTTACCAGAATACTTACAAAGAAGTGCCATTATCTTATATTCTATTGGAGTTAAGTGAATATCTTCATTATCTATAATCACTTTTCTCTTATCAAAATTAACGACTAAGCCCTTAACTTTAAAAATTTCTATATTTTCCTTTTCATTAGTACTTGATGCACTATGCCTTAAAGATACCCTTACTCTTGCTAGTAATTCGCCAATTCCAAAAGGCTTAGTCAAATAGTCATCCGCCCCTTTATCTAAGGCCTCTATTTTTTGTCTTTCACTTTCCCTTGCTGAAACAATTATTATAGGAACTTTTGACCATTGTCTTATATTTGCAATAACATCGATTCCGTCCATATCAGGAAGCCCTAAATCTAAAATTATTAAATCAGGTTTATGTGACATAGAAAGCGCAATAGCTTCCGTTCCCTTTTCTGTTTCTATGTAATTAAATCCTTGTGCCTTTAAAGATGCTACTATAAAATTTCTTATAGGTTTATCATCTTCCACTACAAGAATATACGGTTTACTGTCCATTTTTCTCATCTCCCTTTGGAATATTAAATCTAAAAATAGCCCCGGCCCTTTCTTTATTATAAGCGCCAATTGTACCGCCATGCGCTTCAACTATAGATTTACAAATTGCAAGTCCAAGCCCAACACCTCGCCTTGAATCAGATATCTTATCCCCATTTGTAAAAAATCTTTCGAATATATGAGGTAATATCTCTTCTGATATTCCCATTCCATTATCAATTACTTCAAAAATAATATTTTTATTATCTTCATAAACTTTAACCTCAATTACCGAACCTTTAGGTGTAAACTTTACTGCATTGTCAAATAGATTTATAAGCACTTGTTCAATTAAGCTTCCATCCATAGGAACCATTATTACCTCTTCAGGAACTGTTACTTCTATTTTATGATCCTTAAAGCGTTTGGAAGTCCTTTGAACTGCCTCATATACTACTTCCTCTACAATTTCAATGCTTTTTCTAACTTTCAGATTTCCACCATCAAATCTCGTCATACTAAGAAGGTTTTCTACTAATCTTATAAGCCACTCAGTGTCATCATAAATACCTTGTAGCAGCTCTCCTTTAGTTTCTTCTGATATAAGATTACCTGTTTCAATAATAGTGCTTACAGCACCTTTAATACCTGCAAGAGGACTTCTTAAATCATGAGAAATTGATCTTAAGAGGTTACTTCTTAATCTTTCACTTTCAATTTCTAAATTAGACTTCTTTTGAGTTTCTGCAAGAATTTCTCTATCTAATGCTATGTAAATTTGACTAGCAACTGTTTCAAATATAAATTTTTGTTTCGGTTTTAAAGTTCCATTAGTGCATGAAATCCCCAACACTCCCAATATCTTCCCATGACTTTTTAAAGGAATATAATATCCTTTTGCTCCATAAAAAGTGTTAGTACCTGCACCAGATTCTTTATCATTAACAAATGTCCAATAGGCAACAGCTTCTTCATCCTTATTTAATAAACTTCTATCTTTTTCTCCTTTAATTGCTGTATAAGTGAATGGAGCTGATAGTTTATTTTCTTGTGCCAAGTAGCAGATAACGGTTCTTTCTAGTAACCTTGATAAATATTTTATACCTATTCCTACAACATCTGCAGTACCTGTTGCACTTAATAATTTTCTGCTTACTCTATATAAAATTTGAGTTGTATTTTCTCTTGCTAAAGAATTTTCTGCTTCTCTTCTTATCTTATTTGTAAGCGTACCTATTGTAAAAGCTACTATAAGCATTATCGGAAATGTAACCAGATAGCTTTTATCATAAAATTGCAATGAATATCGAGGTTCTGTAAAAAGATAATTAAATAAAACCACACTAATTGCAGAACATATAAATCCTAAAAGATATCCTCTTGTTTTAATATTTACAATAATAACTCCTAAGATAAAAATCATAATAATATTAGCTTCACCATAGTCTAAATAATCAATTAATACTGTAGCTAACGCAGAAATTAACATAATTAAACTTGATATCAAAATTTCTTTAAGCGATAAATTAAATTTAATCTTATTCTTTTTAGTAGAGGTTTCATTTCTTTCAATTGTTATTGAATTTGGTATAACATATACATCTATATATGAATTGGATTCCATAAGCTTATCAACTATATCTCGTGCATAAAAACGAGAAAAAACATTTGGCTTCTTATGATTTTTGCCTATAATGATTTTAGTAACATTTCTAAATTTAGCATATTGGATTATTTGCTCAATTGTATTGTCACTATGAACAGTTACTACTTCTCCACCTAACTGCTCTGCTAAATTAAAGTGTTTACTTAATCTTTTTCTATCTTCCTCGCTTAAGTTTTGTGACTTTGTAGTTTCAACATAAAATGCTATCCATTTGGAATGGTGCGCTTCTGCCATTCTTGTAGCCGTTCTTATTATTCTTGAAGACGATGGTGACGGAGAAATACATGCAAGTATTGCATCTGATGTTGGCATTACAGTTATCTGTTCTTTTGATAAACGTACATTTTCAACTTCATAATTTACTCTATCTGCAGTTCTTCTTAAAGCAATTTCTCTAAGAGCATATAAATTATTCTTAGTAAAAAAGTTATTTACGCCATTCTTAGTTTGTTCCGTGCTATATACTTTTCCATCACTAGACCTCTTGAAAAGTTCATCGGGTTCAATATCAATTAATTCTACCTTATTAGCTTCATCAAATATCTTATCAGGAATTGTATCTCTTATAGAAGTATGAGTTATACTTTCAACAATATCATTTAAACTCTCAATATTTTGAACGTTTAAAGTAGTATAAACATCTATCCCCGCTTCTAAAAGCTCTTCAATATCCTGCCATCTTTTTCTATGTCTTTGAGTGATCACATTGGTATGAGAAAGTACATCAACTAAAATTATTTCTGGTTTCCTAACAAGCGCTTTATCTAAATCAAATTCTTTTAAGGTTATTCCTTTATATTCAATTATTTTATTATCTAAATTTTCGATCCCCTTTACCAGTGCCATAGTTTCCGGCCTCGCATCAGGTTCAATATATCCAATTACTATGTCATGCCCTAATTTTTTCATATCATGAGCTTCCATAAGCATGGCATAACTTTTCCCAACGCCAGCTGCATACCCAAAAAATATCTTGAGTTTGCCCCTTGAAGAGTCTTTTTCTTCTTTCTTTATTTGATTTAAAAGATAATCTGGATTTCGTCTTTTATCAATATCTATTTAAATCACTCCTAACCTCAGTTAATTTTAATTTCTTTTCACTAAAATTATATAGGAGTATATGAAATAAAACTAGGATTATTCTATTTTTGAATATACCCACTCTTTTCCATCTTGTGTATAATCATAAAATTCTATACTACTTCCTTTAACTTTGCCTTTTAAACTTTCAACATTTAAATAATTCCGTTTATCTTTATCAAAAGTTATTTTTATCTCATTATCTTCTATTGTGTATTCACCATAGGTGTAAAATACATCCTTATAAAAATTATCTATAACTTTGCATCTTCCATTTGAAGTAAGTTCTAAAATTGTATTATCCGAAGTTTTATATTTACCACTATAAGGATCATTAGTTGAACCTGATATAAAAATATTAATCATAATAAAAAATAAAAGTATCGAAACTATCTTTTTCATTGTGTCCGCCTCATTTCTTTACTTGCTAATTTGCTTTCTACTTGTCAGAATTCGATTTTATATATAAATAATACTATTTTATATATAAAGATTGGATTAAAATGCTTATATTTGTATAAAGATTGTATAAAGATTATAACCCTTTACTAATAAATTTACTTTTTATAAATCTTAACAAAAAAATATCCAAAATAGAAATTTAATTTCTATCTTGGATATTCTCGTCTACTTCTCAACTACACTTATGGTACTTTCTAATGTGAATCCAAATTGTTTAAATAATGTTTCTGCGTTTTCTGATACTATGAAAATATCTAATGATATTATTTTACTATTTCCCCCAGCTTCGCCCCAATATGGGGATTTAGTACATTGGTCATAATTCTAGTCTACAAAGATTTCATTTTTTGTATTCAAAATGTTGTTTTTGAACCTTTATATGTATCAAAATTGATTTTTTTACGGCTTCTGATACAAATTGTATAATTGGTCCTCCAAATAAAGCTGCCATAACCGTTACTACACCTGCTTTTCCCCCAAGTGTAAAGCCAATTGCTAGGGAGCTAAGATCACAAATTATTTTAGCTGTTTTATATTGAGAATTTATTTTATCTTTTAATATCATAGCTAAAGCAGTAAATGGATCTAATCCAATATCTATTGCGATAAAAATTCCAAGTCCTATAAATAACATTAAACATCCAACTACTGAACTTAATATTTTAAACTCTAATATAAGTGGAAAATTAAGAGCTTCATAGATTTTAGAGCCTATTCCTACAAAGGTTCCCATAGGAATTGTATATATGAAAGTTCCAATATTTATGTATCTTCTATTAAGTAAAAATGCAATTACTATAATTCCGTAGTTCACCACGTTTGTTACTACCCCTAAGCTATCCATTGGAAGCCCGCAAATGTTGCGAACTCCATCATATAAAATTGCTACTGCATCATTCCCAAGCATTGCAGCTGAGTTAAATGCAATTCCGAATCCTACAAAAGCAACTCCAACCAACGCTATTGCAATATTTATCATAAAAGTTTTTAGTGATTTTTCTTTTGTTTGGTTAAACGCATTATTCATTAATTATTATCATTCCTTTAGACCTATATTAACTTATTTAATACTGATTCACCTATTGTGTTCTCTGGCATTTCTAACCCAAAATTCTCTACTATTGTTACTCCAACTGTAGCAAAACTATTGCTTATTTCAAGTAATCCGCTTTCAGTCATAGATGGCGAATATGCTAGGAATGGAACATGTTCTCTTGTGTGATCAGTGCCTTTGTATGTTGGATCATTACCATGATCTGCAGTAATTATTAACAAATCATCTTCCTTTAGTTTATCTAATACTTTCCCTAAATTAACATCAAACTTTTCTAGTTCTTCTGCATAACCAAGCGGGTTTCTTCTATGGCCCCATAACGCATCAAAATCTACTAGGTTAACAAAACATAAGCCTTTAAATTCTTTATCCATTATTTCTAAGGTCTGTTCCATTCCATGAACAGAACTTTTTGATTTATTTGATTCTGTTATGCCTTCGCCATCATATATATCACTTATTTTTCCAACAGATATTACATCATAGCCATTATCCTTTAATACATTTAGTGCAGTTCTTCCATATGGCTTTAAAGCATAGTCATGTCTATTACTTGTACGTTTAAATTCACCTTTTTTCATTCCTAAATATGGTCTTGCTATAACTCTTCCAACTTTCCATTCATCTTTAAGAGTCAATTCTCTTGCAATTTCACAGCAGCGGTAAAGTTCTTCTAAACCGAAAGTTTCTTCCTGACCACAGATTTGCAAAACAGAGTCTGCTGAAGTATAAACGATCATATCTCCTGTTTCTATTTGGTGTTCCCCAAGCTCATCTAGGATTTCTGTGCCACTAGCACTTTTATTACCTACAATTTTATGCCCTGTTCTTTTTGTAAGCTCATCTAATAATTCTTGTGGGAAACCTGTATCAGTAAAAGTTTGGAATGGCGTTTCTATTTTTAACCCCATCATCTCCCAATGTCCAGTCATTGTATCCTTTCCAACACTTGCCTCTCTCATTTTCATGAAATAGCTTAGAGGTTTATCAACTGGGCCCACGTGCTTAATAGGACGTAAATTTCCCAAACCTAATTTTTGTAAGTTGGGAATATTAAAGCTTTCTACTGATTCTGCTATATGCCCAAGGGTATCTACCTTAATATCTCCATACTCCTTTGAGTCCTCCATCTCTCCAATTCCAAGAGAATCTACTACTATAGTAAAAATTCTATTATATTTTTTCATAACTCCACCCTTTCTAAAAATAATTCTAAAATTAAATTTCTCATTTAATTAATAATTCACCTTTTAATTTTAGTTTTAATTACTTATTATTTCAAATCGTCTTCTGTAAATGACATTGGCAATAATTCTTCAATTCTTATTTATTATCTTCTCTCTCTTTGTCAGCTTTTATTAATTTTCTTATTCCCTCAATTGCAACTTCTATAGCAGTTTCTGTATCATGCACTATTTTATTTTCAAGTCCAGCCTTTTCGCGTTCTTGATTTGCAACAACTAAAAATACTGAACCAACTCGTACCTTTAAGTAACTTCCTACTATAAATAAAGCCGCTGATTCCATTTCAGATGCAAGACATCCCATTTTTAACCATGCATCCCACTTGTTTAGTAATTCATTACTAACAGGTTTAGTTTCTGGTGAATGTTGGCCATAAAAAGAATCCTTGCATTGAACTACTCCAACATGATAATCTTTATTTAAATCCTTAGATGCTTGTGTAAGCAGGCTTGCAACTTCAAAATTTGCAACAGCTGGGAATTCAATTGGCGCATATTCTTTACTAGTTCCTTCAGCTCTAATCGCTCCTGTAGCTACAACCACATCTCCACCTTTAACATTTATGTCCATTCCACCACATGTACCTACTCTTACGAAAGTATCCGCTCCGCAATTTACTAGTTCTTCTAAAGCTATAGCTGCTGATGGTCCCCCTATTCCTGTCGAAGTAACACTTACTTTAACGCCATCTAAATATCCAGTATAAGTAACATACTCTCTTTTATCAGCAATAAGCTTTGGTTCATCAAAGTAAGAAGCTATCTTTTCGCATCTTTTTGGATCTCCCGGCAATATTACGTATTTACCTACTTCTCCTTCTTTAACATCTATATGATATTGTTTACCCGAACCTTCTGAATAATTCATGCTAATCCCTCCATATATTTGATAAACCGCCTTAAGAATACGGTTACACTTATGTTCTTAAAAAATGTTGGATACGCTTCAAACTTGTCTACCAACTTGTATTATTGTCTGTACCAAAAGAATAGCATGTCTAATATTCCTTGTCAATACTTTTATTAATCCTATCTTTCTAGTTATATTTAATTGAAAACATCGATAAAATATGTACGAAATCTCAAGCAGACATGGTTAATACACCGCCTGAAATTATTTACAACAATTTGATTGCCACTGTCATAGAATTTAAGTTATAATAAATATAAATGAAATGTTTATCTGAAAATATATAATTTAGACGTTATACTTGTCTAGACATGTTTACGCTTTTAACTAGACACGTTTATGACTTCAGAAAGGTGATATTCTTATGAATGAATTTGATATCGTTGAAAACTCTAAGGAATTGAGATATGTAACTGTTTATAATCAACTTTTTAAAATGATAAACGAAGGTACTTTTCCTGAAGGAAGCAGACTTCCATCTGAACCTGAACTTTCAAAACTAATTGGTGTTAGCAGGACAACATTAAGACAAGCACTTGCACTACTTCAAGATGATGGACTTGTGAATAATATTCGAGGCAAAGGAAATTTCATAGTAAAATCTAGGCCACAAAAAGACTTGGGCCTCGAAACAATCGGCCACCCCGTATACAAGTGCCTAAACGAAGCGATTGATGAGGTTAGTATTGCGTTACGTATAGAACCATCGACAGAATATTTCAATAAGATCTTAATAAAGAAAACTGCCGCTGTAGTATTAATTGATAGATGGTATAAATCACAAGGCGAAGCTGTGGCTTATTCCTTTACATTATTTCCAATTGAAACAATTTCAAATTTCAATTTGGATTTAAATGATCATGATAAAATTTTGAATTTCATAGAAAAAGAAATTTATGAATTAGCAAGTAATATATTAGTTGAAATTAAATATTCTACTTCTGGAAATTTTGCTGCTAAAACTAACCCAATTTCCTCCGAAGACCAATTTTATCTAATACAGGAAACTATACATAAGGACTCAGAATTTCCGATAGCATCCAACAAACATTATTTGCCTATAAAAACTAGTGCAATTAAATTTCATCCTAAAAAATAGTATTAGCAATTAATGATTCCCTACATACATCAATAACAACATAATGCCATATATGTACGCATAAAAAATAGCACTTACGAAAGTAAGTGCTTAATTACATTCGACATTAATGTCTACCAACTCAATTTCCTTGCTTCCTTTAGGTAAGTTTGGAATCTCATCGTCACCATATCTTATCCTTATTAAAGCTGCCCTATAAATATCATCAGAGTAATTACCGTCTTTATATAAAAACATTGCTGTTTCTTTTTCTAAACAGCTAGGCATTATATCTTCAACATTATAGTGTCTTCCTTTATACTTGAATATACATTTAATTAATGTTTTAATTTTACTCATTTTTATCACCCTAATCACCTAGTATATGATAAACATGAATAAGTGTTACTTTTTATATTAAGCTGTTTTTAGAAGCCATCTTTCTATTATTTCAGCTTCCTCACTAGATTCTTTTTATTCGCTATTATTATATAACTTACCTTATAAAGTCTCCGCCAATAAAATATCCTTGAAAAGTTTATATATTTTTTCTTTATTAAAATTTGTTACATCTTTTATTAAACCCCCAGCCATATCCTTATGTCCGCCTCCAAAACCAATTCCCTTTAATGCTTTTTGTATAACAACAGCCGCACTCAACTTACTTTTCTCATTTCTAATAGAGAAATTTATTACCCCATTATTTTTTGCGCACAGAATTACAAACTCAATCTCCTCAAGTGACAATGTAAAGTCGCCAAGAATTCCAAGTAAATTCTGATCACATCCATCCTCAAAATAGCAGAACGCAACTCCCTCATCAATCTTTATGTTATCTATTAAGTACTTATAGAAATTTAGATCCTGAGTTTTAATATTATTTCTGAGTATTGAATTAACTAATGGAATATTAGCTTTTTCATATAGTATATGAAAGGCGTTTACATCTTCCTCTGATACGCCCCTTGTAAGTTGAGCTGTATCCATGTTTAGTCCTATAATTAGTGCAGTAGCTACATCCTTGGATATACTTATTCCAAGTTCTTTATAGTACGTATAAATTATGGTTGAGCAAGCTCCATAGCTGCTCCTTATATCAATATATCTGATATTTTCTGGTTTATTGACATCATGATGGTCTATTACTAATATTTCATATCCCTTTAAGTCTTCAACATTGCTATTTCCCTTACAACCATCTACTACAATTATTCTATCTTCATCACCTATATCAAATTCTTCATGCTTTCTGATGTTTATATTAATACTTTCTATCATTTTAACAAGTGAATCTCGTTGAATCTCCCCTTTATATATAATATGAGAGCTTATTCCAAACTCCAACAAAAGCTTGCTTAATCCATAGGCTGATGCTACTGCATCGTGATCTGGGAAATTATGAGTTTGTATAAGAACTCTTTTTGAATTTTTTAATTCATTAATAAAATCCATAATTTGAAACATATGCACACCATTCCTTATAACTAACTTCTTTGAACAAATTTATGACTTATAACCATATTTTACATACAATATTTTATTTAGTTAAATTTTAAACTCCATTCGTTATATTAACCATATATTCTATTTATGCCTTTAAAAATGTTTTATAGTCTTCATAATTTTTCTTCAAAAGATTTGGAGTGTCAAGACCATAAGGGCAGTGAGCCTTGCAATTTCCACACTCTATACAATCTTCGATTTTCTTCATCTTAGCTTGACCTTCCTCCGAAAGGTGTCCTTCAGTTGGAGATCGGCGAAGAAGCAAAGACATTCTTGCGCAATTGTTAATTTCTATACCCGCAGGGCATGGCATACAATATCCGCAACCACGGCAAAATTCACCTACAAGTTCTTTTCTTTCATTTTCAATAAATTTTTCAATCTCAGTTGTCATTACAGGAGGCTTTTCAATATAAGAAATAAATTCATCAAGCTCATTTTCTCGTTGAATTCCCCAAATAGGTAAAGTATTGTCGAACTGAGAAAGGTATGCATAAGCAGCATCACTTCTTGTTATAAGTCCACCTGACAATGCCTTCATACAGATGTAACCAACATTCTTTTCTTTACATAAATTCACTAAATCCTCTTCTTTTTTATGTGCTAGATAGCTAAATGGAAACTGTAAAGTATCATAAAGTCCTGAAAGAACAGCCTCTATGGCTACTGAAAGTCTATGATTTGTGATGCCTATAAAATGAATTTTTCCTTGCTTTTTTGCCTCTAACATAGCCTCATAAAGTCCTGTCCCATCATTTGGTTTAGGGCAAAAACTTGGATTATGAAATTGATAAATATCTATATAATCTGTTTTGAGCATAGTAAGACTATTTTCTAAGTCCTGCCAAAACCCTTGCACAGTAGTAGAAGGTGTTTTTGTAGCAATAATTATTTTATTCCTTACATCACTTAGCGCAAGACCAATTTTATATTCACTATCAGTATAACTTCTTGCTGAATCGAAAAAATTAATACCATTATCATAAGCTTTTCTTAATAGTTTTGCTGCTTCCTCACTAGAAACACGTTGAACCGGTAGAGCACCAAACCCATTTCTATTTACTATTATTCCTGTTCTCCCCAATGTAATATTCTCCATATTGTCATCACCCTTCTTATAATTCAATAAATATATTAGTTAATTTACTCTACAGTCGTCTTATTTCTTTCCTTCCTAATATTACATATTATAATACTTCAAGTTAACTACATGTCAAGAATAAATTTATAAGATATCCCTGATTTAAAACACTTTTAAATTAATAAATCATATAAGTATGCATAAATTCATGCTGCTTAAATTGTATACGAAATAGTTCTATATAAAAAGTTTTACTTTATGACAGGTCCGATAATGAAAAGAATAATTTTACTTAACTTTTATTTTATAGTCTAATATTATTCATACTCACTATAACCCTCAATATATTCAAAGGCTTTTTATTTTTCAATGCAAAAAACCAGTAGAACAAGTATAACTCTGTTATATTTGTTCTACCAGCTTTTAACCATAAGGGTTTATTTGGTTCATAGTATTGGGTAGAAATTATTCACTATGCTTTTAGCTTATAATTATTTTAAGCCTTGTTCATAGTTTTCTATCATGTGTTTTACCATGTAACCGCCAACACTTCCATTTTGTCTTGAAGAAAGGTTTCCTTTGTCTTGGCTTTCATAGTCTTGTAATCCTATTTCTGAAGCAACTTCAGTTTTTAATCTGTTTAACCCTTGTTTTGCTTCTGGTACTAATGTTCTGTTTCTTCCACTATTATTTGATGCCATTTGAATCTACCTCCCTTAATAATATAAATTTTGTTTGGCAGTAATATATTAACCATTATCACAGATTATAATCTGCTAAAATATTAGCAAAATTAGTATTAATAAGCCATACTACATAACTTTATATATTTTGTCTTTGTCATTTATTATAGGAGGTTTTTATGATATTTTAGCTTATTAATTAACTCCTGAAACCAATATGTATATGGCTTTTTTATTTCATTAATACTAAATCACATGAAGTCAGCTGCATCCTCAGTTCTTCTATTCAGATACGTTTGCGTAGTAAAAAAGCAATTATTTTTCAATAAATATTTGATAATTTTCTTGACCTCTTGCATTTCTATTATTATAATGAGTTTTAATATAGTAATTAATGACAACGTCGTCTAATATTGATAAATATTAGACGACGTTTTTTATAATAAAAATACACATGACAATGGAGTCAAAGCAAAATAGCTTGACTCTGTTTTTTTATCATTAAAGTTTTTGTCCCATTTTTATATAAAACCTATTTTTAAGAAAGAAGATGATAGCATGAAGAAACTAGAATTTATTATTAAGAGTGAGCATTTGGATGATTTAAAAACTATCTTAACTAATTGCAATGCTACTGATATTATAATTTCAAATATTAAGGATTACAATAACGAAAAAGGGTATAAGAAAATCTTTAGAGGTACAGAATATACTGTTAATTTTCTGCGCAGAGTAAAGGTTGAAACAGTTGTGACTCCTGAAGTTGCTGAAATCATACTAGATAAAGTTTTACAAGAAATTAGAATCAGCAATTACACAGATGGGAAAATATTTATTAACGATATTGAAAATGTTCTTGAAATCTATGCTGTTTAATATTGCAATAATCTTTAGTCTAATAATTTAATGCCACAACTATGCACCAAATAGTAAACATCAACGTTTAAAACTATTAAAACGTTGATGTTTTTCTTGCTATAGCTCTGAATGACATTTATTAACTATCTCTTTAATTTCATTAGCCGCTTCATTTCCAGATAAAACAACTAACCTGTAATTAAAATTATTATTAAAAATTTGGCAGTAGAATTCTTTACCCAACTCATCTATCTCTTCATAATTTTCCTCTAACTTTTGTAGTAAAATTTCTTCTCCAAGACCAGTTCTATCTATAAAGTAATACATATTAAATTTATTTATATATTCTTTTACTATCTTAAAATTATCTTTATTCAAAATAAATCCTATAACGTAATCTTTATCAGTCTTCTTGGATCCTTTTTTTACAGTTAAACCAAACATAGATACCTCTGGTATTTTTTTTATCTCAACTTTTTTATATGCCATCATTGACGAATCTAAGGATTTTATAATTTCTTCAAATGTAATTTTGGGTTTTTCATCATTTCCAAAAAATAGTAACCTCGAATCCAAAACTGCTAAACATAAATTGGCTCCAATCAGTTCGTTTAAAACCTTTTCTCTAAATCTATTCTTTTCCTTTATTCCATGATATTCTATAAAAGTCTTAATTCCCTCTTCATCTTCTTCACTTCTCATCTTTAGCTTATTTCTATCAAATAAAAACATATTTTCTTCTCCTTAAAACCATAATATATACAATTATAATATATAAGTAACCAGTTTCATAAACAAAACTTGGAAATAAAATAAACTCTATTCTTTAATATAAATATAATTAATATGCATGCAATTATAATCATATATCTATATTATTATTCAATTTAAAACATACTAAACAACTTTTTATTCTTAAATACGAAGAATAAATTCCACCAAAAAATATAACATAAAGTAAGCAATTTAGTACTATTGTCAAGCTATTAGTTTCAAAACACTTATAAATACATGCTATTCCTGGAATTATAAAAAACATAGCTGCTATAGCTCGTCCAATCTTATCAAAAACAAAAGGATTATTTGAATTTTTATTATAATTTTTCATAAATTTCGATGTTGCAATAAATTCAGAAAATTTAAGGCATACAAAACCCAAAAACCACAAAGGCAAAATTTTTACATTAACCAAAGTTACATATGAAAGAATTATATATAATAAATCAGCAAATACATCAAGTTTAGCTCCTATAATTGAAACTGAATTCATTTTTCTTGCAATTCTTCCATCTAATAAATCTGAAATACAAATAGCAGAAAATAATATAATCAACATATTACTTTTATCTTCATTATATAAAAACTGATCAATTATGGCATAAGCAAATAAGAATGACATTATTATTCTTGTTATAGTGATTAAGTTAGGTATGAATTTTGTTATGAGTCGCATCATCTTCCTCCTGCCCTATATTTAACATTTCCATTTAGGATATACTTTAATTATAAATAGTACTTATTCCAAAATCTATTATAGCACTAATTTGTGAAAATTTTATGACAGAATATCCATAAAAATTTGCTAATGTAAAAATTAGATCTCAGCCTAAGTAAATATAAAACTTATTAGAGTATGAATAGCGCAAACTATTTCCGCAAATAATAAAAAATAAAACAAGGTGGTGATATAAAATGGGTTCTTCTCAATATAATAAAAATAAGAATGATAAAAGTAATGCTGATAAAATGAATGGCAAGAACAACCGAGATAAAGGCAATAATCAAGTTAGCTCAACTAATAATGAACAATAATTCACTTAAAATTTAATATATATACCTAAGTTAAAAATTATGATTATGAATTTACTTGCCAAAGATAAGGTCATGCACTTGTTTAAGTTACTGAATATTAAGTTGTTAATTTCTATTAAAGAAATATCTATAGCTTAATATTCTACTGTAATACTTTCACAAAAGCATGACCTTCATTTCTAGTTTAAAATATATTTTAAGAGATAAATTAATATACAGATTAAGTATCTATAATATATAAATATAAAGCGTATATCTCTTATTACTAGGAATAATATGATACATGATGTGTTTTATGTTACTTTTTTAAAACACTGATAGAATAAAAATACTTCCTCAGATATATATAGATAACCAATTATATGGGTCTCTAAAATTTAAATCTATGTCCCATTTCAATCAACTTGTTGGCTAACTTCGATGAATCTTTAGCATGTTTTGTCACTTGTTCTACTGCTGCACTTGTCTCACTTATGTTCGCAAATATCTCTTCTACGCTTGAAGCTGATTCTTGTGATGTTGCTGAAATATTTAGTATCGAATTATTCACTTTTGATACATTTCTAGCAATTGAATTTGCAGATACATATATCTCTTTTGACATCTGATTTACAATTTGAGCATCCTGCTCATATTGATGTCCAATTAATTTTATCATTTCATAATCAGGTTTAACCTGTTTTTCTATAAATCCTAATATATCGTTAGTGTGATCAATAAAGTTTTTAATAACTCCCCTTACTTGTTCAACATTTCTCTTTATTTCTATAACTGTCTGCGATGATTTTTCCGCTAATTTTCTAACTTCATCTGCAACTACGGCGAAACCTTTTCCTGCTTCCCCTGCACGAGCCGCCTCAATAGAAGCATTAAGTGACAACAGATTCGTTTGTTCTGCTATTTGATCTATAACTGCTGCCATATTGTCTATTTCTTTAATTACTTTTATATCATCAATTGCCTTTCTAATCTTTGTTTCTTTTTCATTATATAAACTTATAGCCTTTATAGATGACTGTTCTGCTTTTTCTTTTACCTCCAATGCTCTTTGCATGATTTCATCTGAATCCTTTTCTCTTTTCTCAGCCTTCTTATTAAGTTCATTAGTCAATTCCTCAATTACTGTCGTATGAGAACTTACTTCTTGCGTTGATGTACTTAAATCCCCACTGGT
Organism: Clostridium chromiireducens; assembly: GCF_002029255.1. Taxonomy (GTDB): domain Bacteria; phylum Bacillota; class Clostridia; order Clostridiales; family Clostridiaceae; genus Clostridium; species Clostridium chromiireducens. Next base: position 52,491 of record NZ_MZGT01000038.1, read on the forward strand.
GCCAGCAATCCAACCTGTAGCTCCCTTAATATTATGCATTGTTACAGACATTTCTTTCATTATTGTTGTTAGCGCCTCATTTGAAATACTCATTTCTTTCATCTCATTGACAAGCTCTAAAACAAGTTTCTTCATATTTGCTGTAGCAATATTTAAAGCTCTAGACATATTGCCTAATTCATCATCAGAGGTTATCTTTATTTCTTGTGTCAAATTTCCTTCTGCTAAACCATTAGCAAAATTAACTACATAACTTATTCTTCTTTTTAACCAAATTGCCATTGCACTACCTAGAATAACCAGAGTTAGTGCTCCAATTACTATAAGAGCTGTAAGAAATATGAATGAGCTATTAAAAACAGCTTTACTTGATTCTGACATATTCTTTGCATACGCAATCTTGTCTTGTATAACAACATTTAAATTATATTCTAACTGCTTCCTTAAGTTTACATATTCAGAATTGTACAACCTAATTGCTTCTTCATAATTGTCCTCATTTATATATTTCATTATATTAGATCTTGAATCCCTATATTGAGATAATGTATTTCTAACTTTTTTATAATCTTCTTCTTCTTTATTACTCGAAAATTGTATATTCTCATATTCTTCAAAAATCTTGTTATTTAAATTTGATCGATCATTTAAATTACTTATGGAGTCACTAACACTACTTTTGAAATTACTATTAATAATATGTTCCATATCTGATACACCTAAATTAACATTGTTTTGGATTGAATATAATTTTTGCAAAGCTAATAAATTATTATTATAAATTATATTTGTATTATTATTTAATACATTCATATTCGATAACCCAATTCCTCCAACTACAATTAAAAATAATGCACTTACTATACTTGTTATAATTAACTTTTGAGATATTTTTATTTTTTTAAACATTTTTATCTCCCCCTCTTGCTACATGAATAAATATCAATAGATTTACTATGAAATCTTAAAGTTAATATTTTATAATTATTCGTACACATGCCCCTTTTGAATAAATAAAATATATTATAATTCCCATAGGTTTACTTTGTTATTATAATGCTACTATTTTTTCTACTTTGCAATACATTTTTGCAAGGAATTCCATTGCAAAGAAAAAATTTTATATTTTCATATATTTCATCGTTTACATTTATTGTTTTGTTAAATTAAGATAAAATTTTTAGAACTTTCAAAATATATATTCAAACTATAGATACATAATATAAAAACCAAGCTTACGTATAGGCCAAACAAGATAGAAGTCATGATATTTATTCGACGATAAGTGTAATTTAAAATTTGATACTTACACATAACAGAAAACACAGTATATATCTTTAATCACTATGCAGTGAGATATATACTGTGTTCTTATA
>NZ_MZGT01000039.1 GCF_002029255.1 Clostridium chromiireducens
ATTATAAACTTATATATTATTTCATAAATGTGGTATAATAAAATAGGTTTAATTAGTATTTGTTTGGTCTTAAGAAAAGCTAGTTTCTAGTATTGAAGTAGTTGAATTTAATAATATAAATTAAATTCGCTTTAATAATATAAAGGATGTGTAACGATGAAAATTAATTGGGTTGAATTTGAAAGCAAAAAAACTAAGCTTAAGATAGAAAGAACTTATTTTAATGATTTATCATTAATGGTAGGTGTCTCAGGAGCTGGAAAGAGTCAAATACTTAAGGCTGTTAGCTTAATTTATACAATAGTAAGAGAAAAAAATATTAATAACAGATTACGTTTTATGGAGAATAGTGAATATAAGATATCTTTTGAAATTGATAACGTTAATTATGAATATGAGGCACATTTTGGAGAATGCTTAAAGGAAGAAGAGTCTGTAGGAAATGTAACATATAATATGATATATGAATGTTTGTCAACTGAAGGCAAAATTCTTCTCATACAGTCATCAGATAAACATAAGTTTATGGAATATACTATACCCAAAACAGAACGTAGTGGAAGTCTCTTAAAGTTATTTGCAGAGGAAGAGTTGTCAAAATTAATTATAAAAAATATTAATAAAATACATAATATTGGAGAATTAAATGATATTAGAAATAAATCATTTAATAGAATGAGATTAGCATGGTACGAACCAAAGTACACCAAGTATGAGGATTTATGCAGTAGCCATTTTCCTATTGTTATGAGGTTTGCTTTAATTTACAGAATTTTTCCTGATAAATTTAATGAGATAAAAGACGAGTATATTAATATATTTAATAAAGTAGAAGATATAAAATTTGAATTTAACGAAGATGATTTTTATTGTCTATTTATTAAGGAAAAAAATTGTGAATGGATTGAGCAAATTCAAATATCTCAAGGAATGATAAAGTCATTAGCACACCTAATATTGCTAAAAACATTACCTGAAGGTTCAGTTGTTCTAATTGATGAGTTTGAAAATGGATTAGGTATCAATTGTTTGGATATGATAACAGAGAAAATTGTTGATACAGAAAATGACATTCAATTTATAATAACTAGCCATCATCCGTATATAATAAACAATATACATCCAGATTATTGGAAAGTTGTTTCGCGTAAATGTTCAAATATAATAACTAGACCAGCAAAAGATTTAGGTATCGGTGAAACGAAACATGATTCTTTCTTTCAACTTATAAATGTATTGGAGTTTGAGGAGGAGGAGTAAAAGTGAATCTTTATATTTTGGTAGAAGATGGTAAATCTGGTCAGGAAATAATAAGAAGATGGATGAACGTTCTATTACCTAACTTAACAAGAAAAAGAACTATAGCGAATGTAGATACGAACTCTTATGTTATAAATAGTGGACACGGATATCCAAGGGTAATTGGGATAAATCCTGATTCTCAAGAAAAAAATGTTTTAGGAGATACTATTGATACCATTAATTCCTATAAAAATATTGATTACCTAGTTTTATTTCTAGATGGCGATGATGATGGGGTAGAAAAACGAAAAGAAACGGTTGAAGCAAATATAAAAAGATATAGTAGTGAAAGATCTTTTAATTATAAAATTATTGTTCAAAATAAATGTATTGAGACATGGTTACTAGGGAATAATAGCATGTTTCCGGAGGCATACAGTAGCGAGTTTGAAAGTTATGTTTTAAATTATGATATAAGCGAGTACGATCCAGAAGAGATGAATAAGCCAGTAGGGCATAGAGCATCAACTAATGCAAAGTACCATGTGAAATACTTACAAAAAATGTTTAAAGAAGGTGGAATAAGTTACTCTAAGGAGAGACCTCCCACGATTGTATATGGAGTTAACTATATAAATGAATTGAAAAATAGAATAAATGAAACTAATCATTTAAAAAGTATGAAGGAGTTTTTTGATTTTGCGGAGGAATTGAGTAATAAAGAATAGATAGTACAATTATGTCATATAATTAAGGAAACGTAAGTCGTATAAGTTGGACAAGCATACATATGTTATTAATATTAGAGAATTTAAGTTAAGAAGAAAGAGAAATTATATATATTTAGGTATATTAATAAAAAGGGTGCTGTTGAAAAACAACTTTGTTAGTTTTTCAACAGCACCTTTTTGCGTAGAAAAGTAATCGAATAAATAGTGATTATTAACCCTATATATTTATGTATAGAATCTCATTAGTAACATATTTTTTAAGATTTTCTAATATAAATTTGGTAGAGGCGATGAGATGTCTATCGATTTTAGAAAAAAATACATAAGTTAGCAAGGACGAATTCAGAGGTGCCTAAATTAGAGGAAGAATTAAGAAATATGATCAAATTAGAAGAACTCTTAGAGTTAGCGGAAATTATAATTGCAGAAGGAGGAACAAATTACGTACCTATAAAATTATATATTAATTCACTAGGACAAATAGTGAGAGATAGACTTATTATGAAAATGTATTTAGGAGAAGAAGTTGATTTTATAGAAAGTATATTTAATGATTTAGGATTTAGATTAAGAAAATATTTTGATAAAGATCTTTTAAATGAAGAAGAGAAAATGATAGATATATCTTTAGATAATGATATGGCTATCCCTATTGCAGGGGATAGAAAAAGATTTGCAAAGAGATTAGCTAAGGATACGAGAGGAAATAGCAGTTCATTTTTTTATAACCACAATAATTACAAGGCACACTTATTTCTACCTATTAATATAGCCATAATTTATTATGGAAATCACTCGTTATTAGCAGGGATTTAAAAAAAAGAAGGTAAAATAAAGTCTGACTATGTTTTTGATATGGGTAATAAATATGATGAAATTAAATTTGATGGAACGTACTATCGAGAGATTAAGACGAATGAAATTTTATATAGAGTGAAAAATTTTGAATTGGGAGTTATTTTTGAGATAGGAAGAATGTTAAAACAATATAATATACATTTATGATTGGTAAAGTTTGTGATAATCAATTAACGTACACATGAAAAAGTTAAGCTCATGTGCTATTTATTAATAACAAATAACATAAATTATCATAATATACTATTAGAAATGTATCAAAATACAAAGGAGTAAAAAAATGCAAAATAGAACTCGTATCAGAAGATACAGACCAGGCAATCCAAATCAAATTGCAAATACAGCCGGAGCTGCTAGAGGACCTTATTGTAGGGGAAATGGACCTTTTTCAGATACATTAGCAGACACTTATGATCAAGGATATAGAGATGGGTATAGTGAAGGATTTAACGACGGAAGAGTTAGAGGTTGCAATGAATGTTATACTCAAGGTGTAAAAGCTGGGTATGTTTTAGCAAAGCAAGAAATCTTAAAAGGTATATGCATGAGAAAATGTCGTAGGTCCAGATGTTGTTGCTAATTTATGGCTGAAGAAGTATATTAGTTCTTAGGTTAGGACTGTCAAATAAGATAATTTCTCTATAAGTTTTAAAAAATTTTTGATAGACTTGATTCGATGATTGATTAGTAGATGTTGTAAAGTAAAAATGAATAAGAATATCAATAATGAAACTATAAGCAAGGTTGAACATGTGTGTGAAAACTTGCTTATAGTTTTTTATTAACTTAAAAAAAGTATTGATTACTGTGGGAGAGTTTATAAATTGTTTATATTTCTTTTATAAAAAGATTACACCTACTATTTATAATGCAATTAAGCTATTAGTTAATAAACTTTTTTTGACATTCGACATGGTTAATAGCTGAAAAAATAAAGGGAGATGTAAACTATGAAAAGTAAGAAAATAAAGACCATAGTTATAACTGCATTAACAGGATGTATGTTATTAGCAGTTACTGTATCAGCATCTGCAAGTGGAGCATCAGGGTATGAAACTTATAAAAGTGCAGTAAGAGAATTAGTTACGACTAGAAATGCTACATTTTCAACTTCTTTTGAGGTAAAGGATAACGGAAATACTGATATTTCAGGAAATAGTGTAGAAAAACTTGAAGGTACCAACAGTTCTTCAAATATTATTGTAAAAATTGGTGATGTCACTAAGGATACTGAAACAAGTAGAGTAGATGGCAAGACTGTTATTAAAGAAGGGGATAATTATTATTCTATGGGGAACAGTGCCAAGGGTAATATTGGAAGAGGAAACAGAAAAATTGATGCTTCATCTAGTAGGGCAAAACTAGGAGAAATGGTTCTAGATACATTAGTTGGAGATGTTAAAAATCAATTTGTTGTAGATGGAGATGAAATTAGTGTAAAACTAGAGGGTGCACAAATTCCTGAACTTGCTAAACTAGCAATCTCAGCTGCTGTCGAGGAGCAGAATGATAAAAAAAGTAATAACAAGGGTGAATTTGCAAACGATGAACTAAGAAAAGCAATAAGTGATATACCAACTTTAAAAAATGTAGATATAAAATCATTAAGTTTGACTGCAAAAGTAGATGGAAATACACTATCTGAAAATGATGTGAAAATCGTAATTACTGGAGAAGATGAAAAAGGAGTTTCACATGAATTTGAACTATCTGTTAATACTGCAGTTAGCAATGTAAATTCTACAAAAGCTGATTCAATTGATACAACAGGTAAACAAGTTCAAACAATGGAAAATAAACGATTGAAATAAAAATAAATATAGAATATAAATGATATATTTTAATCATATATCTTAAATTTACTATTTGGTACTTTTGTTGTATGACAAATATTTTAAAGTTATAATTCTGTCTTAAAATTAATGTTGTAAGAGAAAATACTTTATATTCTTAAAGTTTTTTGGGAATATAGCTTGATTTTGAGACAGTAAATCCTAAAATGAGGAGGAATTATTATGGAGCCGATACTTGAAGTTAATAATTTAACGAAGAACTATAAAAATGGCCGCGGAATTAGTGATATATCCTTTAAAATTGAAAAGGGAGATATTTTTGGGTTACTGGGTCCAAATGGATCAGGAAAAACAACTACTATGAAAATTATCACTGGCTTGTCATATGCAGATAAAGGCAGTGTTCAAATATTAGGAAAAGATATTATGGAGGAAAGTTCAAAAGAGGTAGGGTGTCTTATTGAAGCCCCAGCTATATATGAGTATCTTACGGCTAAGGAAAATTTTAAATTGGCAGCAAATTATTATTCAGGAATAAAAGATCCGAGAATAGATGATATTCTTACACAGACTGGACTAATTAAATATGCAAATGAGAAAGTGAAAAATTTTTCTCTTGGGATGAAGCAGAGATTAGGTGTTGCACTAGCACTGTTAGCTAGACCTAAGCTAGTAATCTTAGATGAACCTACTAATGGATTAGATATTGAAGGAACTGTAGAAATTAGGGAAATAATAATTAAGCAATCAAAGTTAGGAATAACATTCTTAGTTTCTAGTCATATTGCTCACGAGATAGAGTTAATGTGTAATAAAGTTGGTATAACTAAAGAAGGAAAGTTATTAAATATATCATTAATGAAGGACGCACTTAGTGAATGCGAAACTTTAGAAAAATATTTTCTTAGTCAAGTTGTAGAAAAGGAGGAGGATGTATGAGTTCAGTGAAAGCAGGTATAATTAGCGAAAGCACTAAGTTATTTAAGAGAACTAAGTATAAAGTATTACTAATCTGTATTGAATTATTAGTTATATTTATAGGAATTATAAGTAATTTTACAGAAGGACATATTAATGTTTCATTATCTAGTTTTGAATTAAACATATTATCAATATTCACTAATATATTAATCCCATTAATTGTTTTTATGGCAGTTGCAGATTTATTTGCAGCAGAACAAGAAAATGGAACTATTAAAGCTGTAATAACAAGGCCTATAAGTAGATATGAAATTCTTGTGTCTAAGATGATATCGATTCTGATTTACGTAATATGCGTATTAATGATAACATTTATTATAAGTTCAGTCATTGGAGTATTATTCGGAAGAACGCAGGTGATAAATATTCCAGGGATTTTTGCAGCGTATATAATTTCCATACTACCATCAATTCCAATAATCTTTCTTTCAATATTAATATCTCAATTGTCAAAAAGCAGTACTTCTTCAGTAATGCTTTCAGTATTAATTTATATCATAATAATGGCTTTGGGGTTAATATTTCCATCAATATCTTCCGTTGCATTTACTTCATACACAAATTTATATAAGTTTTTTATTGGATCTCAAATGTCAGTGAAGTCGATACTGACAGTTATTGGATTATTATCAGGATACTCCTTAATTTTCTTTTCAGGTGCATATGCATTGTTTGAAAAAAGGGAATACTAGATAGTTATAGGTTACTTCTTGATTTTGAAAGAATTAAGGAAAAACAAACAGAAAGTGAAGTGTCATAAGATAAATTAGGGGGTATCTTGTTATGATGATAAAAAAACGTCTTATTATCTCCAATATTTTAATGTTGATAGTTCCAGCGATATTAATTGTAGTAATTGCCGGAGGTGTCCTAGAAGGATTTACAGAGATATATGGAAAGAAGATAAGGGGATTAAATGATGAAAACGGAACTTATTTTGTACAAAGGGCTATAAATTCATATAGCAAAAGTTTAAAAAATATTGATATGAGAGAGGAAAGTTTTGAAAAGTTTGGAGAAACCTTAAATGATGCGGGGTATAATTTATTAGTTACAAGCAATGAAAATACTATCTTCTCAAATTTGACTGATGAAGATAGAGATTCTATTTCTAAATTACAAAGTGATATACTTTCTTCATCAGATTCAATGGTACTTGAAGTAAATTCGGTAAGTTTAATTAAAAATACTATTACCAAAAATAATAAAAGCATTACTTTACTTGCTGTTAAGTCAAGTAATATTATCAATAAAGATCATATGAGAACTGAAGTAAGATCTTTCTTTGTTAGTTATATGGGAATTGTATTTATTATAGCATTACTTATCATTATATTTACAAATGGTATTTTATCATCTCGCGTAGCTAAAAGTGTGATTAAACCTTTAGAATTATTAAGTTATGGCGCGGGGCAAATAGAAGAGGGTAATCTCGATTTTAAAATGAATTACGAAGGAAATGATGAATTTGCAAAAGTTTGTTCAGATTTTGATAAAATGCGGATTAGATTACAGGAATCTGTTCATATGCAGCTAAAATATGAAGAAAATAGAAAAGAGTTAGTGGCAGGAATATCCCATGATTTGCGTACACCGTTAACAACAATTAAGGGGTATATAAAAGGGTTAAAAGATGGAGTGGCGAATACACCTGAAAAACGTGAAAGATATCATGAAATTATATATAATAAAGCTTGTGATATGGATATGTTGGTAGATAAATTATTTCTATTTTCTAAGCTAGATACAGGAAAATTTCCATTTCATTTTGAAATAGTAAACTGTATCGACTTCTTTCAAAGTTTCTTTGTTAATGCTGTAGACGAATTTAAAGGGAAAGGACTTAATTTATCTTATGAAAATAGTTGTGACAATAATATTTTAATCAGTATTGATATTGAAGAAATGAATAGAGTGCTAGTTAATATACTTGAAAATAGCGTGCGGTATAAAACGAAGGAATGTGGGAATGTGAATATTATAATAGACCAGAAAGAAGAGAATATTATCTTGAAAATTAAGGATGATGGGCCAGGGGTTTTAGAAGAAAATCTTAATCGTTTATTTGTCAGCTTCTACAGGGAGGACTCTGCTAGAACTAATCCAGGTGAAGGCAGCGGTCTTGGACTGTCTATATCAGAGTATATAGTAAGAGCACATGGCGGTACAATATCAGCTGAAAATATGAATGGATTAGCAATTGTTATAACACTACCAATAAGTAACTATGAAGGATCTATTTACGAAAGTTAGTAAATAATTTGGAGTAAATACCGTGATGGGGGAAGAGAAAATGAGAAAAATTTTAATTATTGAAGATGATAGGCTTATTGCAGAATTAGAGAGAGACTATTTGGAGATAAATGGATTTGAAACTGAAATTGCAGAAAATGGAGATAAGGGGTTAGAACTTGCGTTAAATAAGGAATTTGATTTAATTCTTTTAGATTTAATGCTGCCTATTAAGGATGGATTTCAACTTTGCAGAGAAATAAGAAATAGCAAAGAAATACCTATTTTAATGGTCACAGCAAAAAAGGAATCAATAGATAAAATAAGAGGGCTTGGACTTGGAGCAGATGATTATATAGTTAAGCCGTTTGATCCAAGTGAGCTAGTAGCTAGAGTAAATGCTCACCTTTCACGTTATGATAGATTAACATCAATAGATAAAAAGAATGAATCGTCAGAGCTTGGAACCATAACATTTGGAAGATTGAAGATTTTAACAAAAGCTTGGAGGGTATATGTTGATGAAAAAGAAGTAAAATTTACGAATAAGGAATTTGAATTATTATTATTTTTAGCAACTAATCCCAATATAGTATTTTCAAAAACAGCTCTATTGGACAGAATATGGGGATTTGATTCTTATGCAGATGTTGCGACAGTAACTGTTCATATCAATAGAATAAGAGAGAAGATTGAGGGAGAAAATAATAATATAAAGTTAATTGAAACTGTATGGGGAGCTGGTTATAGATTTAAAATATAATTTTTTTATAATTTGAAAATTTGTTAAAACTAAGTATAATTAATGTTTGGAAATTATATACCTAATAGGGCTTGATTAACGAGCTCTATTTTTTGCTTTAATAATTTTAAAATAAAATTTAGTTATACGTTGAATCAATAATTGCGTAGAATAAACTTTTTACTAAAGTAAATACTAAAATAGAAAGTGAGATTAAAAAACAAAACTATATGTGTTTATATAGTGAAAACTGCAAATGAATGGAACAAATAAGTTTTATATGACTGAAACTAATTGTAAGTATATAATTTGTATATTACAGTTACATGGAGGAAAATGAAAATATGAAGCAATTAGGCATAAGAATTATATCTATCATAGCTGTAATTTTTGTTTTTTCCACAGCAATAGAAAGTAACTGTGCATATGCAAAAATGATTAATTCAGGTGATTCGACAGTAAAAACAATTAAAGTAGCAATGATAGTTTACGACATTAATGCACCATTTATAAATGAAATTTTTAAGAACTTAGCAGAGATTACGAAGGAAAATGGCGGAAATGTACAGATTACAACCTTTTCGGCCAATGAAAGTCAGGAAACTGAAAATGAAATTATTAAAACAGTACTAGAGAGCAGCGAATATGATTTGTTGTTATTAGCATTAGTTGATATAAATTCAGTGCAGGAAGTCGTTGCTAGAATTAAGCAATATAATATTCCTGTAATTTTCTTTAATAGGGAACCGTATAAAAAAGATGCAATTCAATCTTATGGGAAAGCCGTCTTCGTAGGAAGTACTTTAGAAGATGCAGGTATATTTCAAGGTGAAATTCTCATTGATGAGTGGAATAAAAATAAAGAGTTAATCGATAGAAATAATGATGACATAATGGAATATGTAATGTTAAAGGGAAGGGAAGAGAGTTTAGATACTGATTATAGAACAAAGTATTCAATTCTAACAATTATCGATGCTGGTATAAATACACAAGAGCTTACATCTCAGATTGCGAATTGGGATGAGGAACAGGCAAAAAAACTTATGACTTCAATTTTTTTACGATATGGTGATAGAATTGAAGCTATAATTGCCAATAATGATGCAATGGCAATAGGTGCAATTAAAGCACTTCAATCTTTTGGATACAATGCTGGAGATAAAAATAAAACTATTTCAGTGGTTGGAGTTGATGCGATACCTGAAGCTATAGATTTCATTAAGAAGGGATACATGACGGGAACTGTTATTCAAGACGCTCGAGGCATAGCAAATGCTGTATATAGAATTGGAATGAATTTGATTGCAAATAAAAAACCTCTTGAAGAAACAGATTATACCTTTGATGATTCTGGAGTGAGTGTACGTATTCCATATAGACGATATGTGCCAAGTCAAACTCAAATTATAATTTGAGTTAAGGTGGAAATATAAATATATATATAAATATTATTTTTGTTTTAAATTTGAAATATTGGAGGAATAATCATGACGAATAAGCGTAAAGTTACTAAAAAGCAAATGGCCTCATTAGGATTGAAAAAAACTGAAAATGGAGATTATGATTATATAAATCCTAATGATAAAGATTCAAAATATAAACCAGTGAGAAGAGAGCCTAAATAAAGGGCTCTTTTTTAAATATTAATTATATTAAATTAAAAAAATAATAAAATTATCTGCTCGTTTTGTCAGATTTGAAATTGCTCTAGCGAACTATATTATATAAAACAAAATTAAGCTTATAAAAGTTAAAAAGAGTATTTATCCAAACCATGGTTAAGAAATAAATGCAGTTGAAAGTATCTAGATACGATTAATAATAATTGTTAGGAGGGATTTGATAATTTGAAAGAAAAATTGTTCGAAAAGTTAGATGACCTAAATATAAGAGAGACAAATTTACTATTAGATAAAAATATTAATCTATCATTAGATGATCTAACTATAAAAAGAATTGAGAAATCTATAAGAAGAAAAACTGGTTATTATAGTGAAAATAATGTATTCAAACAAAAGATAAATAATATTTTAGGGGGATTTATTATGAAAAGAAAAATAGCATTAGCATTAGCGGTTGTCGCAGTTTCAAGTTTAGGTGGAGGAGTATATGCACATGCAAAAACCACTCCAGTAGCATATGTTAGTTTAGATATTAATCCAAGTATAGAATTAGGAGTAAATACTTTTAATGAAGTAGTTTCAGCTGAAGCTTATAATGAAGATGGTAAGAAAGTCTTAGAGGGAACTAACTTAATAAGTACTGATATTGATGTTGCAGTAAGTACAGTAGTCTCAAATGCAATTTCTGATGGGTATATAAAAGAAGAGGATACAGCGACAACTGATGAATTAGCTGATACAACTACATCTGCGGCAGTTGAAATCACAATATCTACAGATAAGGATAATGTGGCAGTTGAATTAGAAGGAGCTTTAAAAGATGCAGTTGATAAAACATTAGAAGAAAATGATACAGAGGCGACTGTTGAGACTGATAATGTAGCTCTTGCAAGAAGAGATGAAGCAAGGGAACTTGGAATAACACCTGGAAAGTTAAATCTTATACAAAAACTACAAGCATTAGATCCAGACATAAAAATTGAGGATTATAAAGATAGCTCTGTAAAAGACATTCAAAAGAAAACTAAAGAATTAAGAAAAGAAAATAAGAACAATGAAGTTACTAATGAAGAAAATACTAACACAGATGTTAATGTAGAAACAAACACAAATAAAGATGTAACTACTCAAGACAAAGACAAAGATAATAACGCCTCAAAAGCAAATGAGAATGCTAATAAGGAAGAAAAGAAAAATCCAGAAGTTAAGAAAGATGACGCTAAGACTACAAATGTAAAAGATAATGCGGCTAAATCTGAAAAACAAAATGGAAGTGACAATGCAAATACAGAAAATAAGGGAAATAACAAGGATAAAAAATAAGAATATTAATTGAGTGATATAAGAGAGGAGTAGCTAGTATTGAATTTAGTATTAGCTGCTCTATTACTTTGTCTAAATTAAATTTAATATTTTAACTCAAATTTAAAGTCTAGTTAATAATACTTAAGAATCTAATACATGATGTATTTTTAGAGAAGAAAATATAATTATTTAGAAAAGATTATGTAAATAATAAATAATATGTTTTTTGAAATCTTGTGTCAGATTTCGTTAGGTTATTGCGAATTAAATAATATAGAGGAAATTTGAGGGAAAGAAGGTGCACTTTGATTTCAGATATAGAACTACTTAAGCTTTTGCATGATAAACCAGAGGAAGGCCTCAAAGTGATGATGGACAGCTATATGGCACTTATTTATACTATTATATTCAATAAACTTTCAGGAACATATTCAAAAGAGGATATTGAGGAATGTGTAAGCGATGTGTTTTTTCAAGTATTCCACTATAAAAATAGGATTGATTTGGAAAAGGGATCAATAAAAGCGTTTTTGGCAGTCGTAGCAAAAAGAAAAGCAATAGATATGTACAGAAAAAATAAGAATAATAATCATATTCCTATAGAGGACTTACCAGAAGATTTATATAGTATGGTTGATGACGTAGCTAATTCGCTTCTGCTAAAGGAGAGCAAGTCAGTATTAATCAACGCAATAAAATCATTAGGAGAACCTGATAGTGAAATAGTTATAAGAAAATATTACTTATATCAAAGTTCAAAAGATATTTCTAGTGATTTGGGAATTAAAGTTAATACTATTGATAAAAAAGTATCGAGATGTATACAAAAATTAAAAAATGTGTTGGGAGGGATATTATAATTGGATGATAAGTTATTTGAGGAATTAGAGAAACTAGGTATAGCTGATACTGATTTATTATTAAATGAAGAGATGAATTTATCGTTAGACACTCTTACTAGAAAACGTATAGAGAGATCAGTAAAGAAAAAGGCGGGATTTTATGCCTCAACCAATACACTTTCAGGAAGAATAAATGATTATTTAGGGGGAATTTATATGAAAAGAAAGATAGCGCTAGCATTATCAGCTGTAGCAGTTTTAGGATTAGGAGGAGGCGGATACGCATACGCAAAAACTCCAGTAGCATATGTAAGTGTGGATATTAATCCAAGCGTTGAATTAGGAGTAAATGCTTTTGATCAAGTAGTATCAGTTGAGGCTTATAATGAAGACGGTGAAAAAGTATTAGAAGGTACCGATCTAATAAATACAAATGTTGATGATGCAGTAAGTGCTGTGATAACAAATGCAATTTCTGATGGATATATAGAAGAAGATGATGCAATTACAACTGATGAAACTGCAACTACATCTGCAGCAGTTGAAATTACAGTATCTACGGATAAGGATGGTATTGCAGATAAACTAAATGAATCTCTAAAAGAAACTGCTGATCAGACACTAGAAAATAATAATGTAGATGCAGAAGTTGAAACTAATAAAGTGGCACTTGCAAGAAGAGATGAAGCAAGACAACTTGGAATAACACCTGGGAAGCTAAACCTTATACAAAAGCTTCAAGCACTAGATCCAGAAATTAAAGTTGAAGATTATAAATCTAGTTCCGTAAAAGATATTCAAAAGAAAACTAAAGAATTAAGAAAAATGAAGACAAGCAGTGAAACAACTACTGATAGTAATGCAGTTACAGATATAACAACTGACACTAATACAGATGCAAATGCTACATCTACTAACACTGATGTTACAACTGATGGAAATACTGAACAAGAAGAAGCAGTAGTAGCTAAACCATCAGTGGACTCTGCTGCAATTGCTGTACCAGGAAAAAATAAGAACTCTTCTAGTGAGAAAACAAGCAATGGCATAATTAAAAAAGAAGAGAACAGCACTACTGGCAGTGTTAAGAAAGAGGAGAATAGTAATAACGGTAGTGTTAAGAAGGAAGAAAACGCTGCAAAGAAAGAAGAAAAGTCTGGAGCAGCATCAGAAAAAAATAGTGATAGTTCACATGGAAATGGGAATTCATCTAAGTCAGAGAAAAGCGGAAATGGTAATTCGAGTTCAGAAAATAAAGGTAAAGGAAAGAATAACTAATTCACTTATCACTATCCATTAAGAAAAGAAAAGAGTGTAAATTAAAAGATAGGGTGATTTATAAAGTAAATTACTCTATCTTTATTTATATTGGGTTACTTAATTAACTATTTAGATATATAAAATTTTAATAATTGTTCTAAGTTAGTATTTACATAACATATACTAATTTAGAATTGAATAAATACAATTGTAAGATGATCTTTTATATATTTTACAATTGTATTTATTATTGTGATTAATGTTAATAAAAAAGGAAAAATATACCTTATGTAGAATTAATATACAAAGTGATTATATGGAGAATTAAAATGAGGAGGAATTATATGAGATAGGATAGCTTGACAGAATTTTAACATGAACTAATTGCCTTTGTATAATAACGTTAACATGAAAAATTTAGACGTATGTCTATGAAAATGTGTACATAAGTATATTTTATATTCTTATTAAGTACTAAATATACTAATTGATAAAATGGATATTCAGGTTACGGAATAATTGTTAAAGGGGAGAGTTGTATGGGTAAAAAATATTTAATGTTTGTTGATGAAAGGGGTTTCTTAAGTAAGAACATTAATGATAATATCACTATGATTGGTGTAATATTTGAATATGATTATTGTGTAAATTCAAAAAATAAAGAGTGTGAGTTAAAATCAAAGCTAAAAGAATATAAAAAAGGGATTCTTAGTGAGATGAACTGTAAGTTATTTCTAGATGATATGGTTTTTGATAAAAATGTCTATAAGAATATTGATATTATCGAGAAAAAGAGATTTGTTAATCATCTACCAGCATTATTAAAAAACTTAAAGTTTACAATAATATCGAGCTCTGCAAAACATGATAGCAATAAAACAAATGATTCATATTCTTTAGTAACTAGGAGGTTATTAAAAAAATTCTATTCATTTGTTATAAGGAAAAATGGAGAATCGGGTGGAGTGATTATGGAAGCTAGAAATGAGAGATCTAGCTGCATAATGCAACAAAACTTCTTTAATGTATATTATGAAAGAAATACAAACTTAAGTATTCCGTCTAATATTAAAGATAAAATTAATACTTTTATAGTTTGTGAAAAAAATAATAAGACTTATGGCACAGGGATTGAATTAAATAATATGTTGAATAATATTATTTGTAGGGTGTCAAATGGGATAAGAGAAATTGATAGAAAATTAATATCATATAATGAATATGGTTATAAGGATAAAATATTCGATTCAATAAAACATAAATTATATAAGGAAGTTGAGATTGGGATTCCAAGTAATCATCTACAGAGTATTCAATATAATAATATAGAAACCTTTAATAAGGAAGTGGAAATCCTTAAGGAGCAATTGGCACTTAAGGATACAAGTATTATTGAAAAGGATAAAGAAATTAGTAGCTTAATTAATGAAATCCAATTATTAAGTAAACAGTTAGGGGAAGTTTTGATTAATAAAAGAGGCGAGAACATTATATCGAGAATTTTTTCGGAAATAGATGTTAAGATAAACAGAACCAATTAGATAAATGCAGTTGCTAAAAATTTAATTAAATCTATAATGTATAGAATTTTAAAGTAATGAAATACCTTGGAGGTTATAGTTGAGCCTTCAGGGTAATTTTGTTTTGCATAATTTTGATTAAAACTATAAATATAAATATCTTTTTATTTAAATAATGAAAAATTGGGAAAGATATAAAAAATTAGTTACGGATTTTGCGAGGTATTGTGTGAAAATAACATTATACGAAAAAGGGATAGTTGATTATTCAAAAAAATTTGAGGATTTTAAAATTAAATCAATTAAAGATAAAGTGGATTTGGGAGTTACCCTTTATGTGCCACGAGGTGAAATTAAAGGGATTTTACAGATTAGCCATGGTATGATGGAGCATAGAAAGCGCTATATAGAATTTATGAATTATTTAGGGAGCTGTGGATATATATGTGTAGTGCATGATCATATAGGCCATGGTGAAAGTGTAAAATCTAAAGATGATTATGGGTATTTTTATGAGAACGGCGATATAAATCTTGTTGAAGACTTGCACCAAATAACTTTGTACATGAAGAAGAGGTGTGGAGATTATAAATTTTATCTGTTAGGGTTTAGTATGGGGGCGTTAATAGCAAGGGCGTATTTAAAGAAATATGATTACGAGCTGGATGGACTTATTTTATGTGGGCCGCCAGTTCAGAACAGTGCTATACCAATTATTAAAAAGTTGTGTAAGGTCATAGAGAAAATAAAGGGGGATCATTTTAGATCATCTTTTATACATAAAATAATTCGAGGAATAGACGATAACTGGCTGACTAATTCAGAAAATGAAATAGAGAAATTTACTAATGATGAAGGTTGTGGATTTATATTCACGATAAATGGATTTGATAACATTTGTACATTAATAATTAATGTATATAGTAAGAAAAATTGGATTAAAAAAAACTTAAATCTTCCTATACTAATAATTGCAGGAGAAGATGATATTGTAGTAATAAGCCAGAAAAAGTTTTGTGAATTAATAAAATTCTTAAATCGAATTGGTTACAGAAATATAGAATCAAAAACATATTTAAATAAATATCATGATATATTACATGAAGTAAATAAACTAGAAGTATACAAGGATATTCTAAGTTGGATGAATAATTCTAAAACAGAAAAAATATAGTGGTGCTTTATTAAAAATAGATTTTAGATAAAATATAATTGCAAAATGTTATTGCTTGGATTTATAATGCTGTTAAAGGATGTGTTAAATATGAAGAAAATAGTTTTAGGTGGAGGCTGCTTCTGGGGAGTAGAGAAATATTTTGCTATGATACCAGGAGTATTAGAAACAGAAGTGGGATATGCAAACGGAAAAACAGAAAATCCTACTTACGAAGAAGTATGTAAAAATGATACAGATTTCGTTGAGGTATGTTACATAACCTATGATGAAAAAATTGTTTCCTTAGATACACTGCTTGATAAGTTTTGGAACATAATTGATCCTACGACATTGAATAAGCAAGCTGGAGATATTGGTACTCAGTATAGAAGCGGAATTTATTATATTGATGAGTCGGATTTAGATATGATAAATAAAAGTAAAATGAAGGTACAAGAACAATATGAAAATCCAGTGGTAACAGAGGTTAGACCACTAGAAAAATATTATTCGGCTGAAGAATATCATCAAGATTATTTAGAAAAAAATCCAACAGGATATTGTCATATTAAATTTAATTAGTTTAGAAATGTTTTAGGCCATTATTTTAGAGTGTATGGCTTAAATAAGCTATCTTAAAATGATTATAAAATTTTAAGATAGCTATTTAATTTTATTAAGAAATTATTGAAGAGAATGGTTAAATCCTAAATAATTGTTGCCTGATATAGTATAATTTTGATAATAGGAAGTTTAACAGAATTTAATAAAGGAAGTGAAGAAAATGAAAAAAAGTTTTAGTATAGATGAATTTTTAAAGAAATATCCTTATGCTAAAGAAACAATATCAAAGAATAACATAGATATTAATAATCTTAAAGAAATTTATGAAGATTACATAGATTATAAAAGTTCATATGATAATCAAGCAGAATTTATAGCTAATATATTAAGGGCAAAGAGAATGGTGCATTCAGTTAAATCAAGAATAAAGGACCCAAGTGGATTAATTGAAAAAGTTATAAGAAAGACAGAAGATAGAAGAAGTAAATATGGAGATGATTTTGAATTCACTGTAAATAATTACAAAAATGAAATAAATGATTTGATAGGCATTAGAGTAATACATATATTTAAAGATCAATGGCAAGAGATACATAATTTTATCGTGAAAACTTGGAGAGTTATTGAAATAACTGCTAATGTGAGAGATGGGGACAATATTGATGTTTTTGACGATACGAATATAGAGGTACGATCAAAAGCTTCAGGATACAGATCGGTTCATTATCTTGTGGAGTTTTATCCCACTAATGAGAAGGTCATAGCTGAAATACAAGTCAGAACAATTTTTGAAGAAGGTTATGGAGAAATAGATCATAGATTAAGATATTCACATAGGGAAATCCCTGAAATTCTCCAGTCTAATCTATTGTTATTCAATAGAATTGTAGGGAGTGCAGATGAAATGGCATCACTAATTAATAACCTGAGCAAGGAATGGGGAGAGAAGGAAGTAAACTATAGAAAGATAATAGAAAATCAACAAGTCGAAATAAATAAATTGAAAAGTAAAATTTAATATAGGAATTTAAGATTTACAATCATATGACGAAAATACTTATCTACATTCATTGAGTGTTACAGTTATATCAATAGCAATAGGGTCAGAACTAGGATTGAATAGAGAACAATTATGCAATTTAGGTCTGTTATAAAGACATTAGGAGATAATGAAGAAATTCTAGACATTCTAAGTAATTTTGATCTGAAAAATATTGTAATACTAGGGATAGATTACGGTTATTTAATTAAAAAATTAAAAAGAATACTTATTAGCTTAAGAAATAAATAATGGGTGCAAGAAATAAGAGTTATCAGAGGTTTTATCATATAATTTTCGTATACTTATTATTGGCTTTGAAAAAAGTTAAAAAAGAAGAAAAATATAAATACACATCAAATAATTATGTTGCTTTTTGTCAAAATATGATATAATAGAATTACCCTAATAAATACTAATTAATTACCCCTTAACAATTTTCTCTCTCTCTAAAGCAGTAAATAAGAATAGCTTATTTACTGCTTTATTTTTCGTGTATATAAAATAATACTATGCAGATATAAAATTTTTGTTATAATAAAACATGTATTTGTATAGTAAGTTTATAAGAAAAGTTAAAAATATAAATAATATAATATATGTTGATTTATATTTATGCTTGAAAGGAAGAGATATTAGATGGAAGTTTATTTCGATAATAGTTCAACAACAAGGCCTTTTGATGAAGTAATAGATGAAGTGGCTTTAGGTATGAAAGAATTTTATGGAAATCCTTCTTCTTTGCATAATTTGGGATTGAAAAGTGAAAGAAAATTAAAAGAATGCAGAGAGATGTTAGCTAAGACTATAAATGCTGTCGAAAGTGAAATATATTTTAATTCAGGTGGAAGCGAAGGTAATAATTTAGTTCTTAAGGGTGTTTTAAAAAGTGGATCTCATTTAATTACAACGCCTTTTGAACACGCATCTATTTTAAATACCATAAAAAAATTAGAAGAGAGCAATGTTAAAGTTACATATTTAAAGATAAATGAAGATGGGAAAGTTGATTTAGAGCATTTAAAAGAATCTATAACCAAAGAAACTGTGCTTGTTTCAGTAATGCATGTGAATAATGAAATAGGAGTTGTTCAGGATTTAGGTGCAATTAGCCAAATAATAAAAGAAAATAGTAATAGAGCTAAATTTCATGTTGATGCAGTACAAAGTTATGGGAAGTTTCAAATAGATGTTAAAAAATTAAATATTGATTTCTTAACAGTAAGTGCTCATAAGTTCCATGGACCAAAGGGTGTAGGATTTATATACATAAAGAAGCCTAATACACTAAGTCCACTTATAGAAGGTGGATCACAGGAATTTGGCGTAAGAGCTGGTACACAAAATATACCTGGTATTATGGGAATGGGTATAGCGGCTAAAATAGTTAATGCTCTTATAGAAGAAAATTATGAAAAAGTTTTTGAAATAAAGAAGAAATTTATAGAGAAACTAAAAGGGATAGATAATATTAAAATAAATAGCCCATTAAATGAAAAATTTTCACCCTATATATTAAATGTTTCATTTAGAGGCGTTAGAGGTGAAGTGCTGCTTCATTTCTTAGAAGAATCAGGAATATATATATCTACTGGATCAGCGTGTTCTTCTAAAGAAAGAGAAAAAATTGGAGGAAGTTATGTACTAAAATCTTTAGGGTTAACTCAAGATGAGATATCAGGAGGAATCAGATTCTCTTTTTCAGAGGAAAATAAAGAAGAAGAAGTTGATTATGTAATAGAAATTTTAAGCAAAGGACTTACGTTTTTAAGGAGGATTAAAAAATAATGAAAGAACTTATTTTAGTGAAATATGCACCAGAAATATTTCTAAAAGGATTGAATAGAGGAAAATTTGAAAGAAAATTAAGAGATAATATAGGTAAAAAACTTGAGGGAATACAAGCTGAATTTATACATGATAGTGGAAGATACTTTATAAGAACTGAAGAAATAGAAGAAAGTATTAAAAGAATAAGCAAAGTATTTGGGGTTCTTGAAGTGTGCCGAGTTAGAGAAGTTGAAATTGATTTTAATAGTATAAAAGAAGTAGCTTTAGAAAAAGCAAAGAGCGCAACAGGAAAAACTTTTAAGATTATTACTAATAGAGCAAATAAAAAATTTGAGTTAAACTCCATGGAAGTTTCACAAAAAGTTGGCGCATACGTTCTTACTAATTTCGAAGGCGATATATCAGTTGATGTTAAAAAGCCTGATATTTTAATAAATATCGAAATTAGAAATAATTATGCTTACGTCTGGTCAACTCAAGATGCCACAAAGGCTGTAGCAGGTCTTCCTTATGGAATGAATGGAAGCACAATGCTTATGTTATCAGGTGGGATAGATTCGCCAGTTGCTGGATACCTTATGGCTAAAAGAGGAGTTGAAGTAAGCTGCGTATATTATCACAGCCATCCATATACATCAGAAAGAGCAAAGGATAAAGTTAAGGATTTGGCAAAAATATTAGCCCAATATACAGAGAAAATAAACTTATACATAGTTCCTTTTACTGATATACAGATGGAAATCATAAATAAATGTAGAGAAGATGAGCTAACTATTATAATGAGAAGATTTATGATGAGAATAGCTTGTGCCCTTGCGGATAAGTATGGAATAAATTCAGTAAGTACCGGAGAAAGTATTGGTCAAGTAGCAAGTCAAACTATGGATGGTCTTGTTGTAAGTGATGATTGCTCCGATAGACCTGCATTTAGACCATTAATCGCTATGGATAAGACAGATATTATGGAAATAGCAAGAAAAATAGGAACGTATGAAACTTCAATTCTTCCTTATGAAGACTGTTGTACAATATTTGTTCCAAAACATCCAAAGACTAATCCAAAGCTTGATGCTATAAGAAAAGAAGAGGAAAAATTAGATATAGATGAGTTAGTTAAAAAATCAATTGAAAATATTGAAGTTGTAACATTCTAATTAAATCCCCCAAGAAGTTTCTTGGGGGATTTAATCTTTTAGTATTAAAATGGTAAAGAGGAAGATGGTTACAGCAATAAGTTATGTTTAGAGACAATGGAATAAATTTTTATTTTTAAATTTTATTAATTTTACATAAAAAAATTGAAAAAGTAAATTAAATATGATATATTTAATTTATTAAATGATATAACTAATTATTTAAAAGTTTTATATGTATAAAGAAAAAATATGATTAGTTATTTTGCAAGAATGATTATATGTGATAAGTTCTTACTAGTACATATTATCTTTGCAGAAGATTAATAGAAATGAGGGAAAGTAATGATAGTAGTTAACTGTGCATTAAGACAAGATGATATTGTTGAAATTGTTGAAAACATTCAAGTAGAAAATGAAAAAGTTTTTAAGTATGTGAAAAAAGAAGGGCTTAAGATCATTTTTGAATCTTCTCTTGGAGATGATCAAAAATCTGCTGGGATAATAAAGCAAGCAATAAAAGAAACTAACATCGGAAAAGCACTGTTCTTTAGTGTTGCTGCGCAATAATAAACAGAGTATTGAAATTATGTAAAAAAATCAAATTAAAATCATATATCAGTATTCAATTTAATAATTAGATCCATATTTGTAAATAGAAATTATTTTATGTCTATTTCACAAATGTGGGTCTAGTTTTTTTATTGATATAAAGTTATTTTCACTCCAAGAGAGTATTATTCCCAAATTAATTAACTGAAGTGTTATTAGAAAATCTACGCTCATCTATAATATACAAGCATAAAGAAAAAATAAGTATCAATGCAGCAAACCATATAGATTTAACACCAACTTGTAAGGTTAGTATCCCTCCAATACATGCACCTGCTAAAAACGAAAATATTATTATTCCATAACGAATAGTAGTTGTAATAGATTTTTTATCCTTTCTTGTAAAAGCTATATAGGCTGATTGACAGGCTGACCTTAAATTTCCAGTGCACATAGTCGTACAGTAAGGAGAATCAACCAATTTCCTAAAGCAAGATATTTGGACTGAAGAGACAAAGGAAATAGGAACAGTTGTAAATATATGTGGCACTGTATTTGGGATAAATCCTATAATAATAAGTACAATGATCTCTATAATCAAAATTATACGTTCTGCACCTGTAATAAAAGATGGTGATGAGAAATTAACATCCCTGAGTCTCTCGGCGACAAGCACACCAACTATAAAAGCTAAAATAGGGAAAAAAGCCGTAAGAGCTTGTACAAAATCACCTTTAGTAAGTTCTATTCCAACTAAAACAATATTACCGGTCTGAGCATTAGCAAAGACTTCCCCCCTACAAATAAATGTATATGCATCTAAAAAACCGCCTACTATTGCAAGAAGAAATCCAAGTTGGACTGATTCAGAAGTTTTTGTGTAGATTTGAGTTTTTTGGGGGGCACTATTGTTAATATCTTTTGTAATCAATATAAAATATCTCCTTTCACTATAATTTTCTTAAGAATATTATGGGATAATTAAGTTTATACTAAATATTACTTAAGTTTAAATATTCTTAACTAACTATTTTATATAATAAATAATTAAGAAATAAAAATCAATACAATTACTAAGGAGAATTAGTGATTATGTTGGTTTTTATTTTATTATATGTAATGTATTTTTTTATTTATGTTAATAATATATAAGGAATTAGCCAATGAATAAGTTTTCTGTATAATAAACAGAAGTGGAAAATAGATTTGAATTGTTGACATGGAGTTAGAAATAATATATGATAAATTTAACAATAATTTAGCGTGCTAAATTGGTAAAATGTTAAAACAACGCAATAGCATAGCGATAAAAGATAGGTGGATGGGCAATGAGCAAAAAAAATATACTCCCAGAGGGAACAAGAGATTTAGTATTAGACGAATGTATTGTGAAAAGGGCCTTAGAAAGAGATATAGATAAACTTTTTGAAAAATGGGGATACAAAGAAGTTATAACACCAACTTTAGAATTTTATGAAACATTTAATCATAATTCTCAAACTTTAAGAGAAGAAGATATGTACAAGTTCTTCGATAATAGGGGACGTATATTGATTTTAAGACCAGATATGACTATTCCAATAGCTAGAGTAGTGGAGACTAAATTAAAAGATGTTGAATTACCGATAAAACTTAGATATACGTCTAATGTATTTAGAGTTCATGAAAGTCTTGGAGGTAAAAGAAATGAATATACAGACTGCGGAGTTGAATTTATAGGCCTAGAGGATAAAAAGTCAGATTTAGAAGTTTTAGTATTGGCATTGGAAGCACTGAAAAAATTGGGGTTAAATGACTTTAAGCTTGAAATAGGTAATATCGGTTTCTTTAATGGAGCATTTAAAAATTTAGAAATTGATGAAGAGTATAAAGAAATTATCGCTAAATTTATAGAAGATAAGAATTTAAAAAGTTTAGAGGATTATTTGGCAAATTTAGATATTAAAGAAGAATACAGAATATTTTTTAATAAGCTGCCTTGGTTGTTTGGAAGCAAACAAGTTTTAGAGGATGCAAAAAAGCTAGCATTTAATGACGATATAAAAGAAACTCTCGAATATTTAGAGAAGTTATATATAGAATTGGAAGCATTAGGCTACGGAGAAAATGTAACATTTGATTTAGGAATGATTCCAAGACTTAATTATTATACAGGGATCATATTTAGAGGATATGGTGAAGGTGTAGGTAATACGCTTTTACGTGGAGGAAGATATGATAATTTAATTCATTTTTCAAAAAGTTCTGTTCCAGCAATAGGATTCTCAATAGATATTGATTCTGTAATACCAAATGTTAAATTTAATAATTCGAGTGAAGAGGTATATAAGATATACTACAGTCAAAAGGATAGAATAGAGGCTATTAAGAAAAGTCAAGAACTTAGAAACCAAGGATATATAGTTGATTTGTTTACAAAGGATGATATAGAAGAAATTAAAATTGTTAAGGGTGGGGGATTTTAATAATGAGCATAAGCATAGCATTAACAAAAGGAAGATTGGAACAAGAAACAATTAAAATTTTAGACAAAGCTAATTTTGATCCTTCAGAATTAAAAAATAAAGGAAGAAAACTTGTGTTTGAAGACAAAACACAAGATATAAAGTATTTTTTAGTAAAGGCAGCCGATTCTATAACTTATGTTGAACATGGGGTGGCCGATCTTGGGGTTGTAGGAAAGGACACGATTCTAGAAAGTGATAATAATTGTTATGAAGTATTAGACTTGGGATTTGGAAAGTGTGGTTTCATAGTAGCTTCATTACCTGAAAATGATATTTTTAAAAAAGTTGGCCATATAAAGATAGGAAGTAAATATCCTAAAGTAGCAAAAGATTATTTTAAGAATAAAGGAATGGATGTTGAAGTTATAAAGATAGAAGGATCAGTAGAGCTAGCACCAATACTAGGGTTATGTGATGGTATAGTCGATATTATGGAAACTGGAACAACATTAAAAGAAAATGGATTAGTAGTTTTGGATAGAATTTGTGAAATTAGCGCAAGATTAATTGTAAATAAGGCCAGTTTTAAAATGAAGCAAGCTGAGATTTGGGAATTTATAGATAGAATTAAAAAAGTGATTAATAATTGACATTATTCGTGAAATGTTGATAATTATAAGTAATATATTTTAAACAAATGATAATAAATTGCTATGAAAATTAAACAGATTTTTTAGTAAATTGTTTTGATATCAAATTAAAGGGGGGCCATTGTTATATGTTAAATTTGATGGAGATTACGGAGAGCAATAAGAAAATATTAATTAATGAACTTAAAAGTAGAGTTACAGAAACAGAACAAGAAATACTTTTAAGTGTAAATGAGATTCTATCAAAAGTAAAAAAAGATGGAGATAAAGCTCTATTTGAATTTACTAAATCATTTGATAGAGTAGAACTTACAAACCTAGAAGTTTCAAGCAAAGAGATTGATGAGTGTTTCAGTGAAGTTGAGGAAGAGTTTATTAAGGCATTAGAAGAAGCCAAGGTAAATATTGAAGAATATCATAATAAACAAAAGTCAAATGGTTTCTTAATGACTAAGGATAAAGGTGTTTTCTTAGGACAAAGAGTTCTTCCATTAGAAAGGGTAGGGGTATATGTTCCGGGAGGCACTGCAGCCTATCCATCATCTGTGCTTATGAATGTAATTCCTGCTAAGGTTGCTGGCGTTGATGAAATTATAATGGTAACACCACCAGATAAAAATGGGGGAATCAATCCATATATAGGGGTAGCAGCAAGAATTTCAGGAATAGACAAGATATACAAAGTTGGTGGAGCACAAGCGGTTGGGGCTTTAGCTTATGGTACAGAAAGTATTAAAAAAGTTGACAAAATAGTAGGACCAGGAAATATTTTTGTTGCAACTGCAAAGAAACTTGTATTTGGAGAAGTTGATATAGACATGATAGCCGGTCCTAGTGAGATTTTGGTTATAGCAGATGAAAAATCTGACCCGAGTTTTGTGGCAGCAGACTTAATGTCACAAGCAGAACATGATAAATTGGCATCATCCATATTAATTACTACATCTAAAGAATTATATGAGAAAGTTGAGATTGAATTAGAGAGACAAGTCAAAACTCTTGAAAGGGAAGAAATAATAAGGGCTTCTCTTAAAGATTTCGGAAGTGCAATAATTTGCAAATCTATTGAAGAGTGTATTGATGTTTCTAACGCAATTGCACCTGAGCATTTAGAAATTATGGTAGATGATCCGATGAAATATTTAGGTATGGTTAAAAATGCAGGTTCAGTATTTTTAGGAAGATATTGCCCAGAACCGATAGGCGATTATTTTGGTGGAACAAACCACGTATTACCTACAAGTGGTACAGCAAGATTTTTCTCGGCGTTATCAGTTGATAGTTTTATAAAAAAATCATCATTTATTTATTATTCACAAGAAGCAATTATAGAGAATGGAGAAAAAATTATAACATTAGCTAATAAGGAAGGTTTGACAGCTCATGCTAATTCAGTAAAAGTGAGGTTAAACAATGGGAGTTTATAATGAATATATAAATGCTTATGATGAATATATAATAACGCTAGATAGCAACGAGATCTATTTAGAAATGGATAAAAATATTCTTATGAAAATGAAGTCATGCTTAACAAACATAGAACTTCATAAATATCCCACTAATGAACTTAAGATAATAAAAGAGCTATATGCAAAATATGCGAACACAGAAGGTAAAAATATTATTGTAGGAAATGGATCAGACGAAGTGCTAGAACTTGTCATTAGTAAAGAGATTAGACATGGCAAGAAGGCATTGAGTTTGGGACCTGACTTTGTAATGTATAATTTTTTTGTTTCTAGATCTGGTGGTGAACTTAAAACTTACGATATAGATAAATCAATGAGCTTTAAAGTACAAGAATTTATTGAACTTGGGAAAAAGGAATGTGTAGATTTAATTGTTTTTTCGAATCCCAATAATCCTACTGGAATTGCTATTGATGTAGAAGATATTATCGCTATATTAGAAGCGTTTCAAGATATAAAAGTTGTTGTTGATGAAGCTTACTATGAGTTTTATGGAAAATCAATGATTCCTTACATAAGCAAATACAAGAATTTGATTGTAACAAGAACCCTTTCAAAGGCATGGGGGCTTGCCTCACTAAGAGTTGGTTTTTTAATAACTCATGAAGATAATATACCTGAATTATTAAACTATAAGGTGCCATATTCAATAAGCTCTTTCTCACAAAATTTGGCTTCTATTGCTTTGAGATATCCAGAAAATGTTGTGAATAATGCAAAACAGGTAATAGAGCAAAGAGAAGAGTTGTATAAAAGCCTTAAAGAGATTGAAAAAAATGCCGCGATGAAAATAGAATTTTATCCATCCAAAGGTAATTTTATATATGGAAGAACACCACATAAGGAAGCTTTAATAAAGGGGCTTGAAAATAACGGTATTGTGATTAGAAATTTTAATGATGATACCTTTAGAATTACAGTTGGATCTCCTATGCAGAATAGAAAAGTGGTAGATGGAATAAAGAAGATATTTATATATCAACAAAGCATTGCCAACTAATAGAAGAAGTTTATTATATTATTAAATTATTATTAAGCTGCACAGCAGTTATAAGAGGGGGCTAATATGTTAGATAGATGCTCAAAAAGAGAGAGAATAACTAAAGAAACTAGTATAAATTTAGAACTTAACTTAGATGGAACTGGAAAGAGCGAAATAAGTACAGGGATTGGTTTTTTTGATCATATGTTAAACTTGTTTGCCTTTAACGGTAAAGTAGATTTAAATGTAATTGCTAAAGGAGACATAGAGGTTTGTGATCACCACACAATTGAGGATATTGGAATAACTCTTGGTGAGGCATTCAAAGAAGCTATTGGGGATAAGTCAGGAATAAATAGATATGGAACATTTTATGTGCCTATGGATGAAACTTTAGCATTAGTATCTCTGGATATAAGTAACAGGCCTTTCGTGGTTTTTGATTGTGAATTCAAGAGAGAAAAAGTAGGGGAAATGTCTACTGAAATGGTAATTGAATTTTTTAGAGCATTTGCTTTTAATGCTGGTATAACACTTCATTTAAAGATATTGTATGGAGAAAATGATCATCATAAAATAGAAGCTCTATTTAAAGCTTTTGGAAGAGCTATTAAAGAAGCTAAATTTAGAAGCGCTGAAAATGGAGTTCCATCCACAAAAGGCAGCTTATAGAAAATAACTTATGAAAGGGGTGCTCTAATGATAGTTATAATAGATTATGGTATGGGTAATTTAAAAAGTGTAAAGAATGCACTAGATTTTCTTGGACTTGAAAGCAAAATATCATCTGAATTAGAAGATATAAAAAGCTCAAAGGCATTAATATTACCAGGAGTTGGTGCTTTTCCTGATGCTATGGATACTATTGAAAAATTGTCTTTAGATAAAGTAATAAAGGAAGAAGTTAATAAGAATAAGCCTCTTCTTGGAATATGTCTTGGTATGCAGCTGTTATTTGAAAGTGGTTTTGAAGGTATCGAGAGAAATGGCCTTGGATTATTAAAAGGCAATATAGTTAAAATGAAAGATGATAAGGAAAATAACATTAAAATTCCTCATATTGGGTGGAATGATTTGATATATAATAGAAAAGATGAACTGTTTAATAATATAGAAGAGGGCAAGTTTGTTTATTATGTACATTCTTATTTTGCACAAAACTATAATAATGAAGATTTAGTGGCTTATAGTGAGTATGGAGAAAATAAAATTCCGGGTGTGGTTAGGTGTAATAATATTATGGGGGCTCAATTTCACCCAGAGAAAAGTGGTACTGTAGGGTTAGCCATTTTAAAAAATTTTGGGGAGTTGATTAAATGATAATTTTACCAGCGATTGATATAATTGATGGCAAGCCAGTGAGATTGTATCAAGGAGATTATAATAAGAAAGAGATAGTTGCCGAGGATGTATTTCAAACAGCAAAATCATTTGAAGATATGGGTGCGGAATATGTGCACTTAGTTGATTTAGATGGTGCAAAAAGTGGCAGTAACGAAAATCATGAATTGGTAATAAAAATTGCTAAAGAACTTAAAATTCCTGTGGAATTAGGTGGAGGAATAAGATCTTTTGAAACTATTAAATATTTATTGGATAATGGAGTATCAAGAGTAATCCTTGGAACAATTGCGATGGAAGATGAGGAGCTATTAAAAAAAGCAATAGAAACATACGGTGATAAAATTGCTGTTGGAATAGATTGTAAAGATGGTAAAGTATATGGAAGAGGCTGGCTAGCTGGCAGTGATTTAGACTACATAGATTTTGCACAAAAAATGGAGAGTCTTGGTGTTAAGAATATTATTGTGACAGATATAAGTAAAGATGGAACTTTAGAGGGACCTAATGTTGAAATGCTTAGAAAATTAAAAGAGACAGTAAGCATAGATATCACAGCTTCAGGTGGAATTAAAGATATTGAAAATATTAAGGAATTAATTGATATAGATTTGTATGGGGCAATAACTGGTAAAGCAATATATGCTAAAACATTATCTTTAGAAGAAGCAATAGAAATTTCTAAAGAAGGGAGATAGGATCATGCATACAAAAAGAATTATTCCGTGTCTTGACGTAAAAGAAGGAAGAGTTGTTAAAGGAATTAACTTTGAAGGTTTAGTAGATGTGGGTGATCCGGTTGCACTTGCGGAACATTATAATAAGCAGGGAGCAGATGAACTTGTTTTTTTGGATATAACTGCAACCCATGAAAAGCGGGGGATAATGGAAAAGGTTGTACAAAGTGTAGCTGAGAAGATCTTTATTCCTTTTACAGTAGGTGGAGGACTTCAAACTGTAGATGATATAAAATCAATACTTAGAGCAGGTGCAGATAAGATAAGTTTAAATTCAGCAGCCGTTAGAAATAAAAACCTTATAAAAGAAGGTGCGTTTTATTTTGGCAGTCAATGTATAGTGCTAGCTGCTGACGCAAAGAAGAGAGCAGATAATACAGGATGGAATGTTGTTATAAATGGAGGACGAATAGATACAGGAATTGATTTGTTAAAATGGATTGAAGAAGCAACGCAGCTTGGTGCTGGAGAAATACTTTTAACTTCTATGGATGCAGATGGGACTAAAAAAGGATTTGATTTAGAATTAACAAAAGCAGTAAGTGATATAACTAATGTTCCAGTAATTGCATCTGGTGGATGTGGATGTCTAGAAGATTTTTATGATGTATTTAAGAACAATGTAGCAGATGCAGCTCTTGCAGCTTCACTTTTTCACTATGGAGAGCTAACTGTTGATGAAGTGAAAAAATACTTAAATGATAGGAATATTCCAGTTCGTATTTAAATAGAAAAATGATATGTTAATTTAAGTTATAATACATCTTATATTGCTAGAGTCTTGGAAGGAGAACTTTATATGGAAATTTGCAAAAGAGTAGAGCAAGTTGATTTTGAAAAAGGTAATGGACTAGTTCCAGCTATAGTTCAAGATTACAAAACTAAAGAGGTTTTAATGCTTGCTTATATGTCAAAAGAAAGTTTGAGTAAAACATTAGAAAAAAACACTACTTGGTTTTACAGCAGAAGCAGAGATCAACTTTGGAATAAGGGGGCAACTTCTGGACACTTTCAGTATGTTAAGGAAATAAAAGTAGATTGTGATAATGATACTATTTTAATTTTGGTTGAACAGATAGGTGCAGCATGTCATACAGGAAATATGAGCTGTTTCTACAGAGATTTATAATATATCAGCTGAGGAGCTTGGAGGATTGAATATGAATGAAAATATAAGTGCTTTGTATAATACAATACTAAAGAGAAAAATTGAAGGTGGGGAAGGTTCTTATACAAATTATCTTTTTGAAAAAGGTACTAATAAGATATTAAAAAAAGTTGGAGAGGAATGTACGGAAGTTATAATAAGCTGTAAAGAAGATAATAAAGAAGAACAAATAAACGAGATTTGTGATCTTACTTATCATTTGTTAGTATTAATGGCCCAAATGAATATATCAGTAGAGGAAGTATCATCAGAGCTAGAAAAGAGAAGAAATAAAATAAATAATTTTAAAGGTGAAAGAAAACCTATAACAGAAGTATAATAAGTTTAAGTATATAATATAGTGGTGAAGAAATTATTTCGCAACATTGTGCAAAAAAGAAAACCTGTATTTTCATAATACAGGTTTTCGCATGTTCATTTGAGAAAGGGAAAACGAACATGTTATATGGGTTTATAAACTTTACAGCGGTATGCTGAAAAGTGTATGGGCGTAATTAATACCTACTAATTTTATTATACAATAAACAGATAAAAAAACAATAATTTTTTATAATACGACAAGCATTATAGTAAGAAAAGTATGTATTTTTTGGTGAAATCAAGAGAAAAATTTGATTTTATAAAATAATTATGCAAAATTTAAAAAGTTAATGTAAAAAATCTTTATAAAGATACATATATATTTAAGCGAATTATTTAAATAATAGAATTAGATATTGAGCAAAAAAATATTTGAGGCGTTTTTATGAACAAAAAGTAGTGTATACTATAATAAACATAAGAATAAAATATCGAGTATAGGAGAAAAATTATGATTAAAATTTATAAAGAAGAATTACTAAAAAATACAATAGATTATGAAGAATACTCAGAAAATGTTTGTAAACTTACATTGGAAGAATTAAAAGAAGAGGGATTACTGCAGTGCGGTGGATGTTGTTTAAAAGGAGATAAGAAAAAGGATAAATGCACTAATTGCAAAAGCAAGAATAGCTGTAAAAAATAATCTTCTTAAACTTAGATAATAAATTTAATATTAAAATCTTAAATATATTGTAGATTTAAGGGAAGGAATAATATATAATAAATATGTTTATTATTTTGCAGTAAATTAAAAAGAGTTGGAGGGGCCATTTTTGGGAAGACCAAGTATTTTTAGTAGAGAATATGAAAAAAGAATGAAGAGAAGAAGAAGAAATATTATTATATTTTTTTTGGTTGTAGTATTAGCTATGTCTGGAATAGCGATTAAATTTGCATATAATCCTATAGATTATACAAACATAAAAAAGAATATACAAGCATGGATTGATAGTGATACTACTAATACTTCAGAAAAGACTGAAGCGGAAAAAAAGGAAATAACTAATGATGATACTATAAATAAGGAACCAATAAAAGAAGAGCCGCAAAAGCCTGTAGAAGAATATATAAATGTTACTCTAATTAGTGGAAATGCTGCAAAAGCTATTTATATAAATGATAGTAAAATTGGAAAGGCATTTAAAACTTTAGATACAACTGATAGCGGGGTAAGCTTTGATATTAGTCAATCTGGGAAGCAAATGATTGTAACAGATACTAATTCAATAATTACCTTATATAATGTAGATGACGGTACTAGTAGAGTAGTATCTAAAGATCAATATATTTCTACTAGTGGTAGTGTTTTTACAAAAGAAGCAACATTGAAAGCGCAACCAGAATATTTATGGAATTTTAGCCCTAAATTTGTTAATGAAGATAAGATAATATTTGTGACCAATAGACCTTATTTTGGGAAATCAGCAACGAAGCAATATCTATGGATAACAGATGTGAAAACAAATGAAGATAAAATACTATGGGAATTAGCTGGAGTAAGCATACAAATTGGAGAAAAAGAAGAAAAAGGAATAAAAGTTACAGTTGATGGCAAGATATATTATATAGATGTAAATGGAAATTATATTCAATAAAGATAATATTAATAAATTATTTGATAAGATTTAAGGGTTTATGGTATAATGACTTAGTTAAATTAGATGCACACTATTTAGGAGGAAAGAATAAAATGAAAGCTAAAGTGGAAAAGATAGAAACAAATGTGATTAAATTAGAAATAAGGGTTGAAGCTGAAAAATTTGATGCGGCATTAACTAAAGCTTATAATAAGAATAAGAGCAAATATAACATACCAGGATTTAGAAAAGGAAAAGTTCCAATGGCAATGGTTAAGAAATTCTACGGAGTAGAAGTTTTTTATGATGATGCTGTTAACTTTGCAATTGAAGAATCATATTCTGCAGCATTAAATGATGAAAATATTAGACCAGTAGATTATCCACAAATTGATGTTGTTGAATTAGGAGAAGGTAAAGAACTAGTTTATACTGCAACAGTTAGTACTTATCCAGAAGTGGAATTAGGAGAATATAAAGGTTTAGATATAAAGAAACCTAAATACGAAGTAGAAGATAGTGAAATAGATAAGCAAATCAAAGAAATGCAAGAAAAGAATGCTAGAGTAGAAGTTAAAAAAGAAGGAAACGTTGAAAAAGGCGATATAGCTGTTATAGATTTTAAAGGATACATAGATGGTGTTGCTTTTGAAGGTGGAGAAGGAACTGATTATTCTTTAGAAATAGGTTCAGGTACTTTTATAGATAACTTCGAAGAGCAATTAATCGGATTAGCTATAGGAGATAAAAAAGAAGTTAACGTTGCTTTCCCTGAAAGCTATGGTAAAGAAGAATTAAATGGAAAACCTGCAATGTTTGAAGTTGAAATTAAATCAATTAAAGTTAAAGAATTACCAGAATTAGATGATGAATTCGCTAAAGATGTAGCTGCAGTTGATACATTTGCAGAATTAAAAGAAAATCTTAAAAACACATTAGAAAAGAACAACGATGAAAAGGCTGAAAGAGAATTTGAAGAAGCTGTTATTACATCAGTAATCGAAACTTCAAAAATGGATATTCCTGAAGTAATGGTAGATAAAGAAATTGATTCTATGATGCAAGATCTTGAACAAAGATTAAAATATCAAGGTTTAAGCCTAGATCAATACATGGAATTCACAGGAAATACAACTGAAAAAATGAGAGAGTTCATGAAAGAAAATGCAGAAAGAAAAGTTAAAGCTGATCTAGTTCTTGAAGCAATTGCTAAGGCAGAAGATGTTAAAGCTACTGAAGAAGAATTAAATGCAAGAGCTCTTGAATTAGGAAAAATATATGGACCTAAGGACCCAGAAAAAATGGCTAAAATATTAGTTAAGTCTCAAAAGAATATGATTGAAAAAGATATAGTATTAGAAAATACTCTTAAATTTATAAAAGAAAATTGCAAATAATTTTTTTTGAGATATAATATAAAATAAGTATATGAATTATAATTGCCAGAAATAAAATTTTCTGGCAATTTATTCAAATAATAATTAACAAACTAATAAAAAATATATATAATTAAAATTAGGGAAAAGTATAAAGAGTAGAAGGAGGATTTACATGGCACTAATACCAATGGTCGTAGAACAAACAAGTAGAGGAGAACGCTCCTATGATATATTTTCTAGATTATTAAAAGAAAGAATAATCATGTTAAGTGGTGAAGTTAATGATGATAGCGCTAATTTAATAGTAGCACAATTAATATTCTTAGAAAGTGAAGATCCAGATAAAGATATTTATTTATATATAAATAGTCCAGGAGGATCAATAACAGCAGGAAATGCAATTTATGATACTATGCAGTATATAAAGTGTGATGTGTCAACAATATGCATAGGAATGGCTGCTTCTATGGGAGCATTTTTACTTTCATCTGGAGCTAAAGGAAAAAGATTTGCACTTCCAAATGCTGAAGTTATGATACATCAACCATTAGGTGGATTCCAAGGTCAAGCAACAGATTTTGAAATACACGCAAAGAGAATATTAAAGATGAAAGAATCTTTAAATAAAATTTTGAGTGAGAATACAGGTAAGCCTTTAGAAACTATTAAGGCAGATGTTGAAAGAGATAATTTCATGACTGCAGAAGAAGCTAAAGCTTATGGATTAATAGATGACGTAATAACTACACATAAAATAGGAAAAGATAAATAAGAAAATAGTTTTATTTATACGTTTAAGTGAGGTGAGTATATGGCTAAATACGATGAAAAGAAACAGTTAAAGTGTTCTTTCTGTGGTAAAACTCAAGAACAAGTAAAAAGATTAATTGCTGGTCCAGGAGTATATATCTGTGATGAATGTATTGACTTATGTTCTGAAATTATTGCAGATGAATTTCAAGAAACTGTTGACTTTGATCCTAAGAGTGTCCCAAAACCAAATGAGATTAAAGAGTATTTAGATTCTTATGTTATTGGGCAAGAAAGAGCAAAAAAATCTTTAGCAGTAGCAGTTTATAATCATTATAAAAGAATAAATACTAATAAAGAAGATATAGATGTTGAATTATCAAAGAGTAATATATTATTATTAGGACCAACAGGTTCAGGTAAAACATTACTTGCTCAAACTTTAGCAAGATTTCTAAATGTACCTTTTGCAATAGCTGATGCAACAACATTGACTGAAGCAGGGTATGTTGGAGAAGACGTTGAAAATATTCTTCTAAAGCTAATACAAAATGCAGATTATGATGTTGAGAAGGCTGAAAGAGGAATAATATATATTGATGAAATAGATAAGATTGCAAGAAAATCTGAAAATCCATCTATTACTCGTGATGTGTCTGGAGAAGGTGTTCAGCAAGCACTTCTAAAAATATTAGAAGGAACTGTTGCATCAGTTCCACCTCAAGGTGGTAGAAAACATCCACATCAAGAATTCATACAAATAAATACTTCAAATATATTATTTATTTGTGGTGGAGCTTTTGATGGTGTTGATAAGATAATAGAAAATAGAACAAGAAAAAGCTCAATGGGATTTGGCGCAGAAATTCAAGCTAAGAATGAAAAAGATGTTGGAAGCTTACTTAAGGAAATTATGCCTGCCGACTTATTAAAGTTTGGTTTAATTCCTGAGTTTGTTGGAAGACTTCCAATACTTGTTACATTAGAGTCTTTAGATAGAGATGCATTAATTCAAATTTTAACTAAACCTAAAAATGCTCTTGTAAAACAATATAAGAAGCTATTTGAATTAGATGATGTTAAATTAGACTTCGATGAAAAATCTTTAAATGCTATTGCAGATGAAGCTATAAGTAGGCAAACAGGTGCAAGAGGATTAAGAGCTATAATTGAAGATATAATGAATGAAGTTATGTATGAAATACCTTCGGATAATAGAATTACAAAGGTAACAATAACTGAAGATGCGATTAAAGATAAGAAAGAACCTAAGATTGAAAGAGTAGAAGAGGGAAAAATTAGACCTACGTTAGTAAAAGCTAGGGCTAAAAAAGACATCGAATCTGCTTAGAAAATAATATTAAAAAACAAGTTGGTATGCAATATTTAGTGTGTACCAACTTGTTTTTTTGATTGTCGTGATTAGTTTGAAAATATAGCTAGGTATAAGAATTGATAAATAAGGAACAAATTCATGAGTATTTATAGACGAGCGAAAATTATAAACTCTTTATAGAGGTATAGAAGGTTTAGAGTTGAGGATAATATATAATTGCGATATTATTTTTAAATATAATAAAAAAGTTATTTTTAATTATATTTATAAAATAAGAATATATTTGTAATATTAAGCAAATAATACTATTAATAAAAATAGAAGGAGGAAATATATTTACTAAGATAGTATTAATTACTAGATGTTATAGTTTTTGTATTATTGATTGTAAATATATAAATAGGATATGGCAAATATATTAATGATTTTACAAATAATAGTTTTAGTGCTTATGGTTTATGTATTATGCAATTCAATAAATAAACCGCAAAAAAATAGAGAGATTGTAATTGATAGAGAAAATACTAAGGAGTTGAATAAGTTAAATAAGCTTAGGCAAATAAGTTTATCGAAACCTCTAACAGAAAAGAGCAGACCTTCAACTTTTGATGAGATAATAGGCCAAGAGAAAGGCATAAAGGCTTTAAAGGCAGCATTATGTGGTCCTAACCCACAACACGTTATTATATATGGGCCTCCTGGAGTCGGAAAAACCGCGGCAGCTAGATTAGTACTTGAGGAGGCTATAAAATCAAATTTATCACCTTTTACCGATAAATCAAAATTTGTTGAAATAGATGCAACAACATTGAGATTCGATGAAAGAGGAATAGCAGATCCACTTATTGGATCGGTTCATGATCCAATATATCAAGGGGCAGGGGCATTGGGCGTAGCAGGAATCCCACAACCTAAGGCTGGCGCAGTTACTAAAGCTCATGGGGGAGTATTATTTTTAGATGAAATTGGAGAATTGCATCCGATTGAATTAAATAAACTCTTGAAAGTTTTAGAAGATAGAAAAGTATTTTTAGACAGCTCGTATTATAGTTCAGAAGATACTAATATGCCCAAATACATAAAGGAAGTATTTGATAATGGACTTCCAGCAGATTTCAGATTAATTGGTGCAACTACAAGATCGCCAGAAGAAATAATACCAGCCATAAGATCAAGATGTGTAGAAATATTTTTTAGAGCATTATTGCCAGAAGAAATAGAAAAAATAGCTGCTAATTGTGTTAATAAAGTAGGATTAGAAATAACGCAAGATGGCATTGAAGAAGTAAGTAAATACTGCACTAATGGAAGAGAGGTAATAAATTTAATTCAACTAGCTTCCGGAATTGCAATTAATGAGGATAGAAAAGAAATAACATTAGAAGATATTAGATGGGTATTAGAAAATGGCCAATATAATAAAATAGTGAGTAATAAAATTCCAACTAAATCTAAAATCGGGGTTGTCAATGGATTAGCAGTATATGGAGCTAATATAGGAATGTTAATGCCTCTTGAAGTTAGCTGCAAGAGGGTAAATGGAAGAAGAGGAGAATTAAAAATATCAGGTATAGTTGAGGAGGAAGAGATAACTAATAATAATAAAAAAATAAAAATGAAAAGTACAGCGTATTCATCAATTCAAAATGTACTTACAGTTTTAGATAATTTGTTTGACCTATGCACAGATAAATATGATATACACATAAATATACCTGGGGGTATGCCGGTTGATGGGCCATCAGCAGGAATAAGTATAGCAACAGCAATTTATAGTGCTATAAATAAGAAAGAAGTGAATAGATTCGTTGCAATGACAGGTGAAATAAGTATATTGGGATCAGTGAAAGCAATTGGAGGTGTAAAGGCAAAAATATCAGCAGCATTTAAGGGCGGAGCACAAAAAGTAATTATTCCACAAGATAACTATGATGACTCATTAAATGAAATATGCGAAATAGATATAATTCCAGTATCTAATTTCAAGGATGTTATAAAATTTGCAATAGAGGATAAAGATGTCATATGTGAAGGAGATAGGGAAATACTATCTGCTGAGGGGAATAGCGCTCTATAGATTTTATTTAGAAGAAAATTTAGATTAATAAATAATATTATAATAAATGTTATATATTATTTATTAATCTTTTTTATTTTAGATCACATCTATTGCTTATTAATCTATATATGTTATAATAGATAACTAAATAATATGCGAACTAATTATGTTGAATAAATTATTTGAAACTATGAAACTATTTTATGTTTTACTTATTCTGTATAAAACATAAGATAGTAGTAAGTTTTTATATGAAGAATCATTGAAAAAAATAATTATTATGTGTATACTAGATAAGTCAAAATAAATAATTTGATTATGATATGGGGGGAAATAGTACTATGAAAAAGTTATATACGATTCCGCTAATTCCTTTAAGAGGATTGACTGTTTTTCCTAATGTAGTTGTACATTTTGATGTGGGAAGAGAAAAATCTATTGCAGCTATCGAACAAGCTATGCTAGATGAACAAGAAATATTTCTTGTAGGTCAAAAAAATTCAGCAATAGAAGAGCCTAATCAGGATGAAATCTATTCAATTGGAACTATATGCAAAATAAAACAAATCCTAAAAATGTCTGATAATACTATTAGAGTTCTTGTGGAAGGACAAGAAAGAGGTAAAATAGTTGAATATATAGAGGAAGAAGAAAATTATATAAAGGTTTCAGCAGAGAAATTAGACGATCACGTAGTTAAAAATGAAGAATTAGATGCTTATATAAAATATTTAAATAAAGAATTTTTGAAATTACTTAAACTTAGTGAGGATAATTACGGAGATGTAGTAAAACTAATTGATGTATCAGAAAAGCCAAGTCAGTTTGTTGATATGGTGGCTTCCTACGCTATAACTGACGAAAAGTTAAAGCAAGATATATTAGAAACTATAAATTTGACGAAAAGAATAGAGAAAGTCTTAGAAAGAGTTAAGATAGAAATTTCTATAGCTAAAATTCAACGTAAAATAGCAAACAAAGTAAAGAATACTGTTGCAAAGGAACAAAAGGAATTTTATCTAAGGGAACAACTAAGAGCTATTCAAGAAGAATTAGGCGAAGATGATGAAGACAAAAAAGAGATAGCAAAATATGAGGAGAGAATAGCTAAGGCAAAATTAACTAAAGAAGTAAAAGATAAAGCTAATTATGAATTATCTAGACTTAAAGGCATGAGTGCTACCTCATCTGAAGGGAATGTTGTTAAAGCATATTTAGATTGGATACTGGACATTTCATGGGGTAAATATACAAAGGAAAGTATTAATGTTACTAAAGCTAGAGAAATTTTAGATAATGAACACTATGGATTGGAAGATGTCAAAGACAGAATAATTGAATATTTAGCAGTAAGACAATTTAGTAAATCTCAAAAGGGCCCAATTCTTTGTTTAGTTGGACCTCCAGGGGTAGGAAAGACATCTATCGCGAGATCTATAGCACATGCTATTAATAGAAGGTATACTAGAATCTCTCTCGGTGGTATGAAGGATGAGGCTGAGATTAGAGGTCATAGAAAAACTTATATTGGAGCTATTCCAGGTAGAATAGTTTATGCAATGAAAGAGGCAAAATCAATGAATCCTCTTGTGTTATTTGATGAGATTGATAAAATAAGTTCAAATTATAAAGGAGATCCATCAGATGCATTGTTAGAAATATTAGATAGTGAGCAAAATAAAGATTTTAGAGATAACTATTTAGAAGTACCGATTGATTTATCAAAAGTGATGTTCATAGCAACAGCTAATACTTTAGAAACAATTCCAAGACCACTTTTAGATAGAATGGAAGTTATTGAAGTATCAGGATATACCTATGAAGAGAAATTCAATATAGCTAAGAATCACTTGATTCCAAAGATTTTTAAAGAATTGGATATACCTGAAGATAAGATTAAAATAGATGATGAGTCTATTAGAATGGTTATTGAGGGATATACAAGAGAATCAGGAGTGCGTGGGTTAGAGAGAAAGATAAGCTCCTTAATAAGAAAAGCATTAGCGGAAATGTTAAAGAAAGAAGAGAATGAGTTTATAATAGAAAATGACGTGGTTCAAGAACTTTTAGGAAAAAGAACATTCGATTCTGATAAAATTGACAAGGTGGACAAAATTGGAGTAGTAACGGGAATGGCATGGACAGCTTATGGTGGAGATACGCTTCCTATAGAGGCTATGGTTATGACAGGTTCAGGAAAACTTGAACTTACAGGTAAACTGGGAGATGTCATGAGGGAATCAGCAAAAACTGCATATAGTTATGTTAGAGCTAATGCAATTAAGTTTGGAATTAATGAAGCCTTTTATAAGGAAAAAGATATTCATATTCATGCGCCAGAGGGAGCTGTCCCTAAAGATGGCCCATCAGCAGGAGTTACAATGGTAACAGCACTTGTATCTGCATTATCAGGTAAGAAGGTTAAGCATAATGTAGCAATGACAGGAGAAGTGACATTAACAGGCAGAGTACTTCCGATTGGTGGTTTAAAAGAAAAATCATTAGCAGCATTTAGAGCTGGAGTGGATACTATAATAATTCCTAAGGAAAATGAGAAAGATATAGATAAGATACCAAATTCAATTAGAAATAGTTTAAATATTATTTCTGCTAAGGAAGTTAATGAGGTATTGAAAAATGCGCTAATTGGAGAGGATACTAATGAGAATTAAAAAATCTGAATTTATAACATCGGCAGTAAAAAGAGATCAATATCCAATTGATAATAGAGTGGAAGTTGCTTTTGTTGGAAGGTCTAATGTTGGAAAGAGTTCATTGATTAACTCTTTAACAAACAGAAAGAAGCTGGCAAAAGTAAGTCAAACCCCTGGAAAAACAAGATTAGTTAACTTTTTTCTTATTAATGATGATTTCTATTTAGTTGATTTACCAGGGTATGGATATGCTAAAGTATCAAAAGCAGAAAAAGATAGCTGGGGAAAAACTGTTGAAATGTATTTAACTGATAGAGAACAGTTAAAGAGAGTAGTGCTGCTTGTTGATTCAAGGCATAAGCCTACAGGTGATGATATAATGATGTATGAATGGAGTAAACACTTTGGATATGACGTTAGAGTTGTTGCTACTAAAAGTGATAAGCTTACAAGAAATGATTTGAAAAAAAGCGAAAAGATAATAAAAGAAACATTGAAGTTAAATCCTGAAGATAAATTATATTTCTTCTCATCTTTAAATAAGGATGGAAGAGACCAGTTAATTGATAATCTTTTCTTGGAATTCGCGACGGATTTAGATTAATAAAAAATTTTAGATATATGTATATATAATAGTAAACAAATAACCTCTTACAAATATAATATTTGTAGGAGGTTATTTTTATCTAAAATTCAGACATTATTTGATAATTTGTTCTTAATAACTGTACAAATAATTTAAATTATAAATTATAAAAAATAGTGTCAAAAGTTTTGGGTAGGAATAATATATAGTATAAAAAAGAAAAAATATTTCCAAGGAGGAATAAAAATGGAGATGAATGATATCCTAAATGGTTTAAATTCATGTGATGATGATTGTTCTGATTCAATGTCTAACAATTATAGTTGCGGTCCAAGCTTCGGTGGGCCAGGAATCGGAGGATTTCCAGGTGGAATGGGTGGCTTTGGACAAGGGCAATGTAATGGTGGATTTGGTAGCTGGATTTGGATTTTATTAATATTATTCTATTGCGGTTGTGGAAGAAATAACTACGGCAGAGGAATGAATAATTGTTGTGAGTGTTGCTGTGAGAAAAAGGAATGTTGCTGTGAGAAGAAAAATGATTGCTGCTGTAATCAAGGAAACAATGGCAGAGGTAGTGGATTCTTAAATAATTGTTCACCATACTTGTTTATACTAGTAATATTATTCCTTTGCAATAATAGCTTTGCTGGCAATGGATTAAATAATTGCTTTGGTTGTGGGCAAGGTTTTGGCGGAGGAATAAGTCCTTTCAATAACGGTTGTGCTACAACTTGTTAAAATTTGAAATATTTAGGAAGGAGAGATAAATATGTCTAGAAAGAAGAATAAATGCTGCTGTGAGAAGAGACGACAAGAGTGCTGCTGTACCTCAACATCTTCTAATTATTCTGGAGGAGGGCTATTAGGTGGAAGTGGTTGTACACCAATCATATTCTTATTAATAGCATGTGGTTCAGGATTGCTAAATTGTAATAAATCATATTTAATTATTTTATTATTCTTATTATGTGGCGGTGGAAGCTTTTTAGGATTCGGTGGAAATCAAGAATCTAATTGTTGCTGCTAGGATAATGGATAGAGGGCTTCAAGCCCTCTAAAAAAATGCCAAAAACATAAACATTTTTATGATAATATACATATATTAAAAAGAGGCAATTATAGTTGAAAGGAATTTAAGATGTCTAAGCGTAAACATAGAGAACAAGATACAATAAGGAACGAAACAGATAACAATACCAGCAGCAGAAATAATACTAGTACTCCTTTTGGGATAGATCCTATGCAGCTGATGGGGTTGTTAGGAGGAAATGTTGATATGAATAATATGGGGAATATGTTAGCTTCAATGAATACAAATGGATTCAATATGGGGAATTTAAGCTCGTTAGCTCAAATGATGGGATTAAACTTAGATAATAACCTTTTCCAAGGTAATATGAATACTCAAAGTAATGATTTTAGTAGGAATATGTTTCCGAATGTTAATCAAACACCAAAGGAGCATTCAAGTACGTCAAATGCAAATACTGTGAGCTCAAAGAGCACTGAAAATCAAAATGGGGACAAAAGTAATAGAAGGCATAGTGCAAGCAAAAATATTAGTGAAAATGATGTGAATTTGCAATTTCTAATGGCATTAAGAAGCTATGCTCATCCAGATAGAATAAAATTTATAGATAGTATCATTGAAGCTTATAAAAGAGGGGAACTTAAGGATGCTTAAAAATCTTAAAAATATTTTTTATAAATGTGTATACAATAGAAAAACATGTCAATAATATTAATGTAATAGAGAAAGCATTCTCTTACAAACTTAATGAATTATAAATTATTTATTTCATTAAGTAACCCCTCATCCCCCTTTAGGCCGCATAATGCGGCCTTCATATTTTTATGAAATTTTCTGTATACTATTAATTTTATAGGATGAGTCAATTTGATCTAAATTTAAATCTATTAATAGTACAAGCTCACTTTTACCAGCATTGGAACCTTTTTTATCACTTTTTTCAAAAGAAAGTCTCCATCTTATAGAAGATGGTTCTCCAGAGTCATTCCATCTATAATCATAGAAGAAAGC
The DNA here is from genome assembly GCF_002029255.1 of Clostridium chromiireducens. Lineage (GTDB taxonomy): Bacteria > Bacillota > Clostridia > Clostridiales > Clostridiaceae > Clostridium > Clostridium chromiireducens. The sequence goes on from NZ_MZGT01000039.1 coordinate 42,909, forward strand.
ATTTTGGAAAGTATATGAATAATTCTCTTTGTCCAAAGTCCAAAGTAGAGATAAATTATTCTTGTCAATGGTAGATGTAAATATGCCAGGAAGATCATCAGGCAAATATTGAAATTCAATTAAGTTTATAAATTGTGTAGCAGAATCGAGAGAAGGAAGAGTTACATTTTCCTTGCTAGTATCCAATGATTTATTATTAATAAGCATAAAACTTTTTAATGAAGAAAGTCCTTCTGAAGATAATAATGAATAGAACTGAGGAGTTCTTGAATTTTTGCAATCTAATATGCCAGATATGTTATTTTGATTCGAAGATATTAGATTGAATTTATCTTTGTTCCAATGAAAAATATAGGATGTAGGTTTATTATCTTTAGAACCAATAAGAATTATTTCTGGTATATTATCTCTTGAAATATCATGAATAAAAACTTTAGGCTCCCAATGATTATTTATAGTGAAAAGTGTTTTATCCTTAATTTCATTAGAAAGATAATAATCATATTTAGAACTTTTTATGTTAAAATCAATTTTATTCTGTGAATTTAACATTTCGAGGGTCTCTTTTATACCATCACCTGTTAAATCATAGTGTGCATCTTGGGAAATGTTTATAGGGGAAATGGTCTGGATAGATTCAAAATTATTTGATATAAAGTAAATTAGAGTTATAATTACAGCAAATAAGCTCAAATATAGCACTGTGTTTGCTAAAAGTTTTTTCTTTATTATTATAATTTTCATTATGTATCACCTCAATAAATTATATGTTAATAATGAGGTGCATATTAATAATATACGGTATATAGAGAAAAAAAGACTATAACGTTAAATAAAAGTATACTTCATTTAGTATACTTTTATTTAACGTTATAGTCGAGAATAGAAATTACTTACAGTTATTGCAATACCCATAAAAATAAACTTTATTGGAAACAATTTTATAGTCAGTATGCTCTTCCGCTAAAGAGTTAAGATTATCAAGAGATAAGTCTTTAAAATCATCAACCCTACCACAGCCTAAACATTGTAAATGTGGATGGGGAGAAGAATTTCCATCATATCTAAAGTTACCTTCACCAACATTTATTTCTTGAATTAATCCAACATCAACTAATGTTTTTAAGGCTTTATAAACTGTCGCTAAACTCATAGTTGGGTATTGGACATGTATATCTGTATAAATAACATCGGCCGAAGGATGAGTAGTAGTACCAATTAAATAGTTATATACTGCAAGTCTTTGAGGAGTTAACTTTAGCTTTTTTTCTTTAAAAATTGAAGCTATATAATCCATCTTTAATACCTCACTTTTATTAAGATTATGTTGAAATTATAACATGAAGATAAATAAATAGTCAACGATATTGATTAATGTTATTTAGAAACAATTATTATTTATAAATAAATGAGTGTTATTAAGCTATAATATATAAAAATGATTTTAATGTTCAGTTTACATTATTTTAACTTAAATATTACACAGATTAAATGAAAAATGATAAAAATTTATTGTATAGTTAGGAAAAGTCTGTTAAAATAAAAGTAAGAAAAAGAATGTTAATTTATTAACATTCTTTTGGAACAATAATAGTATACAATTAAATTAAACCACAGAAAAGATACTAATTTTTATTACAGACTTGAAATTATATAGCCTATGATAAAAATACAAATAATATTTGAATTAATAAGGAGGCGTATTGTTGTGGGAAAATATAAAGTTGGAGAAGAATTAATAATAGTTAATGATCCAAATAAAGACAATGCTAAGTTGAAAGAATTAACAAATTTGATAGTGGATGGGGATTTTGCTCAGATATCATGGGGGATAAAGATATTAGAAGTAGAATATGATAAACCTAACGTAACATTAACTTATAAAAATGTTAATGGCGAGAAAAACAAGGTTTTTGCAGTATGTAAAGACATAGAAAACTTTGATAAGGAAAAGGTTTTAGAAAAGGCATTACTTAGAGCATTTCAAAATGAAGTAATAGATATTTCTGTTAATAAAAATAAATGGTAATATTAAAATTTATAAAAAGAGCATCTTTAACATAAAAGATGCTCTTTTTTTAATAGTATTAACTTTCTGGAGTAAATATATAAAAATATTTGTAAAACTTTACTTTTTGTAGTATTTGTAATATAATGATTTCATAAATTTATTAATTTGAGATTACGAGGATGAGAAAAGGATGGCGGGGGATTATGAGTAGGTGTCCATTTTGGTCAACAGCGAGAGAGAGAGTTGAATGTTATAAGGAGTGCCCTATAATAACAAGTGAGGCGTTTGAAGGAAAAGATGTGTCACAATGTATTTTTAACGAGTGTACTGAATCAAATAGTTTAAACTTTAAAGAGATTATAAAGGAAGATTATGGCTTTTTGAATTTATCTATATATGATGAGGAAAATAGTATAAATGTAAACTATTAAATTAAATAAGAAAGGATTAGAATATGATGGTATATTCTAATCCTTTCTTATTTACATATGAGCACAAATAAGTTTTTAACTTATTATAGAAAAATATCTAGAAAGTTATTGAGCTAGAAATTAATCCTGTGTTTCATATGAATTAGTATATTTATGAAGTAAAGAGTGCTTTAGTGACCATAGATTTTGCGATAAGTCAACATAGTAAGTATGAGGATTCTCAAATCTTAATACTTCAGGCCAAAGTTTATCAGTTTCGGTTTTAGAAAATTCTTTTATATCTAAAACACTTGGAGATTCATATATACACTGACCAGATTTAAAGATTTGAACTTGAAGGTCTTTAGTATAATAGTTGCTGATCTTTTTTCTCTTCCAGGTATGAATAGGGTCAAATATTACTAGAGGTTCATTTTCATTAATATGTTCATCTCTTAAAGCTATCAAATCGGCTAAAGCCTTATGAGAATTTTTGTCAAATATTCTAACGATCTTTTTAAATCCAGGATTAGTGATTTTTTCTTCGTTTTCGCTGATCTTTATTTTAGGAATAATTGAGTTGTCTCCAGCTAAAGCAACTAATTTATATACGCCTCCAAAAACTGGCTCAGATTTTGCGGTTATGAGACGTTCACCAACTCCAAATGAATTTATGCATGCGCCTTGGTCTAATACATCTTTTATAATATGTTCATCAAGAGAATTGGAAACTACGATGCCACAATCAGGATAACCAGCTTCATCAAGCATTTGCCTGCACTTTGTTGTCAAATAAGTGATATCACCAGAATCAATTCTGATTCCACGAGGTCTTTTGCCGAGTGGTTTCAAGATTTCGTTGAATACTTTTATTGAATTTGGAATACCTGATTTTATAACATTATAGGTATCTATAAGTAATACACAATCATCAGGATAAATTTCGGCCCAAGCTTTAAATGCATCGTATTCTGTATCATATAATTGAACCCAGCTGTGAGCCATTGTACCTACAGCAGGTATGTTAAACATTCTATCAGACATAGTGCAGGCAGTTGAGCTACAGCCACCTATAATAGCAGCTCTAGCACCATAAATAGCACCATCATACCCTTGAGCTCTTCTTGAGCCAAATTCCATTACAGGACGACCTTCTGCAGCTCTACAAATTCTATTAGCTTTTGTTGCAATTAATGTTTGATGATTTATTGTTAAGAGAATCATTGTCTCTAAAAATTGTGCCTGAATTACAGGACCACGAACAGTTACAAGTGGTTCATTTGGAAAGACAGGATTTCCTTCTGGAACTGCCCAAACATCGCAACTAAAATTAAAGTTTTCAAGATATTCGAGAAATTCTTCAGAAAACAACTGTTTAGATCTTAGATAAGTTATATCATCATGTGTGAATTTTAAAGATTTTAAGTAATCAATTAATTGTTCAACGCCGGCCATTATGCAATATCCACCACCGTCTGGAACTCTTCTAAAAAACATATCAAAGTAAGCTATTCTATCTTTAAGTCCTTTATCGAAATAGCCATTTCCCATAGTTAGTTCATAAAAATCAACTAGCATTGTTAAGTTTCTTTCATCTTTTACATTGAAATCGGGTTTATTATCCATAACAATCTCCTTTAAATAAAAACATAAAATAATTTCTGTTTAATAATTGGTATATTATCTCATTATTAATTAAAATACTTAAAACTATTGTACATCTATATGAAGATTTAAACAAGAATTGATAATCATTAATATTCCATACTTATATTACACAAATTCCATAATTTTAAATAAAATATTTTTAAATTTAAAATATTTCAGTACGTTTTTAGTACGATTTTATTAGGTGATAGAAGGGACTATCTTTACAACTAAATAATTCACCCTACAAAGGAACACCCCCAAAGTCAATCACCACACTTTTTGCGACAGAAGTTACCTCGCGACAGAAGGTTGCGACAACTTTGCGACAACTTTATTTCCCGAAACAAATACCATTAAGACCTTTTAATATAGCCATTATAGGATAACCGTTTTATATTTCCCAAACATTTGCGACATGATACAGAAGTCGCCTAAGGTAATACTAGGCTTAGGCGACTAATTTAAGAAGAAAAAACTGATTAATTTTACTAATACAGAATTTAAGAAATTAGCATTTCTTTTAAAACAAGATTAAATACTATCCATATTTAGAGTATCTATTGTATAGAGAATATATGAATAATGAGTTAACAAATGTCATTCGCCCTAAAGTGGCGAATGACACAATAAAATTGCACTTAGTGTGATTAAAATGTATTAGCACAGAAAAAGCAGTATAAAGAGCACGCTACGCTCCTATGCTCAGTTGCCGCATAGGCTACATAACAATAAAGATAGCAACCACACAATGCACAAAATAAAACACCACGTGCGGTCACAAGGACACTACACACTAATTAGCTAATAGAAAGGAAAGTTCGTATACAAATAAACAAATATAAACAAAATTACAAAGGAAAAAGATATACTTAAAACATTATTGAATGTTTTAAGTATTGACTTTAAACATTTAAAAAGTTAATATATTTATAGGAGGTGAATTAATGAAAACAATAACTTTAAGGTTAGAAGATGAATTTCATAAGAAAATTAAACTTAAAACAGTCCAAGAAGATACAACGATCCAAGATTATATTGTAAATTTAATAAAGAATGACTTATTAGAAAAGAATAAAAAGTAAAAAGCAATCCTGATACCGTCCAAAGCATACAGAATTGCAAAACAATAATACCCAAAGGTATCGCAATTATTAGATTAACATACCTCTGGGAGTAATTCAAGGAGGTTAAATATATGAAAACTAATAAAGTAAAATATAACAAGAAAGATTTCTTCGTAAAATATATGAATTCTAGTGACAATTTTAAGGGGATATTGACATTTATAAACGGTAAAAATTTAATAATTCTAAATAATGAATTAAGCATCATAGAAAAGCAAAGGGAGTTTCATAGATTAATAAAAAATAAAAAATTAAGAAAAGGATTAATTTAAATATGCCAATTTATAAGGATGAAAAAAGGGGAACCTGGTATTGCTCATTTTATTATACAGATTGGACAGGCAAAAGAAAAAAGAAAAAGAAGGAAGGATTTAAAAAGCAAAGTGAAGCAAAAGAATTTGAAAGAGATTTCTTAACAAAACAAAGAAATAATTGTGATATGTCTTTCGAAAAACTTACAGAGCTATACCTTGAGCATGCAAAAACTAATGTGAGAACTACAACATTTGCTAATAAAAGCATTTTAATAAATAATAAAATAAAACCCTATTTCAAAAATATGAACGTTACAGATATTACACCAAACCATATACGAAAATGGCAAAATGCATTAAAAAATAAAAGTTTATCAAATACTTATTTAAAATCAATTAACATTCAATTATCAGCTATATTTAATTTTGCAATAAAATACTACGGATTAAGTACTAGTCCAGCATTAAAAGCAGGTTCAATGGGAAAGAATAAAGCAGAAGATATGAAATTTTGGACAATAGAAGAATTTAAAAAATTTATTAATTTTAGCGATTATCCCAATGTAACAATAGCATTTAAAATACTTTTTTGGACAGGAATAAGAAGAGGAGAATTATTAGCGCTCACATTTAACGATATAGACCTAGAAAAGAAAACAATAAACATAAACAAAACATATACTAAGCTACTAAAAAAAGACGTCATAAATCCTCCTAAGACCCGAAAAAGTAAGAGAATAATTAGTATATCAGATTCATTAGTAGAAGACATAAAAGAATATATAAATTCTATTTACGACTACAACAAAAATGATAGAATATTTACATTTGGAACAGATTTTTTAAGACAGCATCTAATTAGAATATGTAAGTTAAGTAAAGTGAAACAAATTAGGATACATGACATTAGACACTCGCATGCTTCACTATTGATTGAATTAGGATTTGCACCTTTAGCAATATCTGAAAGATTAGGTCATGAAAGTGTACAAACAACTCTTAACATTTATTCTCATTTGTACCCAAACAAAGATATTGCATTAGCTAATAAATTAAATGAATTATATGAATAGTACGATTATAGTACACAAATATAATATTTAAACTTAGGAAGTATTGATTTTACTATGATATAAGGATATAAGAAAACTATTGTACATCTATAACCGTTTGATTACAATATAGTTGCTATTAACTTAATTTTAGTGATATTATAATTTTTTGAATATAAAAATTTAATATTCGAGATTTTGAGACAGAATTGAAATATGTGTATTAAATTTGGTAAGAATCTAAAAGAGGTATAACTTATTATAGAAATAACGAAAGTAAAGGCGAGTCTAATTTTAAAGAAAGAGGGATTTTAATTGTGGGGTACAATCTTGATAAGTTTCAAATGAATGCAGTAAATGCTGAGGAAAAGAATACCTTAATAGTTGCGGCTCCAGGATCTGGAAAGACAACCGTTATAATAAATAAGGTTAATCATTTAGTTAAAAATAGAAAAATACCTAATGGAAATATAATTGTAATTACATTTACAAAAGCTGCAGCTCAAAACATGAAGAATAGATATGCTAAGATGTTCAATGCAGATGTTTCTCCGTTTTTTGGGACATTTCATGGCTTATTTTATAAGATACTTTTAAGATGCGGAAAAAGTATAGATATTGTAGATGGAGCTGTTGTACATAAAATTGTAAGTAATGTTTTAAGTAAATACTTTGATGAAGTTAATGAAGATAAAATAAAGGAAGCAATAAATAATATATCTTTATATAAAACATCGAGAGTTTCTTTGCAGGAATTTAAACCTTCCCTTACAAAAGAAATTTTTGAAGAATCTTTAGAAAAATATGAAGCTTATAAACATGAAAATAATAAAAAAGATTTTGATGATCTGGCTATAGAAGTGCTAGAGTTACTAAAAAAAGATGAGAAAATGTTGTTATCTTATAGGAAATTATTTAAATATGTGCTTGTTGATGAATTTCAAGATTGCGATGAAATGCAAATTGATTTTTTAAAGCTGATTAATGGGGGCGAAGACAATTGTCTTTTTGCTGTTGGAGATGAGGATCAATGCATTTATTCATTTAGAGGATCTAAGCCAGAATATATGGTGAGTTTCGATAAAATGTTTAAGAATGGCAAAAAGTATTATTTATCAATTAATTATAGGAGCAAAATGAATATAGTTGATAAATCGAAGTCAGTAATTAGCTTTAATAAAGAGAGAAATGATAAGGAAATAAAATGGAATAGGGATAGCGAAGGAATAATAAAATGGTCCAGCCCTTATAATGAGAGAATGCAGGCAGAGAGTATTGAAAAGATAATAAGTAATAATAAAGATCTTGGTATTTCATATGAAGATAATGCTATATTATATAGAACTAATATGGAATCAATGACGATTGTTGAAAATTTAACAAAGAGGAAGATTCCTTTTACACTATTAGATAGAGAATATAATTTTTTTGAACATTTTATATGCAAAGACTTAATAGGTTATTTAAAATTATCAATTAATGAATTTGATAGGGACAGTTTCTTGCAAATAATTAACAGACCATTTAGATATATAAGTAAAAGTAACTCTGCATATATAAGAAATTACAGGGAAGAAGAAAGTCCCTTCACTATATTAATAAATAAAAGTGATACACCACCTTTTCAGAAGAAAAAACTTGATGATTTAAGAAAAGATATACTCTATTTAAACAAGATATCATTATCCTCAGCGATTGCGTATATTGTTATGGATTTAGGATACATAGATCACTTACGAGATTATGCTCAAAAATTTAGTCAAAGTATTGAAGATTTAGAAGATATAATTGAAGAATTTAAATTGTCAGCAGAAGGTTATAAGACTATCTTTGAGTTTTTAGAACATGTAGAAGAAGTAAAAGAAAGTATAGAGGCAAGTAAGAAGAATACAAAAAGAGAGGGAGTTATTCTAAGCACTATTCACGGCGTAAAAGGAATGGAGTTTAAAAATGTATATGTTATAAACTGCGTAGAAGAAACAATTCCTCATTCAAATAGCATAAAAGATAACATTGAAGAAGAGCGAAGATTATTTTATGTTGGAATAACCCGGGCAATAGATAACCTTTATTTATTTTCACCAAGAAACAGAAAAGGGCAATTTAAAGAAGTTTCAAGGTTTATAGTCGAAGGGAAGTTGAATGATATGCCTGTGGAGACTTATGGCTATGAAGTAGGAAATAAGATAGCTCATAAGGCTTATGGAATGGGAGAGATAGAGGAACTTAAGGAAGATAAAATAACAATAAGCTTTGATAATACGCTTCGAAGTTTTTCTTTGAAGGTTTTGATTGATAATAATTTGGTAGAGAAAGTTGAATAGAAGTACACTAATTTCTCAATGAGACCAGGGTTTAAGAATAAGCCCTGGTCTTGTTTTTTGATTAAATAAATATATTTATCTAGAGAAGTTCAAGTTTCAAGATAATGGACAAAGGATCTATTGAACAGAATTATTAATTTTTTTGTCAGATTTTTATATAGAATTACGAATTAAAGTAATGTGTGTCCTTATTATGCATTTTAAGGATATAGAGGATTATAATTCACAAATAAGATAAAAATGAAAAATAAAGAGCAAAAGAGAAAAGGGAATAAATAATATGAAGAAAACAATTTTAAGTTTGGCAGTGGCAGAAATTATTATAGGATGTAGTATAAAAACTAATGCTCATGCCGCAACGATAAATACCACCAGTGATACCATAAAGAATTCTACTACAATATTGGCATTACAAAATAGTGGTAAGATACTTTCACTAGGTTCTCAGGGCGACGTTGTAAAAAGTATACAGCGATTGCTGAACACTGTTGAGGGCTATAATATTCAGGAGGATGGTATATATGGGACGGAAACTTATAATGCCATAATTAAATATCAATCTAAAAATGGCTTAAAACAGGATGGTATTGTGGGTAAGGAGACAGCAGTAAAATTATTAAATATTGATGCTAAACCTAAATCAAATATTATAAAATCACAGATTAAGAATGATGAGCAAACAGAAAAGGTAATTAATGTGAATGAAATGATAAAATCACAATTGAATTCTAAAGAGATAAATTCAGATACAAATTACTTTATAGCTGTAAGTAAATCAAAAAGGGAAGTTTATATTTATCATAAAGAGTTAGATTCATGGGTAAATATAAAAGTATTTCCGTGTAGTATAGGATCGCCAGAAAATCCAACTATAGAAGGCAATTTTTATAGTGGCTTAAAAGGGAAAGAATTAAGAATAAATGAGATACATGTAAAGTATTTTACACAAATAAACGGGAATTATCTATTTCATAGCGTCCCATATAATGAAATAGGAGAAGTTATTGATGATTGCTTAGGTGAAGCGGTATCCCACGGGTGTGTTCGACTTTCCATAGATGATGCTAAATATATTCATGATATGATTCCAGCGCAAACTGGAATTAAAATTATAAAATAAAATCTATAATATTTTATGAATAGACAAATATATGATAATAAATTTAATTGATGTCAAAAATATGTTATTATTGTATTAGGTTGAATAAATTTCTATGGGTAAAATATAAAAAAAAGGATTATTTTCGTATTTGATATCTATATATGTATATGAATATAAGAGCGTTTATTTTATTTTGAGAAAAAGGAGAGGGTTATATATGGGGCTAATAGATGTGAGTATTATAAATGAAAATGACATGATTAAATTTATTACACCCAATAAAACTTTGTTTGAAGGAAAAGTAAAAAAGGTATCTGAAAACTGTTTAGGTCTTACCATTGATGTGAGACAAGAGAATTTTGTAAGGCTAAGTAAAGACCAGCAGGTTAAGTTGATCTTAGTTCATGCACGTCAAGCTATAAAATGTGCTTCTATTGTAATAGGAACTAGCCAAAGTGATTTTGAACAAGCTGTTTTAATTACTATTCCGAAGTTTATTCTAGCTATTGATAGAAGGGAATTCGAAAGGCTTCCAATTGTTATTGATATTGAATATTCAATACTTCCACCAGAAACAAGTTATCTAAAACTAAACAATGTAGAATCAAGATATCTTAGGGCATTTAGAAAAACATATACGGTAGATATTAGTGCAGGTGGAGTCTATTTCATAGTTCCAAAGAATGAAATAGACACTAAATTCGCTGTTGTATCTCTATCTTTGAGGAATGAAAAAATTATGGCACTATGTGAAAAAGTTAGGTTAGATTACACTAATGATTCTAGACATAATAGAATAGCTTTTAAATATAATGATATAAAGACACAGCATAGACAGTTAATTTTGGACTTTGTCTCAGAAAAAATTAAGGACAATAAAGGTGATTGATTTTATTTAGTGCTTTATTTATATTTATGTTTTTAATATTGATAATAAAATACTTTAAAACGAAAAAGAATGACTTACTTAGGGGAATAAGTCATTCTTTTTCAATACTGTTATAAGTATTTCTA
>NZ_MZGT01000040.1 GCF_002029255.1 Clostridium chromiireducens
TGGTGTTGCGGAACTCGATTATAACATGAAATTAGGGGGGGCATTGTTTTTTTGTACAAAAAAACGCTCGAACCCTTGATATATAAAGAAAAAATTTAAAAGAGTAGTGTAAATACTTTACACTAACCTATGATTTAGGAGGAGAATTATATGAAAGTGTATATTTTAGATACAGGATATTTGGAAACGGATAAAAATAATGTGGTTGGTGGGGCAACTATGGGGACTTATAGTAACCCGCACGTAAAAAATGAATGGATTAAGCTGCCTGTAATGGCTGTTTTGATAGATCATCCTGATGGGAAAATATTATATGATTTAGGAAGCAATCCAGAGGCTATGAATGGATATTGGCCTAAAAATCTTCAAGAAGTTTATCCGTTATATCAAACAAAGGAACAGAGGCTAGAGAATCAATTAGCCTTATGTGACACAAAACCAGAGGATATAAAGAAAGTTATTATTTCTCATATGCACTTAGACCATGCAGGAAATTTAGATATGTTTAGGCATGCTGATGTGTATGTTTCAAAAGCTGATTTCATGCAGGCTCAGACACAGGTTAGATTAAATGCAGATCCATTGACTCATGGAGGATACATAAAAGCAGATTTAGATGTTTCAGTAAAACAATATCATTTAGTTGAAGATGATTTTGAATTTGCCAAAGGGGTAGAGATTATAAATCTCCCAGGTCATACACCAGGACTATTAGGATTGGTAGTTCACTTGGAAAATGAAGGTACTCTTATCTTTCCACAAGATTGTGTGTATACCTCGGAAATATATGGGCCGCCAGCAAAACCATCTGGATTGCTTTATGACAGTCTCTCATTCTTTAAATCGATTAATAAAGTGAGATCATTAGAAAAGAAGTATGATGCAAAAGTATTCTTTGCTCATGACGATGAATTCTTCAAAACAATAAAAGTTGCACCAAAATATTATAAATAATATATATACTTAATTTATTACATAACTTACCAAAAGTGAGTAGACTTTGTTATTCCGAAGGACTAAAAAATTAGAATCAAGCAAGTTTTCACTTACCACAATTTTGTGGTGAGTGAAATACTAAAATCAACTTTTTGGAAAAGTTCCGCGATAAGGAATTCTAATGATAAATCCTGTTTCATCAAATTTATAAGGTGTATCTTCTAGAGGGGATTTATTATTAACCAAATTCATACCTACTGTATAAAGTGCTACAGCTGTGTCATTAGGATCTTCGACAACAGTACCTGTCATAAAACCTTTTATTATTAAATCTTGGGCAGATGGTATTCCGTCCACTCCAAAAATCGGAATATATTTAGACTTATCTACCATATTATATCCGTGCTTTTGAAGTGCTTCTAAAGCACCTATTGCCATTGCATCATTATTTGAAATTATTAATTCTATTCTATTACCCAATTTAAGAAGAAGTGATTCAACAGCATTTTTAGCTAATTCTTGGTTCCAGTTACAAATTTGTAATGCAAGCTGTTGAGTTTTTATTCCTTCATTTTTGATTGTTGAAATAGAAGAATTTGTTCGTTCAATTGCGCCTATATTATCAAGTTCACCTTGTAACATTACATATTGCATTGTGTCATCTCCATTTTTATCTATAGTTGATTTATATTTATTCCATATATCTGAAATAAGCTTCCCTTGTAAATTACCTGCTTCTTTAGGATTGGTTGTTATAATAGCAAATTTTTTATATCCAATCATTTGGTTTGTTTTGGTTAGCGGTTCGGAATTAAATAGAATTAATGGAATACCTTTTTGTTTAACACTATCAATGTAATTATCAATTGTATGTGTATTTGTATCAACTAAATTTACCAAGAAAAGATCAATATTATTTTTGAGTAAGGTATCTAAAGTCTCATTTTGTGTAGCTTGATTTCCTTTTGCATCAAAAAAAGTGAAATTAACTTTATTTGCATTATCTTTTTGGATATTCTCTAAATCTTGTTTGATTTGGGATATGTATGGATCAGTGATATCTGATACTAATACTCCTACATTGACTGATTTTCTAGTAGCAGCATTTGAGCTAATGCATAGATTAGTACAATTATTATTTGGTTTTGGAATAATGACAAATATAATGATAATGAACATTATCTTATTAACTATTTTCATTTTGACTATCCTCCATATGTCATTCTAATCATAGTGCCCAAATTTAGATTATGTTTTAATGAAAAATTTATACTTTTTTATAAGTTATAAGTCTAGGAATAACTTATAAAGGTATTATGTTACTAAGATTTAAATCCAAATTTACAAGTAGTTTATCAGTCACAATAGTGATACAATGTAGTTTATATTGAAGAGATTGGAGCAAATTATGAAAGTAAATATTTTTATGCCTAAATATATGGCAGAATTTAAATGTATTAGCTCAAGCTGCACGGATACTTGTTGTGCTGGATGGGATATAAATATAGATGAAGATACCTATAATAAATATAAAAATAGTACCGGGGATTTTAACAAATTATTAGACGGAAAATATGTGGGAAATAAAGATGAACATGATTCGTTTAACCAGGGATTTATGGTACTTAAAGAAAAGAGTAGATGTCCGTTTTTAAATTGTAATATGCTTTGTGATATTCATGGTGGATTTGGAGAAGAGGAGCTTTGTATAACTTGCAAGAGCTATCCTAGAGTATTTAATATTGTGGATGATGTCTATGAAAAGAACGGATTACCTTCATGTCCGGAAATATGCGCTATGGCATTTTTAAATAAGGACAAAATGGAATTTATTGAAGGGGAAGAAGAACTAGAAGAGAAGGATACTGAAATAAGAAGAATAATAGATAGTGCAGCTTTTGATGGAACTGATAGTCTTCTTCAATACTTTTGGGATATAAGAGTAATATCAATAAATATTATGCAGTCAAGAAACTTCTCTATTGAAGAAAGGCTAAATATACTTAAAGCTTTTTATGAACAAATTGAAGAGGCACATGCTTCATCAGAGTTTGACCTTATAGAAGAATTGCTAGAAGAATTTAATGATGAAGAGTCAGATTACAGCAGGCTAAGGGGATTAAAATTCAAAGAGGACAATAAGTTCTATACAGATATTGCAGAAAGTGCTCTTGTAGAAAATATAAGAAGCGTGAGATTAAAAGAATGCCTTAAAGACTATATAAATGGTATGACAAAAGTAAATAATATGAGTGAATTCTTAAATCATACACCTAAGTATTTTAAAGAATTAGAAAGCTATTCTTATGTTTTTGAAAATTATTTAGTAAATCAAATTTTTAAAGATCTAATTCCTTTTAATAAGGGGGAAAGTTTGGTTAAAAGCGTTAATGTGCTGATTAACAGTTACAGAATAATAAAGGCATATATTATTGGAATAGCTATGAGTAATAAGGAAGAGATAAAGGGAGAACAAATCGTAAGGGTTATTCAAGCTTTAAGCAAAGATATAGAACATAATAAGGTCTTTAAGGAATTGCTTGAAAGATAAGCAACTTATAACTTAGACTTATGTGTAACTTACCGAAATAAATAACATATTGTGTTTCGGTTTCTAGGAATTTTAATGGATGATTCTACGACTAGAAGTTGTACCCACAATGCTTGCTTCAACGACAGGCGCTGAACAAGCATTGTGGAACTACTTCTAGTCAAGAATCACTACCATCAAAATCCCAATGAAACACTGCAAACAATATGTTAATTATTTCTAGTATAGTGATACACTCAAAATTAACAAGAATGAATAATTATTTTAATTATAAGTCAAATATTTAAATTGGATATATATAACTTTATGGTTTCATATTTCATTAAAACGCAGAGAGGTAGGGAAAGGATGGAGATGATGCATTCTTTCCTTTTTAATTGTGCTTAGAATGCAGATAAGATACCCTTAATTTTGAAGTGCATTAGCGTCACTTATGACCATATCATCGTTATTATAAGATTCAGATGGGGAATTAGCCCCCACTTGAATCAAGTTTCACTTGATACTGAGTGAGAATATTCACATAAATTTGGAATTAGTGCTATAATTAAAATTAATATTGATTTGAAATGATAAGTTAATCAATATATTAATGTGTAAAGATGGTTTTTTAGATAAATTTAAAACCTTTAAAGAATAGATGAACTAAACATAATATAATGTAGTGAGAAGGGACTTAGTAAATTATGAGCAATAAATTTAAAATATTATCGAATATATCTAAAAAAAGTCAGGCTAGTGATTTTTACTTCACATTTTTTAAGGGAAGTTTATTAATTAAAAGAGAGAATGATGTAATAAATATTCCAGTTTTAGATGAACTTAAGAATTTGAATGTTAAATATGAAAGCGAATTCTTTTTAGGGGAAATGTCAGGACAATCGTGTTTTGGTGTAGAAGCATCTTCTCAAATTGAATTAAAGGATGGCTATGAATTGATATCTTTAAGAGAGGTAGGTCCTCTTATTGATGAAGAATTATTTTTAGTAGCTGGAAGGGCAAATCAAATATTAAATTGGGATAGAACTCATAAATTCTGTGGTAAATGTGGCTCAGAAACAAAAAATAAAGAAGAAGAAATCGCTAAAGTGTGTCCAAACTGTAATCATGTAATGTATCCTGTTATTTGCCCAGCAATAATTGTTGCCGTTACAAAGGGAGATAAAATATTGCTGGCTCATAACAGTGGCTTTATAAATAATATGTATAGTTTAATTGCTGGATTTGTTGAAGCAGGAGAAGATTTAAAAAGCACTGTGAAGAGAGAAGTATTTGAGGAAGTTGGAATAAAGGTGAAGAATATTGAATTTTTTAATAGCTCTCCATGGTCATTCCCAAATTCACTAATGATAGGATTTTTTGCAGAATATGAATCGGGAGAAATAAAGGTTGATGGTAAAGAAATTATGGATGCAAACTGGTTTTCAATAGATAATTTTCCTAATATACCAAAGAAATATACTCTTGCAAGAAAGATAATAGATGAATTCGTTAATAGAGGAGAAAAGGATGGAAGAAAATAAGGTTACTTATAAAACAATCGATGAATATATTTTGCAGTTTTCTCCTGAGATTCAGGAAATATTAGAAACATTAAGAAAAGTTATAAAAGAGTCGGCACCAGATGCGGCGGAAAAAATAAGTTATCAAATGCCTACTTTTGTGCTGCATGGAAACTTAGTGCATTTTGCTGCTTATAAAAATCATATAGGGTTTTACCCTACGCCTAGTGGAATTAATGAATTTAAAGATGAATTATCCGAATATAAAGGGGCAAAAGGATCAGTGCAATTTCCCATAGATAAGTCGCTTCCTTATGAATTAATAAGCAGAATAGTTGAATTTAGAGTTGATGAAAACATAAGAAAAGCAGAAGATAAATTAAAAAAGAAGAAATAGTCCTATAAAATCTTTATACAATCTTTATGATGAAAAAAATAATCTTAACCCAATTTTTATATTATAAGGAGTATTATTCAAATATAAAGTTATTTGAATAATACTCCTTATTTTTTTGTTTTGGAATTAATCGGTATTACTTTTACTAGGAATGAAGAAAATTATTCAAATTAAGAAAATAAATAATGGAGGGAGAGGAATAATGTTAGACGTGGTTTTTTTTGTAATATTAATATTAGGTTTTTGTTCAGTTACATTATTTGCGAATTGGTGTGAAAGGCAAATCAATAAATAAAAAAGTGAGGGGATATATATGTGGATTCTAATTACAATTATAATTTTACTTTTTGGATATTTAGGCTATGCACTATTTAATCCAGAAAAATTTTAATTATTGAAAGTAAATCAGGAGGAATAGTTTATGGAATGGTTACAAATAATAATAACTTTACTACTTTTTATGATAATTGTAGTTCCACTTGGAAAGTATTTATATTATGTTAGTACTGGTGAAAAAACATTTGGAGACAAGCTTTTCAATCCAATAGAAAATTTTATTTATAAAATATGCAGGATAAACAAAAATGAGGAAATGAATTGGAAAGAATATGTTTTCTCAATTATTGTAGTTAATGCAGTTATGGTATTTATAGGATATGTAATACTTAGAGCTCAGGGGATTTTATTTTTAAATCCAAATAAAATAGATGGAATGGAGCAGAGTTTATCATTTAATACAATTATAAGTTTTATGACAAACACAAATCTTCAAGATTACAGTGGAGAATCTGGACTTTCTCATCTTAGTCAAATGATAGTTATAATTTTTATGATGTTTACATCAGCAGCAACAGGTTTTGCAGCAGCTCTCGCTTTTATGAGAGGAATAATTGGTAAAAGAACAATGGGAAATTTTTTTGTAGATATAATAAGAATTACAACAAGAGTTTTATTACCATTTTCTATAGTTATAGGGATTCTTCTAGTAAGTCAAGGTGTACCACAAACTCTATCAGGAACTAAAACAGTTACTACAATAGAGGGGAAAATGCAGGATATAGCGATGGGTCCTGTAGCAGCTCTTGAAGCTATAAAACACGTAGGAACAAATGGTGGTGGTTTCTTTGGTGCGAATTCGGCTCATCCTTTTGAAAATCCTACACCGTTATCAAATTTGATTGAATTATTATCTATGATGATGCTTCCAGGAGCATTAGTTTATACCTTTGGCTTAATGTTAAAGAATAAAAAACAAGGGTGGGCAATATTTGGTGCAATGGCAGGAATATTTATTATAGCTTTACCAATATGTTATTTTGCAGAAAAAGCAGGTAACCCGGTTTTAGCTCATGTAGGATTAAGCCAAGCTATGGGTAATATGGAAGGAAAAGAGGTTAGGTTTGGTATAGGTCAATCGGCGTTATTTACCACAGTGACTACAGCCTTTACAACAGGAACAGTTAATAATATGCATGATTCATTAACGCCTATTGGTGGTGCAGTAGCTCTTATGAATATGATGCTTAATGTTATATTTGGAGGAAAAGGTGTAGGCTTTATGAATATGATGATGTACGCAATTCTTACGGTTTTCCTATGTGGACTTATGGTAGGAAGAACTCCAGAATTTTTATCAAAGAAGCTTGAAGGGAAGGAAATTAAACTAGTAGCTTTAGCTATAATCATTCATCCATTTTTAATATTAATGTTTTCAGCTTTAGCTTTAGTGGTTCCACAAGGGTTAGCCGGAATATCAAATCCAGGGTTTCATGGTTTAAGCCAAATCGTTTATCAATTTACATCATCTGCTGCAAATAATGGTTCGGGATTTGAAGGAATGGCAGATAATACGTTATTTTGGAATACTACAACAGGAATAGTTATGTTCTACGGAAGATACTTATCAATTATAATTCTTCTTTCAGTAGCAGGTTCTTTAGCAGCTAAAAGAACAATTCCAACGACAACAGGAACTTTTAGAACAGATAATAAAATGTTTACATTAACTCTAATTGCTATTGTTTTAATAATTGGAGCGTTAACATTTTTACCAGCTTTAGCTCTTGGACCAATAGCAGAGCACTTAACATTGTGGAATTGATAAGACCTTGATTATTATGAAATTAGAATGCAAGGAGAAAAAATAATATGAGTGATAAAAAAAGAGAATCAAAATTTATTACAAAGGAAATATTGAATGAAGCAATTATAGAATCTTTTAAAAAGATGAATCTTAAATATATGATAAAAAATCCAGTTATGTTTGTAGTTGAAGTAGGTTTTATCATAACTTTATTACTTACATTTTTACCTAGTTTATTTGGCGATCAAGGTAGTAATTTAAGAGTGTACAATTTCATTGTAGCAGTAATATTGTTTATTACAGTACTTTTTGCAAATTTTGCAGAAGCAGTAGCTGAAGGGAGAGGAAAAGCTCAAGCTGAAAATTTAAAGAAAATGCGTAAGGATACTGTAGCAAAACTATTAAATCCTGATGGAACTACTAAAATCATAAATGCAAATGAATTAAAAAGAGGAGATGTAGTTTTAGTTGAAAATGGAGAAATAATTCCTAATGATGGTGAAGTTATAGATGGAATAGCTTCTGTAGATGAATCAGCAATAACTGGTGAATCAGCACCTGTTATGAAAGAACGTGGAGGAGATTTTGCATCAGTTACAGGAGGAACAAAAGTTGTAAGTGACTGGTTAAAGATTGAGATAACAGCAACACCAGGTGAATCATTTTTAGATAAAATGATTTCTCTTGTAGAAGGAGCATCAAGGCAAAAGACTCCAAATGAAATTGCGCTTAATACTGTACTTGTTAGCTTGACAATAATATTTCTTATAGTTATAGTTGCCCTTTATCCAATGGCCCATTATTCAGGAGTTTCAATCTATATTTCTACTTTAATTGCACTTCTTGTTTGTTTAATACCTACAACAATTGGAGGTCTATTATCAGCAATTGGTATTGCAGGCATGGATAGAGTCACTAAATTTAATGTCATAGCCATGTCGGGAAAAGCTGTAGAGGCTTGTGGTGATGTAGATACAATGCTTCTTGATAAAACTGGAACCATAACATTTGGTAATAGATTGGCAGCTGATTTTATATCTGTTGGAAAAACAGATAAGTTAGATTTAATAAATTATTCTGTAATGTGTTCATTAAAAGATGATACACCAGAAGGGAAATCTATAGTTGATCTTGGTAAAAAGAGCAAAGCAACAGTTAATGAAGAAGAGTATAAAAGCTTAGATTTTATTGAATTTACAGCTCAAACAAGAATGAGTGGAGTAGATTTACGTGATGGCACTGCTATAAGAAAGGGAGCTTCTGATTCTATAAGAAATAGAATAAAAGAAATGGGAGGAACTATTCCGAAGGATTTAGATGAAGCTGTTAATGGAGTATCAAAACTTGGAGGAACACCTCTTGTAGTTTGTGTAAATGACAAAATATATGGAGTTATATATCTTAAAGATACTGTAAAACCAGGTCTTGTTGAAAGATTTCAAAGGCTTAGAGAAATAGGAATTAAAACTGTTATGTGTACTGGTGATAATCCGTTGACGGCTGCAACTATTGCTAAAGAGGCTGGAGTAGATGAATTTATAGCTGAATGCAAGCCAGAGGATAAAATTGCTGCTATTAAAAAAGAACAAGAACAAGGTAAACTTGTAGCAATGACTGGAGATGGAACTAATGATGCACCAGCTCTAGCACAGGCAGATGTAGGGCTTGCCATGAATAGTGGTACTACAGCAGCTAAAGAAGCAGCCAATATGGTAGATTTAGATTCAGATCCAACAAAAATCCTAGAAGTAGTTGAGATAGGAAAACAACTATTGATTACAAGAGGGGCTTTAACTACTTTCAGTATTGCTAATGATGTAGCAAAGTATTTTGCTATTATACCCGCTATATTTACTGTAGCTATACCTGAAATGCAAATAATGAATATAATGAGACTTTCAACACCATATAGTGCTATACTCTCAGCGCTTATATTTAATGCAATAATAATACCATTGCTTATTCCAATAGCAATGAAAGGTGTAAAATATAAACCTATGAAAGCAGAAATGATGTTACTTAGAAATATGCTCATTTTTGGAGGCGGAGGAGTACTTGTTCCTTTTATAGGAATAAAGATAATTGATATGGTTATTACTCCACTAGTTAGAATTCTTAATATAGGCTAATTTAGTCAGTTAACAGTCAGCAATTTACAATTGAGAATGAAAGCCGCAGGCTTTCTTTTCAAATGAATGTTTCTTGAAGTTCTGAGATTTCAGAAAAATATGTTATTAAGTATTTTAAAATAAATAATCGTATGTATTTCAACAAAAAGGAGATTTTTATATGAAAATAATTAAAAAATCTATTCTCGTAAGTATTACTTTAATGATACTTTGTGGGCTTATATATCCTCTTTTAATGACTGGAATAAGTCAGTTAATTTTTAATAAACAAGCTAACGGAAGTATGGTAGTTTTTGATGGAAAAGAAGTTGGATCAGAACTTATAGGTCAAAATTTTACAGATCCTAGATTCTTTAGAGGCAGAGTTTCTGCAGTAAATTATAACACTTATACAGAAGCTGATACAAAAGAAGATGAAAATGGTAAGTCAGCATATAGTGGTGTAGGTTCAGGATCACAAAATTTAGCACCTTCTAATGAAGCACTTAAAGAAAGAGTTGAAAAAGATATTAATGAATTTTTAGATACTCATCCTGGAGTTAAAAAAGAAGATATTCCAACTGATTTATTAACAAGCTCGGGTTCAGGTCTTGATCCTGACGTAAGTCCAGAAGCAGCAGCAATTCAAATACCTGCAGTTTCAAAGGCATCAAGAATAAGTGAAGCTGATCTTCGCAAAATTGTTGATAAATATACTGAGGACAGGACTTTAGGTGTATTTGGAGAAACAAGAGTAAATATTATGAAAGTTAATATTGAAGTAGCTGCAATTTTAAACAAAAAGTAGATTGAAGTTGTGTGCATTTTATATTATGTGGACTGGAGGAGTTACTATGAAAAAGATGCTTTCTGTATTTTTAATTTTTATAATGAGTAGTATTTTTATAGTAGGTTGTAGCAACGACCCATATATCGGAAGATATAGATCCTCCGATAATACTATATTGGAACTTAACTCAAATGGTAATTGTACAATTATAAATAATTTTTATAAGGATGTATTTTATACTTATGCAAAATATAGCATAGAAGATAATGAAATAGAAATAGTTTTTGAAAATAATGAACAGAATTATTTTAGAACCAAAAGTTTAAAAGGAAAAGTTAAAGGAAGCAATATAGAGTTTTATAATTATTCAAGCGTGAAAGAAGAGGATATCTATTCAAAAATGGATTAATACAGTTTAGGAAAGATACTTCTTTTGTATTAACTACTATATAATTTTACTAAAATAGAAGACACAACTATATGAGAGTAAGGAGGAATTTAAATAGATATTCATGAAAGGCCAAATCCAGACTATCTTTTAAATCAAATAAAAAAAGATGAAGAGGATTCTTCGATAGGGAAATTGAAGATATTTTTTGGTTATGCAGCTGGAGTTGGTAAGAGTTACTCAATGCTGATGGAAGCTCATGATATGAAAAAGATGGGCAAGGATATAGTAATTGGTTATATAGAACCTCATACTAGACCAGAAACTATGGCTTTAGTAAGTGGAATTGAAGACATTGGCGTTAAGATTATTAATTATAAGGGAATAATATTAAAAGAATTCGATTTAGATAAGGCTCTTGATAGAAAGCCACAGATAATATTAGTAGATGAACTTGCTCATACCAATGCTAGTACTGAAAGGCATAGAAAAAGATGGCAGGATATCGAGGAACTTTTAGAGGCTGGAATAGATGTTTATACAACTTTAAATGTTCAGCATATTGAAAGCTTAAATGATATAGTTGAAAGTATAACACATATTGCTGTAAGAGAAACAATTCCGGATAAGGTCTTTGATGAAGCTGATAAAGTAGAATTAATTGATATTGAGCCGACTGAACTCCTTAATAGATTTAGTGAGGGAAAAGTTTATAGCAAGGAGCAGACAAGAAAAGCTTTTAATAACTTTTTTACTAAAAATAATCTATTTGCCCTAAGGGAAATTGCATTAAGAAGAACAGCTGATAGAGTAAATTATGAGGTGGAAAGTGTAAGATTATCAAAAGGACAGATAACTGTAATGCCAACATCAGATGTAGTGCTTGCCTGTATTTCCCCATCACCTTCATCTTCAAGAGTCATAAGGACAGCCACAAGGATGGCTGAAGCTCATCATTCAAAATGGATAGCTCTTTATGTTGAGACAACAAAATCTCAAAATTTGAGTA
Organism: Clostridium chromiireducens; assembly: GCF_002029255.1. Taxonomy (GTDB): domain Bacteria; phylum Bacillota; class Clostridia; order Clostridiales; family Clostridiaceae; genus Clostridium; species Clostridium chromiireducens. The sequence goes on from NZ_MZGT01000040.1 coordinate 11,765, forward strand.
AAGAAGATAGAGAAAGGCTTAATTCACATTTTAGTTTAGCGGAGCAATTAGGAGGAGAAGTAGTAACAGCATATGGTGACAATACTATTGAACAGATAATTCAATATGCAAAATTTAGAAATGCAACTAAAATTATTATAGGTAAAAATCATAAGAAACCTGAGAATTTATTTCATTTTTATGCTAGGGATATTGTTGATAAACTTATGGAATCAAACTCTTATATAGATGTGTATGTAATACCAAATTCAACTTTTTATAAGGGAAAAGAAAAGATAATACAGAAGGATAAAATAAAATTCAATGTGACTAAAAGAGAGATATTAATATCCAGCTTAATAATGCTATTATCTACAATGATTTCGCTATTAATTGATTATATAGGTTTTAGTGAAGCTAATATAATTATGATATTTATACTCGGTGTTATTATAGTTAATATGAAAACAAGAGGATACCTTTTAGGGTTCACTAGTTCAATTATAAGCATTTTTCTATTTAATTTTCTTTTTACAGAACCAAGATATTCTCTTGAAGTATATGATAAAAGCTATCTGGCAACATTTCCTATTATGCTTATAGTAACATTTATCATTGGTACTCTTACAAATAAAATTCAAAGAGAAGCGCAAAATTCGTTGCTAAGAGAAAATAGAACACAAATTTTGTACAGGGTAAGCAAAAAATTATTAAGTGCAACAGGTACTGCAGATGTTGTAGGGATAGGAATAAAATATTTATCAAGATTACTTGAAAGAACTATTATTTGCTATTTAGTTCAAGAAAATAGATTATCTACACCTTTTATTTATACTGCAACTAAAGGTGAGAAAGACAGAGCTTTATTAAGTAAGGATGAAGAAGCTGTAGCACACTGGACGTTATTAAATGATAAAGAGTCAGGGACAGGAACAAATACCTTTTATGGAGCAAAAGGTTATTATATGCCTCTAAAAAGTAATGGAAGAATATTAGGCGTAATAGGAATTTCATGTACTAATGGTCAATTAAAACCTGAACAAAAATTTATATTTGAAACAGTTGCTAACCAAATTTATATTGCTCTAGACCGAGAAATCCTTGCAGAAACCCAAAAGAATTCTAAATTAGAGGTAGAAAGCGAAAGGTTAAGGAGTAATCTTTTAAGGTCAATTTCTCATGACTTAAGAAGCCCCCTTGCAGGAATTAAGGGAGCAGTAAGCACTATAATTGAAACAGGAAATCTCATATCAGAAGAAACTAGGAGCGAATTACTTGAAGGTGTTTACGATGATACTGAGTGGCTCATAAGATTAGTTGAAAACTTACTTAGCATGACACGATTTGATGAAGGAAAGATGAAAATAAAAAAGAATATGGAGATTGTAGAAGAAGTAGTTTATGAAGCGGTTCAAAGGACTTCAAAACGATTTAAAGATCATAATATTAAAGTAACAGTTTCTGAAAATGTAATAATGGCTCCAATGGATGGTAGTCTAATTGAGCAGGTCATAATAAATTTACTTGATAATGCCATAAAATTTACTCCCATAGAATCAGAAATAGAAGTAAAGTTTCATGAAAATGATGAGAGTGTTATCTTCGAGGTAAGTGATAATGGTATGGGAATAAGTGAAGAAATATTACCAAATATATTTGATAGATTTTTTACAAACGGAAATATAGTTTCAGATTCTAGACGAGGTGTTGGTTTAGGCCTTGCAATTTGCAAATCCATAGTTGAAGCACATGGTGGAACAATTTTTGCTTATAACAAAGATGAAGGAGGAGCAACTTTTAAATTTGATATTCCGAAGGAGGAAAAAGTAGATGGATAATAAACTGCATATCCTTGTTGTTGAAGACGATAGACCTATAAGAAATTTTATAACAGCATCCTTAAAAGTTCAAGGATTTAATTATATAGAAACGGATAAAGGGAATGAAGCCATTGCTCTTTCAATGTCACATAATCCTGATTTAATAATATTGGATTTAGGACTTCCAGATATTGATGGAATCGAAGTTGTTACAAAAGTAAGAGAATGGTCAAAGGTTCCTATAATAATTGTTTCTGCAAGAGAAAATGAGAGACAGAAAATTGAAGCTTTAGATAAAGGTGCAGATGATTATTTAACAAAGCCATTTGGAATAGGAGAATTATTAGCAAGAATTAGAGTATCCTTAAGACATAGCATGACTGTAACAAATGAAAAAGGCAGTATTGATGTGTTTAAAGTTAAGGATTTAGCAGTAGATTTTAATAAAAGAAAAGTGACTATAAACAGTGAAGATAAACATTTAACTCCCATAGAATATAAAATAATGGCACTCCTTTGTAAGTATTCAGGAAAAGTATTAACTCATAATTTTATTATTAACGAAATTTGGGGAGCTTCAATAGGGAATGAAACTCAGTCACTTAGGGTTTTTATGGCGAGCCTAAGAAGAAAAATAGAGAAAAACCCTGCAGATCCACAATATATTTATACAGAAGTCGGGGTAGGGTACAGATTAGTTGATGATTAAAAAAACTCATAGTCCATTATTTAGAATTGAAATTGAAATGGGGGGATCTTGATTAAAAATCAAACCCCTATTCAATATTAATTTTGAAAAAGTATATGAGTAATTTTGTTAATTATTTGACTTATTCTCAAAAGTATATACTATACTAGAAAGGAAGTAGACTCTTTTATGTAGTGTTGCATTTAGAATACGACTGTAGGATTTCTTCAGTAAAAGTTGTTCCATTTTTGCTTGTCCTGATCTTTAGATCAGGAGCATGCAGGAATGGGTACAACTTTTACTGGTAGAAATCCACAGTCATATTCTATAGCAACCGAAATAACAGAGTCTACTTCCTTTCGGTAAGTTACCACTTTTTTAGAATAGGCATTTCTATAATGCATCTTTTCCGCGTTCACCAGTTCTAATTCTCACGCATTCTGCTATGTCAACAACAAATATTTTTCCATCTCCGACTTCACCAGTTCTAGCAATTGATATAATTAATTCAATAATTTCTTCAACTCTATCATCTTCAACTACTATTTGAACTTCTATTTTTGGCAATACGTTAGTTATTACCTCAGTACCTCTGTGGTATTCTTTCCATCCACGTTGTTGTCCACATCCCATAACTTGGTTTATAGTTATACCGTTTATATTGTGATCTTTTAATGCTTCCTTAATATCTTCAAGCTTTGAAGGCCTTATTATTGCTTCTATTCTTTTCATAATATATTCCCTCCCTGATTATATATTATAATATATACTGTTTTCCTAATCCTTTACAATGAAATTATAGAGTGTCTTTTCAAAGTGGATTTCTTAATATAAGATAGGTTATACTATACTATTATATTATATAGTATAAGTTGATTAGTCCAACCAATTTGGACAAGAAGATTAATTTAAAATTTAAATTTTGATACATGCATGAAGAAAAAACAATATTTGATGAATCATTCTGTTATAAAAGAATGCAAGTCCTAATATTATTAAAGCTATAATGGTAATATACATTACATAATGAAAAAGATAATAGGTACTAGATATGTTTACAACTAATACTTATTATCTAGATTAATAAAAAAGGTTATATGCCGAAATTCTAAGGGAAGATTTCGGCATAGGTTTGAAATATACTTAAATACAATTAAATTATATTATATAAAATGTTCCAATTCAATATATTATCTAGTTAATAATAAGAAAAATGAAAAAAATTTTTCATTTTTCATTATATTGGATTTAATAATATCAATTTAATATATAAATATTTAAAAAGCAAAAGAGATAGTATTAACAAAATGTTTAAATACTATCTCTATTTATTAGGTCGGGTTATTATGTTTACATATTTAATGATTGACCTGGTTTATAAAAAATATACATTAACTATAAAACTTTATCTATTTTTATCATAATCTATAACAAAAAAAATTACTTAGCATAATATAAAATTAGGTGTTTTTTCAACACAATTTTATTATGCAAATTACGAAGGAGAGAAAAAGATGGATAACAAAATTGGATTTGATCTAGAAGATTTTGAGTGTTTTAGTGATATTAAACTTTTTGAAGAGGACGAATGCTTTGAAAAAGAGGAAAGCTATGATGAAGATGAGTTCGAAAGTATAGATGAAATCAATAATATAGATGAATGTTTCGAAGATAAAAAACACGGGTGTAAAAAGATATGCGAAGACATGTATAAAGATGGATTTGAAAAAGGAAGAAGCCAAGGATTTAAAGAGGGATGCAAAAAAGGTTACGAAAAAGCAGTTAATGATCTTAAAAATTATATGAAGAAAAATAAATGCTGTATAAAATGTCATAAACATCATAATAACAATAAGAGTTGTTATTAATTAATCTCCTAAATATTTAAAAAATTAAATATTTACTGAAAAAGAGGAGTACAATTATAGCTCCTCTTTTTCAGTAACATCCAATAATTGTTTTATTTTATGTTAGATAAATGTTAATAGACAAACCAATATATTATAAAATCATTAAGTTTGTGCTATAATAATACAAAATTAGAAATAGTGGGGTGTTTTTATGGTGAAATGGAAAAGTGATTATGAAATTGGAGTATCGTTAATTGACGAGCAGCATAAAAAATTATTTGAAATAGCTAACAGTGCATATGAGCTTCTTAGAAATGATTTTTATGTGGATAAATATGATAAGATTATTGAAATTCTTTCTGAATTAAAAGATTATACAGTATTTCATTTTAAATCAGAAGAAGAATATATGTTAAGCATTGGATATAAAAGATTCTTTTCTCATAAAGTAGAACATGAAAATTTCATAAATGAAATTAATAGTATTAATTTAGCAGAAATAGATGAGAATCAAGATGAATCAGTAAAAGATTTATTAGGATTCGTTGTAGATTGGATTGATAAGCATATTCTAGATCAGGACAAGCTTATTATAGTTCAGTAACAGTTTGGAGATTACTAATATTAAGGCGGCACTAAGCATGACTACAATTTTATCAATGGTGAAATAAGTACTATGGTTTGGGATTAAGGGGTATATAATAAATAGCGTACATAATATGGGAAATATAAGTAAAGAAGAGTGGCTTAATTTAAAGAATGTTCATTATGTTTTAAACTTTATAGAGTAGGATGTCAAGCCAGATTATAACTTCATGGCTAAAGTTGGAACTCAATACGATTTTAAAAAGTAGTAAATAGTAGATGTATTATTTACTACTTTTGTTGTGCTGGAAAATGCGTAAACATAATTTAAATGATGAATAACAAAAAGTTTTTGGTATAATATTCGACTTTATTTTAAGAGTATTTTATAGTATAATTTAATAATAACAGAAAAGGAGTTGGGAATATGGGGCTATTTGAAATTGGAAAACCATTTGAGGATGGGGTGTCACGATATCCAGAAGGAGTAAAATTTGATATAAGAGATAATGAATGCAATTTATTACTTTATGCCGAAGAACCTACAGAAAAAGAGAGACTAACTATAATGAAAGATGATTTGAAATACGGATATTTTAAAGAAGATAACGTAATCGTAATGTTGTTTAGATTTGGAAATCATCAGTGGATAGATATACCTTATTCAGTAAATATGTCGAGAAAAGTAGTTGGACTAAAAGAGATTTCAGAAGTAAGTGGATACTTATTTAATATATATATTATTAATGCTAAAACAGGGATAATAGAGGAAATTAGAACAGTAGAACTTGATCCAATATTTTCTAAAAAATTAAGGGAGGATATAGAGGAACAAAGTAAACTTGGACTCTATGGATTTAGGAGCAAAGTAGATGAGGTTTATAGACAGTTTTCAGTAAAAGCATTAGTTAGCATGTCTAGAGTATTAGTTTAATATAGATATCTAAACTAAAACTTAAAGTTATGTGACAGTTCGCCGAAAGAGAAGGTGCTCTGTTACTCGGTTGCTATAAAAAATAATTGTGGATTTCTAACATTAAAAGTTGTTCCATCCCTGCATGCTCCTGATCTAAAGCGCAGGACAAGCAAGGATGGAACAACTTTTAATGAAGAAATTCCTACAATTATTTTTTAAATGCAACGCTGCGCAAAAGAATATCATTTCTTTCTGGTATGGTATATATTTCAAAGTATAAAGGAAACGATTAACTTGGGAAGATAATAACGAAACTTATGGAGAAAATAAACTTTATGATTATTTCCCGAATCCAGGGTAAACAACTGTAAGTCAAAAGTAAAATATAGATGTATATTATTTAAGTCCCAACGAAGCATAGGTGAATTAATAGTTTTAAACTAGAGCTACACAAATAACAGTATAGATACTTTAAATATACAGTGACGTTTTATTACTTTGAATTGTGATATGGACAAAGAAAAAAATATGTGCTAAATTAATAACATATGTTAAACGATTACGTAAAGTTTTATTATTATTATATAAGATTCAGTTAGTAATTAAAGCTAATGTAATGTTAATTACTAACTGAATCTTATATAATATGTATTTATGATCTACACGATAATAGTTTATTAAAATTTAAAGGAAGATATAGGAGGAAAAATTTATGCTTAAAATCTTAATTGTTGATGATGAATTTATTGAAAGAGATGGCATTATATTTTTAATTAATAAATTTTCTTTTGATTTTGATATAAAAGAGTGTAGTGATGGGGAAGAAGCCTTAAAGTATTTAAAAGAAAATTCAGTTGATATTTTATTTACGGATGTAAAAATGCCATTTATGGATGGATTAGAATTGTCAAAAAGTGCTAAATTAATACATCCGAATTTAAAAATAATAATTTTTAGTGGATTTGGTGAATTTGAATATGCGAAGAAGGCAATAGGCCTTGGAGTAAGTAATTATATCTTAAAACCAATAAATCAGCTGGAATTTAAAAAGACAATAGAAAACGTTATTGAAGAAGTGGTATGGGAAAGGAAAGAAAAACAAAAAAGAGAAATAAGAAGTTTCACTGAAAAAGAGCATGTTCTACTAAAGATAATAAGTGGAACATCAATAGAAAATCTTAGAGAAAGATTTTCTTTGGATGCCTATACAGATTTTATAAATAAGTATAAGAGGATGATTTTGATGGAGTTTGATAATGATTTTTTTCATAATCATCAGGGATTTATAAAGGAAATTCAAAATAATTTAGAAATTAAAGCTGACTATCTAAATTTAAATCCGCAACAAAGTATATTTTTTTTATTTGATTCTGTAGACGAGTCCATATTAAAAAAAATTTGCATAAAAATACATAATAGAATATTAGAAGAATATGAAGTAGATTGTTATTTTGCTATTAGTAATTTATTAACGTCACCTTATTTGATTTCGGAAGAATACTACAATATGGAACACATTATGGAACAACGTTTTTTTATATCTAATAATTGTATTTTTTCTAAAGATTTTGAGATATCATTAGAATCTACAGACGAAAAGTTTGATAATACTATGCTTAAAAATATTGAATATGATATAAAAGTTAAGGATTTCTATGGCCTAAGAACCCATGTCAATGTTCTAATAAAAAAATTTTCGGCAAAGAATGCTTTTTCTCAAATATATGTAAAGTTTATCCTCTCAAGTATTTATCGGAATATACATCAAGAAATGCAAAAGGTAGGCGAAATGGATTTAAATGAGAAAATAGATAAAATTTATTTTTGCAAAACGATACAGGAGATTAGTGATATATTAAATAATATTATAAATAGTATGGAGAAGCGGTTTTCTAAAGAATCTTTAAATAATAGACATGAGATAGAATTGGTAAAATCATATATTTACAAAAACTATGGAGACGATTTATCACTTGATATTTTAGCAGAACACGTATATATGACACCAAGTTATTTAAGCAGTATATTTAAGAAGGAAACAAGTATGGGTATTAATGGCTTTATAAAAAACTATCGTATGGAGAAAGCAAAAGAAATGCTAGAAGATACAAATATTAAAATAAAAGAGATTGGTAATCTTGTGGGATATAGTAATACATCCTATTTTTGTCAAAGTTTTAAAGAGTTCTATGGATTAACACCAGAAAAATATAGACAAAGGGATGATGCTAGTGAATAGATTAAAAAAGTTTTTTCTGAATTTAAAATTTCGGCATAAAATAATTTTGACTTATTTTCTAGTTAGTATTATCCCTATTACTATTTTAGGATTATTTTGTTATGAACAAACAAGATACTTATTATTAAATCAAGAAAAAGAGAACTTAAAAAAATCTTTTTCAGAATCAGTTGCAGAAATCGAAAATTCGGCCAATGTTTATAATAACTTGGCAAATTACACTACATTTAATCCTATGGTTTTAGAAGTGGTTAATTATGATTATAAGAGTTATTACGAAATGTATTATAAATTTCATAATATGTTAGATCCTTATATTGATATGCTTAAGGCATTGCATAATGAGGTACAGCAATTAACGATTTATACTACTAATAATATAGTGAAACATTCAGATTATATAATTCCTATGGATAATATTAAAGACACTGGTTGGTATCAAGAAGTATCAGGTAAATATCAACCTCATTGGTTTGTTAGTGATAAAAAGGATATTTTTTTAGCAGTTCAATTTATAAATAAAAATTATAATAATATACAAAATATTCTCTATGTAAAAATAAATTCTGAGAGTTTTTTTAAATCATTATATAATATATCAAGTTCCAATTGTGGAGTGTATGTTTTAGATAAAAATGGCGAAGTTATATTTGAAAATAAAAATTATGATGGTGAAAATGATTACTTCTTGCCAAGTACTGAATTAAATAAAGGCAAAAAAGATAGTGTAACTTATAATAATAGAAATTATGTTTTAATAAAAAGTGATATAAATAATCTAGGATGGACAGTGTATCTTTATAAACCTATAAATTTAATTGTAGAGTCATCGAAAAATATTATTTATACTGTTTATTTAATAGTGGGAATCTGTTTTTTACTAATTTTAGTGGTAGGGTACTGGCTTTCATATATAATAGTAAATCGCATTGAAAGATTAACTAAAAATATGAAAGAAATGGATATGGAACATTTAGATGTTACGGTAAAGAGTGATTCAGAAGATGAAATTGGTATTTTAATTAATAGTTTTCACAGGCTTATTGTAAAAATAAAGACTTTGATACAAGAAGTTTATAAAAGTGAAATAGCTAGAAGAAAATATGAGATGAAAGCATTACAGGCTCAAATAAATCCACATTTTCTTTATAATAGTCTCTCTCTAATTAATTGGAAGGCAATTAGATCAGGAGAAGATGAGATTAGTGAAATGGCTCAATTACTATCAACATTTTATAGGACATCATTAAATAAAGGCAGCAGTGTGATATCAGTAGAAAATGAATTAAATAACACAGAGGCATATATTAAAATTCAAGTTATGATGCACAATTATAATTTTGATGTGAATTTTGATATTGATGATAAAGTCAAAGAATATTATACGATTAACTTATTGTTGCAGCCACTAGTTGAAAATGCAATATTACATGGTATCGATGAAAAAAGGAATAACAGAGGAATGCTGAGAATATCTGCAAAGCAAATAGAAAAAGATATTATATTTGAGGTAGAAGATAATGGAGTAGGAATGGAGCCAGAAATGTGTGAAAAAATTTTAACTACTAAAACAAAAGGATATGGAGTAAAAAACGTGTATGATAGAATAAAACTTACTTATGGTGAAAACTGTGATTTGAAATTTATAAGTATATTAAATGAGAAAACTGTTGCCATAATGCGTATTCCTATAGAAAAGGATAAAAATAAATTTAATGAATAGCCTATAATCAGCTGTTTGAAAATAGATATAGAAATTCTATTTTTAAACAGCTGATTTTTATGTAGTTGTTTTCAGGTTCATAAAAAACTTGCATAAATCAAAAATCTTTAGTATATTCGAATAATTTGTTGAGTGCTATAATTTCAATATAAATTACTTAACCAAAGCTAGTTACAGTTAAAGTATTATTTATTTCAATAAAATTAGGAGGCTATGGTATGTTAAAAAGAAACTTAATGAAAAGGATAACAACCTTTGGGATAACAGCTATTATGTTAACTACATTCTTTGTAGGATGTGGAAATAAAAGTGGTACAACTGCAAATGAAACAAGTAGTAAGTCTGAGGCTGCAACTACTCCATATGGAAAATATGAGCAATTAATAACTTATACAATAGGTAAAAATACACCTGGAAGTCCACGTCTTCCAGAAGGAGATACTTTTGAAAATAATGCATATACAAGGTATCTAAAAGATGTATTAAATGTTCAAAATAAAGATGAATTTGAAGCAGCAAATGGAGATCCATATGATCAAAAAGTATCAATGGCAGTTGCTACTGGTGATCTTCCTGATATCATGAAAGTTGATGCAACAACATTAAAACAGTTAGTTGATGGTGATATGATAGCAGATTTAACTGATGTTTACAAAAATTGTGCTACAGATAAAATTAAAAAAATGTACGATTCATATAATGGAAGAGCATTGGAAAGTGCTAAATTTGATGGAAAACTTATGGCTTTACCATCTACTCAATGTGCTAATGTACCAACAATGTTATGGGTTAGACAAGATTGGATGGATAAACTAAGTTTACAAGCACCTAAGAGTATGGATGATGTTGAAAATATTCTTCAACAATTTGTAACAAAAGATCCAGGTAATAATGGTGCTGGAAAAACAATTGGTCTAGTGTCAGCCGCTAATATAGGTGGAGTTTATGGAGGATTATTCCAAATGGATAATGTTTTGGGTATGTATAATGCATTCCCAGGACAATGGATTAAAGAAGATGGGAAAGTAGTATTTGGATCTACAACTAGCAATATGAAAAAAGGATTAGCGAAGGTTTCTGAAATGTTTAAAAAGGGTTTAATTGATCCACAAATGGCAGTAAGACAAGGTGATGATGTTACTTCACTTATTGTTAATGGACAAGCAGGCGCATTTTTTGGACCATGGTGGGCACCAGATTATCCATTAAATGATGCTAAAAAGCTAAATCCAGATGCAAAATGGGTTCCTTATGTAATACCAACAAATGCAGATGCCTCTTATACAACTTATACACAAAATCCAGCAAGTGAATTTTATGTTGTTAGAAAAGGATTTGAACATCCAGAATTATTAGTAAAAATAGCAAGTGTTATTAATGATAAGATGGTATATGAAGATTATGGAAAACAAGAACTTATGGACTATATCAAAAAAGGTGTAGATTCAGGTGTAAGACCAGTAAATATACTTATTAATGATTATAATGCAACAATCGATATGTATAAAAACATTGATTTAGCACTTAAAGGAGAAAAAGATCCAGAATCTTTAGGAGCTGATAAGGGAAATTATGAAAAATGTAAAGATTATTTGGCAAATCCAAATTCTCCAAGTGCTGATGCATGGAGTGGATATACTTCAAGAATGATTTCTCCAAAACTAATGAGCGAAACTAAAGTAAATGAAGTTAATCCTGTATTTTTCGGACAAACAAAGAGCATGAAATTGAAATGGGCAAATTTACAAAAGTTACAAGATGAAACTTTCTTAAAAATAGTAACAGGAGAAGCGTCAATAGATTCATTTGATGATTTCGTTGCAACTTGGAAGAGTACTGGCGGTGAAGAAATTACAAAAGAAGTTGAAGAAGCTATAAAAAAATAAAATAATAACATTTTAACAGGTTGAATGAAACGAGTATTTGAGTTCAACCTGCTAACAAGAAAATGTATATTTTCATTAAGAGAAAGGAAGGGAAGTTAATGGAAAAAGGGAAGAAGCAGCTAAGTTATCATCTTATGCTAGCACCAGGTATGATATTTTTGATAATATTTAGCTTTATTCCAATGTTTGGAATAATAATGGCCTTTCAAGAGTATTTGCCGGCAAAAGGAATATTAGGATCCAAGTGGGTTGGACTTGATAATTTCAAATATATGATTCAAATACCAGACAGTATGAATATTTTAAGAAATACATTAGTAATTGCTATAGGAAAGATCATTTTAAGTACTATAGTTCCAATAACATTTGCATTACTTTTAAATGAGATAAGAAAAAAATGGGCAAAAAAAACAATTCAAACTATTGTATATTTACCTCATTTTCTGTCATGGGCAGTTTTAGCTGTAGTAGTAGCTAATATTTTCTCATATGAAGGACCAGTTAATTCGTTTTTAAAAATATTTGGATATGAACCAACTCTATTCTTAGCAAGTAATACTTGGTTTAGATCTATATTAATAGGTACAGATGTATGGAAAGAATTTGGTTATGGATCAATTGTATATTTAGCAGCACTGACAGGTATTGATTCAGGATTATATGAAGCGGCTGCTATGGATGGAGCAAATAGATTTAGGCAGTTAATACATGTAACATTACCAGGTATAATGCCTATAATTATGCTTATGACAGCAATGAATTTAGGAAATATTTTAAATGCGGGCTTTGATCAAGTATTTAATTTATATAATCCAATTGTCTACCAAACAGCGGATATTATTGATACATATGTTTATCGTGTAGGCTTAGTTGGAATGCAATATAGTTTTGCAACAGCAGTAGGATTATTAAAATCAGTAGTTGGGTGTATATTATTGTTATCTGCTAATAAATTATCTCAAAAGCTTGCAAATATGCAAATTTTCTAAAGGAGGGAATTATTATGTTGAAGTCAAAAAGTTTTGGAAGTAAGCTGGCAGATGTAGTTATATGGAGTATTATATTGCTACTTACAGCAGCTTGTTTATTTCCTCTTATAAATATGGTAGCTATTTCTTTTAGTAATAAGTCAGCAGCAGCAGGAAATTTAGTCGGATTACTTCCTGTAGATTTTAATTTAGCCTCTTATAAGACATTATTGCAAGAAGGACAGTTTTGGCGTTCTTTTGGAATTTCTGTATTAAGAGTTGTTCTTGGAACAGCATTAAATTTAATATTGGTAGTACTAATGGCATATCCTTTATCAAAAAGTAAACGAGAATTTCGATTAAGAAATGTTTATATGAATTTAATGATATTTGCCATGTTATTTTCTGGAGGTATGATACCAATATTCATTACTGTAAAAAATCTACATTTATTAGATTCTATTTGGTCATTAATTTTACCAGGGGCAGTACCTATATTTAACGTAATATTATTAATGAATTTTTTTAAAAGTGTGCCAAAATCATTGGAAGAAGCAGCAGAATTAGAAGGATGCAGTAAATGGCAGATTTTATTTAAAATATATGTTCCTATTTCTCTTCCAGCATTGGCAACAATATCTTTGTTTAGTATTGTTGGACATTGGAATGACTTTTTTAGTGGATTATTATATATAAATAAAGCAGTAAATTATCCATTGCAAACTTATATACAACAGTTAACAGTGGATATTACAAAAGTAACAAATCCAGCACAATTGCAAAGTCTTGCAGATATTTCTAATAAGACATTAAATTCTGCAAAAATTGTTGTTTCAACTATTCCATTATTAATTATTTACCCATTCCTACAAAAGTATTTTGTTACAGGTATGGTTATGGGTTCTGTTAAAGAATAGATTTATTACGGATAGAAAATGAATGATAAATTAGGGTAGCTTTTCAAAAATATTATGTTAATATAAGTTGTGGAACGTATGAATAATGGACCTGCAAGTATGAAAAATAACCTTATAATTATATGGAATGACAAGTATTGAATGTGAAAACAGTAAGAGAAAAAGAAGTAAGTAAAATAAGAGAAGAATCTAATAAGACCAATTATATTTACAATAAAGCAATAGACATATGAAAGAAAATATGATATATTCAATACAGAGTTAACCGTTTACGTTAAATTGAAGGAGAATTCATATGAAGGCAACTATTAAAGATGTGGCTGTTAAGGCCAACGTTTCAGTGGCAACTGTATCTAGAGTAGTAAATGAACTTGATGGATATAGTGAAGAAACTAAAGAACGAGTTCTAGAAGCTATAAAAGAGTTGGGATATCAAAGGAATGCTATAGCAAGGGGATTAGTAACTAAGAGTACTAATACAATTGGAGTATTAATTCCAATTGTTTCTGCATACTTTTATGCTGAAGTATTAAATGGAATAGAAGATAGGGCAAATAAACATGGGTATGGAATATTTCTTTGTAACACTGGAGTAAATGGTGTTAGAGCAGAAAGTTATATAAAAATGCTAGGGGAACGTCAAGTTGATGCAATTATTATTGTTAGTTTAGCAATGACTGAAGAATATTATTATTTATTAAATTCATTAAAAATACCTTATATTTTAGTGTCTACTTTGTCATATAAGTATAAAATACCATATATAAAGGTGGATGATCAACAAGCAGCGTATACAGCGACTCAATATTTAATAGAAAATGGACATAAAAAAATAGCATTAATAAGTGGTTATAGAGAAGATAAAATAGCCGGTATGCCAAGAATAAATGGATATATGAATGCATTACAAGATTATGATTTAGAAGTAACTGAAAGATTAATAAAATACGGAGATTTTACGTATGATAGCGGACTCAGATGTATGGAAGAGCTTCTAAAGGAAAAAGATAAGTTTACAGCTATATTTGCAACAAGTGATGAAATGGCTATGGCAGCTTTATCAGTTATGCATAAAAATAAAATTGAAGTTCCTGAAGACATATCTATTATAGGTTATGACAATACATTAATAGCTCAAATGAGTAATCCGCCATTAACAACTATAGCTCAACCACTTCATGAAATGGGTGAAAAAGCTATGGAGAGAATATTAGACATGCTTGAAACCGGGAAAAGTGGAGATAATATAATACTGCCACATAAAGTTATTGAAAGAGATACAGTAAAATTACTAAAAGAATAGTAATTTTACTTTTAACACTTACGTAAGCGTTTAAGTAGAACAATTTATATAATAAATATACTTGAATACGTATATAAAATTATGGCAAATGTTTTATAAGAATTTAAACAAAGGTGGTTAAAAGAGAAAAATATAAAAATGTTATTATTACTAGTTACAGATTTATTTGGTTCAGTGGATAATATAAAAAAATATGTTTCAAAAATTTGAAACAGACAATTATAAAAGAATAGATAAGAAATATATTAAATGGAGGAAATTATGAACAAAGAATGGTGGAAGGAAAGCGTAGTTTATCAAGTATATCCAAGGAGTTTTAATGATTCTAACGGCGATGGGATTGGAGATATAAGGGGCATTATAGAAAAGCTAGATTATTTAAAGGAATTAGGAATAGATGTGATTTGGCTATCTCCAGTATATAAATCACCAAATGATGACAATGGATATGATATAAGTGATTATGAAGATATAATGGATGACTTTGGGACGATGGAAGATATGGATGAGCTTATTAAAGAAGGAAAGAAGAGAGGCATAAAAATTCTTATGGATTTAGTTGTTAATCATACTTCTGATGAGCATAGCTGGTTTATTGAAGCGAGAAAATCAAAGGATAATCCATATAGAGACTATTATGTATGGAGGAGTCCAGTAGATGGAAAAGAACCAAATGATTTAAAGTCAACATTTAGTGGAAGTGCATGGAAATATGATGAAGCCTCAGGTCAATATTATTTACATTTATTTAGTAAAAAACAGCCAGATTTAAACTGGGAAAACGAAGAAATGCGTAATAAAGTCTATGATATGATGAATTTTTGGATTGATAAAGGTATTGGCGGCTTCAGGATGGATGTTATTGAACTTATAGGTAAGATTCCAGATGAGAAAATAAAAGAAAATGGTCCCAAGCTTCATGAATATATTAAAGAAATGAATGAAAAGACTTTTGGAAATAAGAATTTATTAACAGTTGGAGAAGCTTGGTGTTCTAATCCAGAAATCGCAAAACAATACTCAAATCCGGATGGAAGCGAACTTAGCATGGTATTTCAATTTGAACATATTTTGCTAGATCAACAACCAGATAAAGAAAAGTGGGATTTAAAGCCGTTAGAATTATTGGATTTAAAGAAGGCTTTATCAAGATGGCAGGTAGAATTAGAGGGTACAGGTTGGAATAGTTTGTTCTGGAATAATCATGATGTACCAAGAATAGTTTCAAGATGGGGAAACGATAAAGAATATAGAATAGAGAGTGCAAAAATGCTTGCAACACTATTACATGGAATGAAGGGAACTCCATATATATATCAGGGTGAAGAACTTGGTATGACAAACATAAGATTTGATGATTTAAGTGATTATAAAGATATAGAAACTCTTAATATGTACAATGAAAGAATAGAACAAGGCTATAATCATGAAGATATAATGCAGTCTATATATACAAAGGGTAGAGATAATGCACGTACTCCAATTCAATGGGATGATAGTGAAAATGCAGGCTTTACAACTGGAGAGCCGTGGATAAAAGTAAATCCTAATTATAAAGAAATAAATGCTAAATCACAATTAAGTGATGAAAATTCTATATTCAATTATTATAAAAAGTTAATTAAAATCAGAAAATCTAATCCTGTAGTTATACATGGAGAATATAAATTAATTTTAGAAGAAAATAATGAAGTATTTGCATATACAAGAACTTTTGAAAATGAAAAATTACTAGTAGTATGTAATTTTACAGGGAATAAAACAAAGTTTCTTCTTGAAGAACAAATTGAATTTAAATCTAGAGAACTTTTAATTTCTAACTATAATTCTGATGTATACGAGCCAATAGATAATATAGAACTTAGACCATATGAAGCAAAAATTTATAAATTTATATTAGATTAAAGTCTTAAAAGGAGCAGTATAAATGAAAGATTATATAATAGGTGTAGATATTGGTGGGACAACCGTTAAACTTGGCTTATTTAAGGCTCAAGGAGAGTTGTTAGATAAGTGGGAGATTAAAACAAGAAAAGAGCATCAGGGCAGATATATTCTAAAAGATATTGTAGAAACACTTGAAAATAAGCTAAGAGAAAACAATATTTTGAAGGAGAATGTGTTAGGTGTAGGAATAGGGATACCAGGACCAGTTAAAGATGATGGAACAGTGCTTAAATGCGTGAATCTTGGATGGGATATTTTTAATATAGTAGAAGAGGTAAATAAATTAATAAAATTACCTATTAAAGTTGGAAATGATGCTAATGTTGCTGCACTTGGAGAGATGTGGCAAGGTGGAGGAAAAGGATATAAAAACATTGTAATGATAACGCTAGGAACTGGTGTTGGTGGTGGAATTGTTATTGATGGCAAAATAATACCTGGATCTCATGGTGCAGGAGGAGAAATTGGCCATATTAAAGTTTCGAAGGATGAAAAAGAATACTGTGGATGTGGAAGAAAGGGATGCCTAGAACAGTATGCATCTGCAACAGGAATTGTTAATTTAGCGAATAAGGCTCTAAATGATATAAATATTAAATCTAAGTTGAGAGAATTTGAATGTATATCAGCAAAAGATATATTTGATTCCGCAAAATCAGGAGATGAATTAGCACTAATATTAGTAAATGATTTTAGTGTTAATTTAGGAAAAGCTTTAGCAAATATTTCATGTGTTATTGATCCAGACGTATTTGTAATTGGCGGAGGTGTATCAAAAAGCGGTAATGCTTTAATTGACAATATTGCTAATTGCTTTAAAGAAAGTGCATTTCATGCATCAAGAGATACTAAGTTTGAACTAGCAAAGCTAGGAAATGATGCTGGAATATATGGAGCTGCAAAATTAATTTGTGAATCTTAGTTAGATATATGACATCAGGTAGTTTTAAGAAAAGAGAAAATCTATCTGTTGTTTATTCCTAATCTTCAGTAAACGTTTAATGAGTTGAAATGAAATATTCCAACTACTCTTTGAAAAGTAGTTTATTATATAGTCTAGTAAATGTAGTATTGTCAAAAAAATTAATACACCAAAATGAACCTAACGCAAAAGGGTGTTGATTATTTAAATTGCATAAGAGGAATTATATAGAAATCAATAAGCATATTGAGAAATTTAAATGAAATGGGGGGAGTATGGTTATATATTCATGTTATTGATACCTATATATTTAAGTACAACTGATAATTCATTTTTAGAGTTAATTACAAAGTATGAGAAATATTTAATAATAAGAATGAAGGGATGTATAGTTGTGAAAAAGGAGAGGAAAAAATTAAAAGTAATACAGAGTGTATTATTAGCTCTGACAGTAACTATGTCAAGTGCATTTATTGAGGGAATTCCAGTGTCAGCAGCATCTTCTACTACAGGCAAAATGATTAGAGACTTAAATACCGATAAAGCTATGTATAATCCAGGCGACAAAGTAACTATTTATATGGATGTTACAAATAACTCAGGAAAAGATGTTACTAATGGAAAAGTTACATTTAACTTTAAACATCTTGAAAAAGATGTAAGTTTGTCGCAAACAGTATCATATTCAGCTAAGACTGGAGGAACTACTTCTACTCCAGTAGTTTGTAATTGGACAGTTCCGAATGATAACTTCAAGGGATATCTTGTACAAGCTATATGTAAAGATGAAAATGGAATTGTTTTAGATACTGAAACTGTTGGTGTTGATGTATCATCAGGTTGGACAAAGTTCCCACGTTATGGATATTTAACAAAGTTTGAGGAACATACAGATACAAGAAATGCCATATGGACACTTAAGAATTACCACATTAATGGGTTACAGTATTATGATGCTCAATATAGGCATCATAAACCAGCTTCAGATAATACTGAAGTTTGGGATGACTGGGCAGGAAGAAAAATCTATGGTAATACAATTCGAAGTTATATTTCTTCAGCGAAACAAGCCAATATGGTAAATATGCAATATAACATGATTTATGCTGCAACATCAAATAGTACTAATGGAAGCAATTATTGGGATGATGGTGTTCATGAAGACTGGGGTTTATGGTACTCAGAAAATAACTCAAATGTAGATAAGAGAGGGCAAAGGTTTACCTTTTTTATGTCTGATACTCCTACAGGAGATAGTACATTATACTTCTTTAATCCGTGGAATAAGGGATGGCAAGATTATATCCTTGCGCAAGAAAACAAATCACTGAATGCTCTTGGGTATGATGGATGGCATGGAGATACAGTAGGTGAATGGGGTGAAATGAAAACAGCAGATGGGCATTATGTATATGTAAAAGATACATATACAGATTTTTTAAATGCAGCTAAACAGGCACTTGGAAACAAATATGTAATGATGAATCCAGTTGGAGCACAAGGAATAGAGAATGTGAATAAGAGCAATGTTGATGTTCTTTATACTGAAATTTGGCCATGGGATCGTGATAGTGAAGGAGTTCAATACAGCACATATAGTGCTTTAAAGAAAGAAGTTGAACAATCAAGAAAAGAAAGTAATGGTAAATCACTAATTGTTCCAGCTTATATGCAAAAAGATTATGGTATAGCACATCCAGGATCTTATTTTAATACAGGTGCTGTTATTTTAACTGATGCAGCTATATATTCAGCAGGTGGATCTCGTCTAGAGTTAGGTGATAATGGTAAAATGCTCAATCATGAATATTTCCCAGCCGAAAACTTAAAAATGAATGATGAATTAGTAGGCCGTGAACGTAATATGTATGACTTTATAGTTGCTTATGAAAATCTATTGAGAGATGGACAAAGTGAAACTAATAATGGTGTATACGTTTATGATCGCCAAGCAAGTAGGAATGATGATGCAGGAAGCATATGGTATAATACTAAAATTGATAGTAAGTATCAAATAATTCAAATGGTTAACTTAATTGGTGTAAACAACAACGAGTGGAGAAATGACGATTACAGTGATAAGATACCAGATACACAAACAAATGTAAAAGTTAAATATTATTACACAGGAGATGTAAACTCTGTTTATGTAGCATCACCAGACCCAGCTTATAATTGTGAGACAAGATCTCTTAAAATTGAAAAGAAATCATCTGATGATGCAGGTAATTATATAGAATTTACAGTTCCAACATTAGAGTATTGGGATATGATTTATATGACTGGAGATGAACCAGATGGTGGGGATGAATTAGGAAATAACAGTAGATTGATTAATAGTGGATTTGAAAGTGGGGACTTAAATGGATGGACAGCAACAGGAACAAATGTTGGGGTTGATAACAATGATGCTCAAGAAGGAAACTATAAATGTTATTTTTGGAGTAACGAAGCATATAATCAAAAAATAGAGCAAACATTAAGTGGCTTAGAAAATGGAATTTATACAATAAAAGCAAAGGTAAAACAAAATACAGGTAACTCTATATTAAGTAGAATGGAACTAACAGAGTTTGGTGGTGGTGCTGTGTATACAGATATACCACATGGTGATTTATATGTAGAAATCACAGGAACTGCACAAGTTACAAATGGAAAACTTAATATAGCATTTTACCAAGCGGCGCCGGGAAATACAAATTTAGAGATTGACAATGTTACATTGATATTAGAATAATATATCATTAAGCAACAATATTAAGTAATGAAAATATAACTTTTCTAGTCATACTATATACAGTAGATTATAGTAAATAGGAACTTAATGGAATGATAAGTACATTTGTCATATGTTAAAAAATAAGAATATTTATAATTTAATATACAATTATTGAAAATATATCTATAAAAAGAAAAATATGGTGTAGACAAATAGGAATCAAAGTGGTATATTTAAAATGTACTTAATCGTTTACTGAGGTAAATAGAAAAAATACTAATTTCAGTAGTATAAATATTAAAATCAATTCTTGTATCTTGCAGTATATAGGCGAGTGTTAATTACTAGTGTTTACGTAAAAGCTTAACCAATATAACATCTAGGAAAAAGTTTAAGCAAGTTTTAAAATTAAAATTTATTATGACATAGCAAAAATATGTTTTGTTCATATATCTCTTTTATTTCAAATTGTATATAGGATTACAAACTTACTATGACATTTGTGTAAAGGATATCAATGTTCAGATAAATAAAAAATAAAATAATTCTAATAGGGGGTACTTTTATGAAAATTAAAAAGATACTAGCAGCAACTTTAACAGCTACATTATTTAGTAGTGCAATGATTGGATGTGGAGGTTCAACCAGTGTTAGCACAACAGATTCAAGTAAGAATGATGGAGCAGGAAAAACAATAAATGTATTTCAAATGAAAGTTGAAATTAACGATGCTCTGCAACAGCTAGCTAAAAAGTATGAAGAAGAAACAGGAGTAAAAGTTAACGTAACTTCTGTAGGTGGTGGTGCAGACTATGGTGCATCATTAAAAGCAGAATTCCAAAAGGAAACAGAACCAGATATATTTGTTGTTCAAGGAGCTGGAGATTACACTACGTATAAAGATAAGATTGATGACTTAAGTTCAGAACCTTGGGTAAAAAATGCAGTTAAAGGTACACTTGATAGCTTAACTGTTGATGGCAAGATATATGCTATGCCAGCTGCAACAGAAGGATATGGAATTATGTATAACAAGGAAATACTAGATAAGGCGGGAATTGATCCGAAATCTATTGATACTTTTGATAAATTAAAAGCAGCTTTTGAAACTTTAGATAGTAAGAAAGCAGAACTTGGACTTGATAATGTTATATCATATACAACAAAAGAAACTTGGGTTACTGGAATGCACTCATTTAATATTCCATTAGCAGCACAAAAAGATGCAAGACAATTTACTAAAGATTATATAGCTGGAAAAGTTAATGTAACTACTAATGAGCAATTTAAGAATTGGATGAACTTAATTGAGTTATTTGTTAAGTATGGCGGTGGTAAAGCACTAGATACTATAGATTATAGTACTCAAGTTGGTAATTTTGCATTAGGAAAAACTGCATTTATGCAACAAGGTAACTGGACTGCATCAGATTTAGGTAATTTAGGGGCTGATTTTGATAAAGGATTTATTCCAATGTGCATTAATAATGATCCAGCAGTAAGTGGATCTATTCCGGTTGGTGTTCCGATGTATTGGGCTATAAATAAAGGTTCTTCAGTAAATAAAGAAGCTAGAGACTTCTTGAATTGGATGGTTACTAGTCAAACTGGTCAAGAAGCGTTAGTTAAAGATATGAACATGATTCCAGCATTCACGAATTTTACTGTTGAAAGTGATAACCCATTGAATAAATCAATTAATGAATATAACAAGGCTGGAAAAACTATTCCATGGTGCTTCAGTGATCTACCAGATGGTTTTGCTCTTGATTCTATAGCACCTATATTTTCTACTTATGCAGGAAGTGATTTAGGAGATGGTGCTAAACAAGCAATGCTTAAATCAATTCAAGAAGCACCTGCAAAATTTAAAAAATAAAAATTAAATAAAAAGTAATGTGGATATATTCTAAACTTTTCTTATAAGGTTTTGGAGTATGTCCCATTATTAAGAAGTATTAAGGAGAAATAAATATATTAGATGGTCGTATAGTAATAACAGTAGAGAGGAGAAGAAATATGAGCAAAAAATCAAGGGATACACGAGACTTCTGGCTTTTTGTAGGGCCATGTCTATTTGCACTTATAATGGTAGTAATGATTCCGTTTATAATCGGTATATACTATACATTCACTAATTGGAATGGAGCTAATACTAATTATGATTTTGTTGGAATTAGTAACTATGTAGGTTTAGTTAAAGATAAACAATTTCTATATTCTTTTGGAATTACAATAATATATACATTTGCTAGTGTAATTACAATAAATATAATAGGTTTTGGTTTAGCATATATAGTAACAAGGAATTTGAAAACTAAAAACTTTTTAAGAACTGGTTTCTTTATGCCAAACTTAATTGGAGGATTAATATTAGGTTTTATATGGCAATTCATGTTTAATTCAGTATTCACTGGAGTAGGTAAAGACTTAGGAAATACTATACTTTCTACATCACTTCTTCAAGGAACCTCAACAGCAATATTAGCAATGCTTATTGTTTCAACATGGCAATATGCTGGATATATAATGGTTATATATGTATCAGCACTTGAAAATGTACCTCATGATTTAATAGAAGCAGCACATATAGATGGAGCTAATGGATTGCAAACATTTAAAAACATAACAATACCTATGGTAAGACAAGGGATAACAGTATGTTTATTTTTAACTCTATCAAATTCATTTAAAATATTTGATTTAAATTTTTCATTAACGCCATTAAAGACAACTGAAATGTTAGCTCTAAATATATATAAAGAAGCATTTGTAACCAATAATATGGGAATAGGACAGGCAAAAGCTATTATATTCTTTATACTTGTGACAGGTATTTCACTAACACAAGTGTACTTTAATAAGAAAAAGGAGGTAGAAGCATAATGGAAGTTAATAGAGGTGTTGAAACTCCTTTGGTAAATAATAACAGAAAAATAAAAAGACTAAATACACTAGACAGTTATAATGGAAAACTTAAATTATTAGAAGTACTTATATGGGGATTCTTAATAATTTATATTATACCATTTTACTTAATGTTTATAAATTCATTTAAGACAAGAAGAGAAATATTTGCTGATACAACAGGATTACCTAGTGTATTCAACATCAGTAATTATACAGATGCAGCAGCTAGAATGGATTTTCTACATGCATTTACTAATTCAATAATAATAACTGTATTTAGTGTAGGTTTAATAGTTTTATTTTCTTCAATGGCAGCTTGGACTTTAGTTCGTGATGAAAGTAAAAAGAGTAAGGTAATATTCTACTTATTTGTTTCAGGAATGGTTGTACCGTTTCAAGCAGTTATGTTACCACTTATAAAGTGGATGTCTCAAATTTCATTTGGGCCATTTAAAATGCTAGGGACACACTATGGAATTATATTCATGTATATAGGCTTTGGAGCAGCTATGAGTGTATTCTTATACCATGGATTTATTAAAGGTATACCAAAAGAAGTTGAAGAAGCTGCAATCATAGATGGATGTAGTAAATGGAAAACATATACAAAAGTAGTTTTGCCATTATTGAAATCGACTACTGTTACAGTAGCAGTTTTAAATAGTATTTGGATATGGAATGATTTCTTGCTGCCTTTTTTAACTATAAACGGAAAAATAAATACAATACCACTTGCTATGAATAATTTCTTTGGTGCATTTTCAAAGCAATGGGAACTTGCTATGGCAGCTTTAATTATGGCAGTCATCCCTATAATAATATTCTATTTCTTCGTTCAGAAACAAATTATTGCAGGTATTGTTCAAGGATCAATTAAGTAAGATTAAAAATTTATAACTCTACAGTTGTATTAGAAGAAAATATAGGATTGTACAAGGACGTTAAATAATTAAAAATGCATCTATTTAAGGAGAGATCAAGATAGTTGTATTAAAAAAGTAGAAAAATAGGAGGCTATTGAGCAAAAGTACAGTAAAACTTTTGACAATACTATAAAAAGGAGTAGAGAATATGATAAAAAGACAAGTGGCAAGAATTTTATGTATCGCAACAATGAGTTCATTATTAGCCGGGCAAGGAGTTTCTGCTAGAGATAGTCAATTTACAAGACAAGGTTCAGGACCCATGTATTGGATTAGCTATGAGCACCAATGGACAAAAAACACATACATGCCTGAACAAAGATTTAAGGATAACATTGACTGGATGGCAGAGAATTTCTTACCATATGGATATGATATGGTTTCTACAGATGGTTGGATTGAGGGAGCTACTATGCTGAATGAAAACGGTTATGTTATCTCTCATAATGATCATTGGATGACAAACCCTCTTGATATGTCTGGAAATGAAAGCAACACTTCAGCTGGAAAGCTGATTAATGGAGACTTTGAAGACGGAGAAATAGGTTGGACATTTAGTGGTACTAGCGGTCATGGAGTAGATTCCAATGATGGTCATACTGGTAGTAAGTATTGGATGTGGAGCAATGATCCCCATACTGGCAGCTTAAAACAAACAGTAACAGGTTTAGAAAATGGAAATTACAATTTAATAGTTTGGACAAAAATAAGTGGGGATGATAGCTTTACAACAGATGGAAGCAAGGCTGAAATAAGGCTCGGAGAACAAGGAAGTAGTTCCTATGTAGTTCAAGCCATCGAGCCATCAAAGAATGAGTATGGTGCTGTAAGATATGGTTCATATGAAGTAGAGGTAAATGTTACTAATGGACAACTTCCGATAGAATTTTATTTAGATGCTAAAGCTGGTGGTACATCACTTCAAATTGATGATATTACATTAGAAGCAGCTGGAGGAGATACAACAACTATGCCTGTAGGAAATCAGGTGATAAATGGAGATTTTGAAGATGGAGAAACAGGATGGACATTTGATGGACCAGCAATTCATGGTGTAAATGATAGTGAACAAGGAGCTACTAAAGCTCTTTATACGTGGAACTGGGATCCTCATAAGCAATCAATAAGCCAAGAAATAAATGATTTACCAAATGGTAAATATAAAGTAAGCGCAAAGGCTAAAACTAAAAATGGTATGTCTACTAATGGCAGTACTGCACAGATGATTGTTAGCGATTATGATGAAGACACAAGCAATCAGACAACTGAAGTAATAGGTAACCAAGCTTTTGAGGAAGTAACTACTCAGGCTGCTGTGGAAGTAACCACTCAAGCGGCTGTAGAAGTAGTTAACATAGATACAGAATCATGGAAAACTTACGAGATAGAAGTAGAAGTAACCACTGGAAAATTAAATTTACAATTTGTTTATGATGCGATAGGAGAAAGTGGAGGTCTTGACTTAGATGACGTAATTGTAGAGGCTATTCCAGAAGATGGACAGGAGCCTACATGGCAGTATCCAACAGAACAGTATCCAGATGGACATACTTGGGGATATTGGGCTGATTATGCTGCTAGTAAGGGTTTAAAATATGGTGTTTATTATAATCCATTATGGGTTAGTCCAGAAGTAGTAAAAAATCCAGATAAATATACAGTAAAAGTAGGAGATTCAGATATACAAGTTGCAAGTCTTGTAGTATCAGATCCCAATAATACAGCAGGAGGAGATAGATTTAATGGTGGACAAGGAAATGACAAAGCCTTATATTGGTTAAATGTAGATGCTCCAGGTGCAGAAGAATATATAAAAGGATATGTAAAGTTCTTTAAGGATCAAGGTGTAAAATTCTTAAGAGTAGACTTCTTATCTTGGTATGAGACAGGAACAGATATAAATTTAGGTAAACTTGGAGAAGCACATACAAGAGAACAATACGATAAGGCTATTAAATGGATGAGTGAAGCTGCTGGTGAGGATATGATCTTAAGCTTAGTTATGCCTCATCTTATAGATCATGGTGAAATCGAGCGTAAATATGGAGATATGATTAGAATTGATGAAGATGTTTTTGGCGGTGGTTGGGATCATACCAGTGGAAGAAGACAAAACTGGCAAGGAGAAGAATGGTCACAATGGGCTGGTGCATTCCAAGGATTTACAGGATTTGCTGATATTAATGGGACCGGTAGTTTAATCAATGATGGTGATTTTACAAGATTGAATACTTTTACTGGACAATATGCTAATAACGAAAGAAAATCTGAGATTTCACTATTCACTATAGCAGGTTCTCCAATCACTATAGCAGACCAATATGATACTATAGGAGACAACGCTAAATTCTATCAAAATACAGAACTCATTGAACTTAATAAACTTGGATTGTCTGCCAAACCTATATTTAACACTAATGCACATTATAAAGATAACAAGAGCCGTGACAGCGAAAGATGGGTAGGACAGTTGCCAGATGGAAGCTATGTTATTGGATTATTTAATAGAACAGATGAGCAAAAGGCTTTCACTTTTGACTTTGCTAAAGAATTGGGAATCAGTCAAGGCTTTGTAAGAGATTTATGGGCACATCAGGACTTAGGAACTAAAAAAACCCATACAGTTGTATTAGATCCACATGATTGTACAATAATTAAAATTGTTCCAGCATCGCAAACTTCAAAATATGAAGCTGAAATAGCATCATATGAGGGTGCAAAATTTAACGGCCCAGACTATGTAAGCGGAGCGCAATTTAATAACACTCATTCAAATTATACAGGTTCTGGTTATATAGAAAGTATTTCTACAGCTGATGACAAAGTAACTTTTGCTGTGGATGCACCAAAAGACGGAGATTATAAATTTAATATTAACTATGCTAATGGTGGAGAAGGTGCTTCAGTTGATTTTTATTCAAGAGAAAGAGTAAGTGGTAATACTATTGATTCGCAAGAAGTTGCGCTACCAACTACAGATACTTTAGATAAATGGGGAAGCGTAAAACAATCTCTTACTCTTAAAAAAGGAATTAACTTAATAACTGTACGAGGAAAATCAGGATCTGTTAACCTAGATTCTATTGAAATGATTACAGGAGTTAGTGCAGCTACCATTATCAATGGAAACTTTGAAAATGGGCAAACAGGATGGGAAAAAACTGGTGATGGCTGGTGGGGAGTGAATACCGATGATGCTTACCAAGGTAGTAAATTATACAACTATTTTCCAGATCCGGGACAAGCTACAATAAGTCAAAAAATTACTAATGTAACAGATGGACATTATAAGGTAACTGTTATGGCAAAATTAATGCCACATTCTTATCCAAGCTTTGCTGGAGGAACCTGTGAATTAAAAGTAACACAACCAGGACTACCAGATGCGGTCACTAATATTATGCCAAAAGTAAAAGATGGAGTTGTAGCAGAAGATGGTACTAAACTTGAAGCAAGTGGATTTGAATATGTTGAATATACTTTAGAGGCAGATGTAACTGCTGGAGAAATGAGTATAGAATTCCATACGCAAGTACCTCAAGGAGATACTTCTTTACAAATTGATAATATAAAAATTGAAAAAACCGATGCACAAATAGAGAATGTAGGAGCACCACTTCATAATGCAGATTTTGAAGCTGGTTTTGAAAACTGGAGCCGTAATAACATGATTAATCAATCCATCCAAAATGAAGGCGATAGTAATTTTGTACGTATGGAAGGAGATAATGCGTATAATTCAGATTTATGGCAATATGCTACGCCTGGAGCAGGTATTTATACATTAAAAGCAAAGGTAAGGAGCAAGGGTGATTTCAACGAATCTTCATTATACGTAAATTATGCAGGGGGAACAAAGAAAGTAGCAATTCCTAAATCTAGTGAATGGACAACAATTGTATTACCAAATGTTACAATACAAAATGGAGAAGTTATTAAATTAGGGGCATTAGTTGATGGAAAAGCTGGAAGTAGTTTAGATATTGATAATTTAGAACTTCTAAAATCCAATCCAACAGACTATCAAGCTATGTCTTCTCTTGGAAATTTAAGCACAGAGAATCCTTATACAATAGATGGAACTGGAGTAATATTCAACTTTGATCAAGCGTCTAAAGTAAAAGTAGATTTTATGAATGATGAAATTGCAAGAGTATGGATGGAGCCTACAGGAATATTCAGTAAGGATAAGTCTTTTGTAGTTAACGATGAAAGTGCAAAAGTTACTCCTACAGTTACAGATGCAGGTGATTACATCAAGGTAAGTACTAATGCTTTGACAGTAAGAGTATATAAAGAGCCATTTAGAATTGAATATTATGATGCAACAAACACAAATTTAATAACAGGTGAGTCACAAGATGGCGGATTGAAATATGATGGGGATACTGGAGTATATGAGTCAATGAAGATGGGTCAAGATGAACACTTCTATGGATTAGGAATGGATCGTGATTCAAAAACATTTGATAGAGTAGGTCAAAAAGTAGTAATGAAAAATAATATGGTAGGCGGAGATACATCTGGAAATGTATCTGATCAATCAGGAACTTTCTTTGCAAGTACAAAGGGATATGGTATCTACTTTGATAACACGTATGAAAACGCAACTTTCGATATGGGAGCAACTAACAAAGATGAATATTCCTTTGGTTCACCAAATGGAGAAATGGTTTATTACTTTATGAATGGCTCAAGTTTAAATAAAATAATGCAAAACTATTCTAATCTTTCCGGACAAGCACCATTACCTCCAAAGTGGACTTTAGGTTATATCCAATCTAAGTTTGGATACAAGAATTGGGATGAGGTAAATGAAATAGTAGATACTTTTAGAACAAAAGGAATTCCAGTAGACGGAATGGTATTAGATGCATATTGGGCACCAGAAAATCATTATTTTGATACTTCTTGGTCTAAAAATTTTGCTAATCCAAAGGAAGCAATGGATGCCCTTGCTGCTAAAGGAATTAAAATGACTAACATTGTTGATCCATATGTACAAGTAACCTCTGATATATTTACAGAAGGAGATAAAAATGGGTATTTTGTACAGAATAGTTCTGGTAAAACTATTATTTATGATGCATGGTATGGAAAGTCTGGTCTAATAGATTATACTAATCCAGATGCAGCAAAATGGTATACAGATAAAGTAAAAAAATTACATGATGAAGGGGTTAAAGGTTGGTGGATTGACCTAAATGAACCTGAGACAGCTACTGATTCGTTAAGAGATCAATTTAATGCAGGAAATGCAGCAGAAATACGTAATGTATACGCATTAAATGAAGCCAAGGCTTTCTATGATGGACAAAGACGTTATACAGATGAAAGAGTATGGTCCTTAGCAAGATCTGGATTCTCTGGAATTCAAGAGTACGGCACTACAGTTTGGTCTGGTGATGTTAATGCTACTTGGGATGCATTTACACAGAATTTAGAGCTTGGTTTAAGTACAGGAATGTCTGGTATACCATACTTTACAAATGATACAGGCGGATTCAGACAAGGACCACCAAGTGCAGAACTATATACACGTTGGATGCAAGCAGCTGCATTTATGCCAATCTTTAGAGCACATGGTGATGATAGTGCAAACCAAGGAAAGGGAGAAAGAGAGCCATGGGTTTTTGGAGAACAAGCAGAAGGCATAACAACTGACCTTATCAAACAAAGATATAGATTATTACCATATATCTATGCTACAGCAAAAGACACTTATGAAACCAATAGACCAATTATGAGGCCATTAGTTATGGATTACACAAATGATACACAAGTGGCAAGATTGCAAGATCAATGGATGTTTGGATCTTCTATTATGGTAGCACCAGTCCATGAAGAAGGTGCAGTATCTAGAAACGTTTATCTACCAGAAGGTACATGGTATGATTGGAATGACGGAACTCAATATCAAGGTAATAAAATACTTGATGACTACGATGCGCCGTTAGAAAAAATACCTGTATTCGTAAAAGAAGGTTCTATCATTCCTATGGGACAAGACGTGAACTATGTGGGAGAGAAACCAGATGATTATATTAACTTAAAAGTATATCCAAAGGTGTCAGGAGAAGAAACTAAATTCTCACTATATGAAGATGATGGAAATACTTATAGCTATGAAAAGAATCAATCTGCAACTACAGATATTACAACTAAGAAAAATAATGAAACTATTAATTTAAATATTTCAGCTATAAATGGTGATTATCAAGGAAAGGTAACAGATAGAGTGTGGGCAGCACAAGTTAAAGTAGATTCACTAGATAAGGCTGTTACAAATATAAAGCGTAATAATGTGAATTTAAGACAAGTTGATTCTATGGATGCACTTAATGCTGGAAGTGATGTATGGTACTATGATAGCAATGCAAAGACAGTATATTTAAGAACTAGCAAAGTTTCTACAAGCGTGGCTCAGAACATTATAATTGACACATCAAATAAATTATCAAATCCAACAAATGGATTGTCTGAGTTACAAGGCTTATACGATGCACATAAAAATGATACTAAAGGAAGCTATACAACTGAAAGTTGGGGAAATTTTGTGACAGCATTGAATAATGCAAAGAGCGTAATAGATAATGCGGATACAACACAATCACAAATAGATAATGCAAAAGCTAATTTACAGTCAGCAATAGGTGGACTAAAGGTACAAAATAATAATAGCAGTTCAGGGTCAAGTAGCGGTTCAAATTCATCATCAAATGATAGCTCTTCAAGTTCAGAGACTACTAATCAAAATGAGACAGAAAATAGTAATATCGGTGGAAATACAAATAAAAATAGATGGAATAAAGTTAATGGTTCTTGGCAGTTTGTTAAAGCTGATGGAAATTTAGCAACTGGTTGGTACAATGATAATGGTACGTGGTATAATCTATCAAATGAAGGTAAGATGAATACAGGATGGATTAAGGACACAGATGGACAATGGTATTACTTGCAAAATTCTGGATCAATGGCTACAGGATGGATTAAGGACACAGACGGACAATGGTATTACTTACAAAATTCTGGAGCAATGGCTACAGGATGGTTTAAAGATACAGATGGACAATGGTATTACTTAAAGAGTAATGGAGTTATGGCAAGTAATGAATATATTGATGGATATTATTTAAATTCCAATGGAGCTTGGAATAAATAATTAATAGCGAGGAAACTAAATATACAACTTAACTTGCAATTGATTTAAGATTTTATCGATTAATACAATGTATAAATTACTTTAACAAAATTTTATAATAAAATAGCATAGATGCCTCAAAAATACGTAGGGTTAAGTTACCAACACCAAACCCTAGAAGGTAATCTATGCTAACAACAATATTAAACCAAGGCGAGGCAGCAAACAGCTATATTTTAGAGTTAAAACCCATCATATTCTTCTGTACTAAAGAATCATATGATAAATTTAATTTCAGGAATAATCACCACCGAAGGTAGTAAAAAGCTCTCTTCAATTTTCAAAAAACATTTAATTTTCTAGAATCACCCCAATAATCGAAGTTAATACCATTTTTAGGTATATCTTATTGATGGGGTGATTTTTATTATCTTTCTTTATCTTGAAGTACCTAATGTATTAAAGGAGAGTATAAATATATGAAAGAATTCTATTATTATTTCAGAATATATTAAAGTTAAAGACTAATAAAGTAAAAAATAAAAGTAATAAAAGATATATTAAATAGAGGAAATTATGAGTAAAGAATGTATGGAAAGAAAGCTTGGAATAAAAAGAAAAAATACTGACTGTCTTTTGGTGAATAACAGCCTAAATTAGATAATTTATCTAATTAATAAAGATATTATATAAGGAGATATATATAATGATAAAAATTTTCAAGGTAAACCATAAAAAAACAGCTAAAAATATAAGGGATAAGAAAAAGAGAAATATTTTATATGAGTTTGAACGTATTATAAGAAGTTCAAAAATAAAAACTAGATTGATGATTTCTTATGGACTACTAGTTTTGATTCCGCTACTAATAGTAGGAGTTACATCAGTATTACAATCTAAAAACTCAATCGATAATAAAATTTCCAACTTTTCGTCACAGGTAATGTCACAAATTGGATTGAATATTTTAAGTGAAATGGATAAGAACTCTAATTTTGCAATGTCAATAGTAACAGAACCAGATTTTCAAGATTATTTTGAGAATAAACAAGAGATAGATTTGTCAGAAGGTTATCGCAGAATTAATGATTTAACTAATTTAATGAAAAGTAAAGCGGGAACAAAAAATGATATGACTGGTTTGGGAATTATAGGTACTGACAATGAGAAGATTGGTAGCTTCTCTAATCAATTATCTGATGATATAAGAAGAAATTTATCAGATTTATCAAATGAGGGAAAAGGGAAATTTGTATGGTCATTAAATAAAAATGCATCAGGTTATAAAATTTATGCTTCTGCTCAAATTAATACTTTAACTACTGGTGAAAATTTTGGAATTATTATAGAAGAATTAAACCCTAAATTATTTGTTAACTTATTTAAAAATGTAAGCTTAGGCACTAACTCAGATATATTTGTTGTGGATTCAAAGGGGATTGTCATATTAAACGAGGATTCAAGTTTAATTGGAACTGAGTATAAGGATAAAAGTATTATTGAAAAGATTAAAGATAAAGAAAAAGATTTATTTAATATTGATGATGAAACAAAACAAACAAAACAATATTTTTCAACAAATGATGGGGAGTCATTAGTATCTTATGCACCTTTAAGTGGTTCGGACTGGTATGTAGTAGGAGTTATTCCATATAGTTATTTGAATTTAGAGTCAAATATTTTAAGGAATAATACTATAATTATCGGTTTGGTTTCATTTATAATTTCAATGCTTGTGGCATTAATAGTCTCAAGAAGCATTTCTAATCCACTAGGAAAGTTAGTTTCACTTATGAAGAAAGCAAAGAATGGAAATTTAGCGTTACTTATAACTGATGATAGTAAAGATGAAATTGGAGAAGTAATAAATGCATTTAATGATATGGTAATTAAAATAAGTACTTTAATCAGTGGCGTCAAAATTCTAGCTAATAATGTATCAAATAATACAAAAACGATTGCTGAAGTTTCGGAACGTTCTTGTTCATCTTCAGAGGAAATTGCAGCTACAATGAGTGAAATTGCACAAGGAGCTTCAAATCAGGCTATTAGCGCTAACGAAGGAATGGAATGCATGAATATTTTATCCAATGGGATAAATAAAGTGAGTAGAAAAACAGAAAATGTGTGGGATGTACTAGAAGAAACGCAAAAATTAAAAAAAGAAGCTGTTGTATCAGTCAAAATATTGAAAAATAAAGCTGAAGAAACAAGTAAAGTTTCAGCTAAAATTGTTGGAGATGTAAACTCTTTAAATTTAAATGTAAAAGATATAAAGGAAATTGTAGAGTTAATTGGTGATATAGCAGAACGAACTAATTTATTAGCATTAAATGCTGCTATTGAAGCTGCAAGAGCTGGAGATGCAGGAAAAGGATTTGCTATTGTTGCTGATGAAGTAAGAAAATTAGCTGATAAATCGAAAGAATCATCTGTTCAAATTAATAAAATCATTAATGATATAGAAAATAAAGTAGAAGTTATGGTAAGAGAAGCAGGCAATTCTACTACTATAATAAAAGAACAAATGAATGCAGTTGAGAATACAGATGAGGCTTTTAAAATTATATTTGAAGGTATGAATCAAATATCTTATCAATTGAAAGATATAGTTGGATCAATTAATGAAATAGTTGATTCGAAAGATAAAACTAAAATTGCAATGGAAAGCATTTCAGCAATTTCAGAAGAAACAGCGGCAGCCACTGAACAGGTATCAGCTGGAGCAAATGAACAAATTGAAGAAATTCAAAAAGTGTCTCAATTTGCTGAGGAATTAAATGTTGTTGTTGAAAAATTAAATTCTACAATAGATCAATTTGTAGTTAATTAAGTTAGATAGAATAGTTTTAGAGTAATTGAAAAATAAAAGATATATAAACAGAATTTTGGGCTGCTGATAAACAAGCACTTAGTAATAAATACGAATTCATTAATTTAATTATAAATGAGGGAGATAATATTATGATTAAGAGAACTAATAAAATAATTGCATTAATTATGTGTACTACAACTATTACAACATTAGGTTCATCAATAAACGCATTTGCAGTTGATGCGTTAGAGGAAAAAGAAGGAGATTTTTCAAGTGCTTTTGCCTATTCAAACAAATATATCTACGATGGTTATAGAGGAACTGATGGCAGTGAGCAAACAATATATTATAAAAACGGAAAATATAATGAATTAGAAGATGTGGAGGCCTATGATGATTCGATAAAATATGATAGCAAATATATAGAATTAGATGATGATGGTAACAAAAATTTATTTAATCTAGATACAGGAAAGTTTGAAGACGAAAGCATACAAGACCAAGAGAATAATATTAAAAGAAATCTAATTAAAGATTTAAAACAAACAGAAAGATACGGGAGTGATGTAGGAGAGTATCTTAACTTAGATAAAAGAATTGCTACTAATAAAGGAGCATTTGGAGATGTATGGTATCAATATAGTGCGAACTATAATGGACAAGATATGAAATATGTAACAACAATTGATGTAGATGCAAAATCAACAGATGAATGGGACAATATTACATTAAAAAAAGGTAATGGCATAGAATCGAATTTTGGAGATAGCTATCAATTTTGGTTTTCAGTAACAACTAATGATACTAGTAATAAAGAGTCTGATGGACAGGCAAAAACATATAATGGAAATGTATCTGCTGCAGCAGAATATATAGCAGGAAGAATAAGAAATTACTGTGGACACAATGCAGAAGTTATTCAGGAAAATGGAAAGTATGTTATTCAAATAATATCTGATACACAGTTAGATGGAAATGTAATACAATCGCATAATAGTGATATTTCAGTAACAACAAGAACAGTACCTGCAAAAAATATTGAATATATAGCAGGCAATAGAGAAGATGCTGGCAGCCCAGGAAATAGTGTAGAAACTGATAATAATATTTCATTAACAATTCCACCAGTAGATTCAATTACAACTAGTGGAGCAGTACAATATTCAACAACAATTGATATAAATGATCAAACAGCGCATCAATGGAGGAATATCACATTAAAAAAAGGTGAAGGTATAACATCAAGTCTTGGAGATAGTTATCAATTTTGGTTTTCAATAACAGAAAATGATCCTAGTAATCTAGAGTCCGATGGACAAGCAAAAACATATAATGGAGATGTAAATGAAGCATCACAATATATAGCAGGAAGAATAAGAGACTATTGTGGATATGATGCACAAGTTGTTGAGAAAAATGGAAAACCAGTTATTCAGGTAACATCTGATGCACAATTAGATGGAGATGTAATAATCTCATATGATGATAATATTTCAGTAACAACAGAAGAAGTAACTCCAACTGCGAATGATTCGACAGATACTACAACTGGCTCTGAATCAAGTGAAAGCAATAGCGATACGGGAGAAGATACTGGAAATACAACAGGAAGTACTAGTAATACTCATGCTATTGTAAATTATGATCAATTACCTATATATTATGGAGTTGTAAATAATTATAAAAAATATATGGATATATCTGAGTTTGCAAATATTAAACTTGCCTATACAGTTAATGATAAGGTTAAAACAGTTAATATAGAGAAATTTTGGGAAAAATATGGGAACGAAAATATTGTAGCTAGCTTAAAAAAACTTGAGGTAATTGCGCAAGATTCAAATTATATATACGCTGATATTAGTGTTGATTTTACTTCTGATATGGATATAAATATTGAATATCCTGATAGCGAGAAAAGCAAAAATTATATTTTGAAAATTTCAAAGGCAATAGGGGATAAGACAGATGAAGCGAATATGCCAAAAGAAGTTATTGCATATGAAATGAATGGAGAATCGGACTATAAGTCTTGGACTCAAACTAAATTAAATGATGACTGGTACAATATAGAAACGTATGCTAAGAATGGGAACTTATATATTGTAAGATTTAATAAAGATAAGAAAAATAATAAAATTCAAGTTAATCAAGTCGGATTTCAGACTAAGGTAGATGAAGATTTAAAAATTAATAGAAATAAAATATATAAAGTTAACGACCCATCTATTGAAACAGGACTTAAAGGTGAAATTATAACATCTGTAGATTCAGATGAAATTAAGAATTTATTGAAGCCATATTATTCTATAGACTCGGAAGGAAATTTATGGGTGCTTGGTAAAAGGAAAATATATGAATTTAGTGGTAATGGATTTGATGAAAAATATACAATTCCTTCACAGATAAATAATATAGATGTTTACAATAATAATAATTTAGTTGCTTGGGGAGATAGTGAATCTGAAGAGGGATATGTGACTAATATTAATGAATATGCAAAAACTGATGAAACAACTAGTGAAGATAGTGTTATCAGTGGTAATGATGATAGTAATAAAGATATATCAAATAATGAAGTACAAATTAATAATGGTTGGGTTAAAACCAAGTATGGGTGGCAATTTTTTGATGAGTCAGGAAAGCAAATTAAAAATTCTTGGATTAAAGTAGATGAGAAATGGTATTTAATTAATAAAGATGGGATTATGCAAACTGGCTGGGTTAACATAAGTGATAAATGGTATTATCAGAACTCAGATGGAAGCATGGCAACTGGATGGGTAAAATTAGAAGATGATTTATACTATTTACATCCTGATGGAAGTATGGCAACTGGTTGGGCAAATATAGATGGAAGCTGGTATTATTTGAGAGGATCAGGTAAGTTAGCAATAGGATGGATACTTGATTCTGGAAACTGGTATCATTTAAAGACAGATGGAGAGATGACTACAGGATGGTTGAAATATAATAAAAAATGGTACTATTTTGATAAAGATGGCAAAATGTTAACCAATACAACCATAAATGGTTATAATATCGGAAACGATGGAGTTTTAATTAATTAAAAAGGTGGAAGAGTTATGAAAAATTCAAGAAAAAGAATAAAGAATTTATTTACTTTAACAATAATGTCAACTGCAACTGTATTAAATTTATTTGCTATACCAAGTACTGTATATGCATACGATAGCTTTGATAAAATTCCAATAGTAGACACTTCAGAGAAAGGGGCTTTCAATCAAAAATTATTATTATATGACGTTTCAACGGATAAATCAATGTACAAGCCAGGTTCAAATGTGATAGTAAATATTGAGATGGCTAACTACACAGAAAATGAAATATCCAATGGTACTGTGGAATTAGCAGCAAAATACCTTGATACACAAATTGGAGATGTAATAAAACAAAGTTTTACAATTGGAAAAAGTGAAGATAAACAAATAGATTTAAATTGGGTTGCACCTAATGAAGATTTTAAAGGATATTTACTTGAAATTACATGTAAAGATTCTGATGGAAAAGTTATAGAATCATCATCAGTAGCTGTAGATGTATCATCAAATTGGATCAAATTTCCGAGGTATGGATATCTAACTAATTATAAAAAAGATGTTAATACAAAAGATATAATAGATCAATTAAAAAAATTTCATATAAATGGATTACAATATTATGATTGGCAGGATAAACATGATGAACCTATACCAAAAGAAGGCTCAGAGGTTGCGGATAAGTGGAAAGATTTATCAAAACATGATGTATATAAATCTATAATAGAAGACTATATTAAAAATGGACATGAAGCAGGCCTGGCATCAATGGAATATAACTTAATATATGGAGCATATAAAGATTACGAGACCGATGGTGCAAAAAAAGAATGGGGATTATATAAGGATGAAGGTGGAATTGATGCGGAACAATGGACAATGAAAATGCCTGATGGATGGGAATCGGATCTATACTTTATGGACCCAGCTAACAAAGAATGGCAAAGTTATATTTTTGGAAGAGAAAAAGAAGTTTTTGATGCATTTGATTTTGATGGATGGCATATGGATACTGTTGGTGACTTTGGAACAATATATAGAGCAGATGGTACTCCGGTATCGATTACTACTACATTTAAAGATTTTTTAAATTCTGCAAAAGAAGCTTTTCCTAATAAATATATATTAATGAATCCAGTGGGAAATAAGGGACACGAACAGGTAAATGAAAGTAATGTAGATGGAGCATATACAGAAGTTTGGCCTTGGGATGGTATTGCAACATATGATGCACTAAAAGGTATTGTTGATCAAGCAAGAATAGAGACAAAAGGAAGATCATTAATAGTACCAGCATATATGAATTACAACTTAGGAAGCAAGTATAATGAGGAAAAACCAGTATTGTTAACAGGTGCCTCAGTGTTTGCAGCTGGTGGATCTAGACTTGAACTAGGTGATGATACAAGGATGCTTACTCAAGAATATTTTCCTAATAGAAATGTTGTTATGAATGAAGAATTAAAGGCAAGAGAAAGAAAATATTATGATTTTATAGTTGCATATGAAAATTTATTAAGAGATGGACAAATCAATAGTGGGAATAAGATTGAGGTCAAAGGATATGCTAATAGTGCTATAGGCGAAGCTAATAAGATATGGAC
The DNA here is from genome assembly GCF_002029255.1 of Clostridium chromiireducens. Lineage (GTDB taxonomy): Bacteria > Bacillota > Clostridia > Clostridiales > Clostridiaceae > Clostridium > Clostridium chromiireducens. The sequence goes on from NZ_MZGT01000040.1 coordinate 50,679, forward strand.
ATATGCCAAAAAAGATGCGAATTATGATATTATTCAAATGATAAATCTTTTAGGAGTTTCGGATAATACTTGGAGAGCTGCTGACGGATTAAAATCTAAACCAACTAAAATAGAGAATTTTAATGTTAAATATTATGTTACACAAGATATTCAAGGAGTGTACTTAGCCTCACCTGATGTTTATGATTGTAAATCACAAAATTTACAATTTACAAAAGGAAGTGACGAAAAAGGAAATTATATAGAATTTACAGTACCATCATTAGAATATTGGAATATGATTTATCTTAAAAAATCAAATGTTGAAAATATTGATAAAAATAATGATGTAATCGGTGTACCAGGTCAAATAAATAATCCAGGCTTTGAAGATGGATATATGGGATGGAATATAACTGGAAGAAGCTATGGCTTAGATGCAACAGATGCGACATCAGGAAATAATAAGTTATATTTTTATGATAAAAAACCTTATACACAAAAGATTGATCAAACAGTTGTCGGATTAAAAAATGGTAGATATACAGTAACTGCTATGGTAAAACAAAATACTGGAATTCCAGATTATGCAGCAATGGAAATAACTTCTGGTGATAATACTGAAAAAGTTAATATAAAGCATAGTGAAGATTATATAAAAATAGAAGGTTCTATAGATGTTATAAATGGAAAGTTAAATATAGCATTTAATTATAAATCAACTGTAAATGGTGAAACAAATTTACAGATTGATGATATTCAATTATTGGATGAAAATGGGGAAGTTATATCAAAAGAAGCTAAAATTCTTAAACCTGGTGATGAAGGATATATAGTTGATTTGCCTGAGTCAGTTGGAAAAATAACTAATGGAAATTTTGAAAAAGGTGATGCATCAGGCTGGACTGCACTAAATAAAGATGGATTTGGAGTTAATGATGACGATGTTTTTTCAGGAAATTATAAATGCTACTTCTGGGGAAAAGGAAAGCAATCATTACAACAAAAGGTAACTGAATTACCTAATGGTATTTATACAGTAAAAGCAATGGTTAAACAAAGTGTAGGAAATCCTACATTGTCTAAATTGCAATTATCTGGATTTGGAGAAAATGCAGCTTCAATTGAAATACCGCATGGAGATTCTTATGTTGAAATATCTCAACAGGTTAATGTTACAAGCGGTATGTTAATAATTTCATTTATGCAAGATAGTACAGATATGACAAATCTCCAAATTGATAATGTTGAATTTATAGCGAATTAAACTTAATGAATATTGAAATAAATTCTTAGAAAACAACAAAAGAAGAGTCTAATTTTCTTGAGATACTGTTGAATATAAATGAAGGTAAGAAATTAGATGTTTTTTGGGATAATGCTAAATCTCAGGTGCATAAAGATATACAGGCTTTCGCCAACGAGCATAACGATGATCTGTTTTAATAAATACTTCAAGATATTCTTCTATGCTAAACGTATAAATTAAATACATGTTTAAAGAATAAATTATATATTATTAAGTTATTTTTATAAATAATTTGTGAGAGTTCATAAAAAACATAAAATACCATAGATTAATATGTTGAAACATGATATTTTATACTTGTGCAAAATAACTCAAACATAAATTTAGAAAACACAGATAGAGGAGATTAAGTTCCGACACTTAGGCTCCTCTATCTGTGTTTTTCTATAGATAAATGATACATAGCCTAGAATTATTATATAAACTCGCTAAGCTCACACTTTAGCTTGATTTTTCTTATTGAATACTATAGCAAATATAGAGAGCCTGCATAATATAAAGGTAGATGGGTTTTAACTTAATGTAAGAAATTGAAATACGGAGGATGAAAAATGGAAAACAGAAATTGCAGATGCAGAAGAAGATGTAGGAATGGAAGCGGAACTCTTGGGGAAACAGATACAAATAATAGATGTAATAATAGAGGAACTCTTGGAGCAACAAGTAATAATAGATGCAACAATTATCCTAATGCTGATGCATTAGAAGCAGCTTATAATGCTGGTTATAATAATGGATATTGTGATGGCGTTGAAGCGGGAAGGGAAGAAGGATACTGTGAAGGTTATGAACAAGGAACAAGAGATGCATGCCAAGATACAAAGCAACAAGCTATAAATTGTATTAGGAGAATCGGTTGCTAAAAGTTTTAACAATATTCATAAAAGTTGATATGTTTTATTCTATAGTAATAAATATATTATAATAAAATAGAGATGATATTTATATATGAAGTAAATATCGCCTCTATTTTTTATTGTATAATTTTTTAATTAAGGATAATGATACTAATTTGTAACAATAAGATTGATATTGAATAATATAACCACATAGATTGTTATATATTTAGTGTT
>NZ_MZGT01000041.1 GCF_002029255.1 Clostridium chromiireducens
TAATTTAAATATTAAAATAGTAAATGACAAGGATAAATTCAAGGTTAAAAAATTATAATTATTTAAAAAGAATTTTAATAATGCATAAGAGCATTGTTAAAATTCTTTTTTATTGATAAAGATTTTTAAAGCTGTAGTGATATTTTTTATGTGACAGCTCACTTTTTATAGACAAGGAATAAGATTAGTGAAAATGGGCTATTGTTGAGCCTCTTTTTTTAGGCAGTTCTTTTACTGGATCTACATGAATTACCATGCAGATATTCAAATCATTAGAAATTTCATTTTCAGCGGCATCAATTGTTTCCGTAAGCTCCATTAAAGATAGTGTGCATGGCACTTCTACATGTATCGAAGCAAGTGTATTTCTAGGGCCATAATTATGGATCATCAAATCATGAACACCAATTATATGTTTATATTTAGCCATTGCATGTATTATTTTCTCTACAAGTTTGCTATCTGGTGCTTCTCCCAGTAAAGGATTTAAGGTTTCTTTTATTAAGGAATAACCTGAAAATAAAATGAACAATGAAATCAGGACTCCTAGATAACCATCAATTGGAAAAGTAATATATCTGGATAAAATTAAGGAGAAAGCAATACCAACACAGATAATTACATCAACTAAAGATTCTAAGCCAGAGGCCTTAAGAGCAGAGGAATCAATAGCGTTACCTATGAATTTAGAAAAACTGCTTAGCCATATCTTAACTAATATAGATAATAATAAAATTATTACGGAAGTCCATTGAAAATTAATTGCTGATGGATTTCTTATTTTTTCATAAGAAGATTTAATGAATTCAATTCCAACTAGTAAAACTAAAAAGGAAACTATTAGGCCAGAAATGTATTCAACTCTTCCATGGCCAAAGGGATGTTCTTTATCAGCTGGCTTAGAAGCCATTTTAAAACCAATTATAGTTATTACTGAAGAAGTAGCATCTGTTAAATTATTAACTGCATCTGCCATAATTGATATACTATGAGTAATAGCTCCTATAGTCAATTTAATCGCAGACAAAGCAATATTTAGAATAATTCCTACTATTCCACCTAAGTAACCATAAGCATTTCTAACTTTATGATTTCCTATGTTGGCATAATCTTTTATAAAAGTTCGAACAAGATATTTTGATAACATATAGCAACACCTCGCAACTAATATATGTTTATTATTGCCCGTTGAGATATAATTTATAAGCAAATTATTTAACTTCGTTTTCAGGTATCAGACGTCCATTGAGAATATCCACAGTATTTTTGACCACGCATTATATAGATGAAGCAGAACAACATTCTTTAGCAAAAACGTTACAGGTTACAGAAATAATATATTGTAATTCGAAACTTTGTATGATATTATTGAATAATAATTTTGAGTCAAACCTTCTTCTATTATCTGGCACGCAAACTTATAAACTGCATAGATTTAATAGCTATAATTATTATATTAGGAGTGATAAGGATGAAGAATAGAATTTATTTCTTCACTGGTACTGGAAACAGTCTTAAAGTTGCAAAAGATATTGCCAATGCATTACCCGAGTGCGAGCTTGTTGCAATATACAAAGACACTTTGTTAGAGATTCAATCCGGGCTTGATCGTATAGGTTTTGTATTTCCCAATTATGCCGGCGGTCCACCGTCAATGGTTGCTGACTTTGTCCATAATATGAAGTTTTTAGACCTGAGCGATACTTACATTTTTTGCGTGTCGACATACGCAGGAAATAACGGTACCGTTATTTCACAAATGGCCAATTTACTTCAACAGAGGGGGCTGCAGTTGAACTATGGTGACAAAATTATTACGTATCCCAATGCGGTAACAGCTTACCCCATGACTGGAGACGTCAACGACATTTTAAAAAAAGCTGAAATTAACACAAAACCAGTAATTGATAGTATTATTGCCAAGCAGCGCATAACCATACAGCCATTAGAAACCTCTGATAAAGAGCGGTATGATACATTTATAGCTTTCATTCGTAATGGAACGAGCAGCTATGATGTAAATAAGAATTGTGTTTCATGCGGGATATGCCGGGATGTTTGTCCAGCAAAGAATATAACCTTAGAAGATGGAATACCTGTGTTCCACAACCAATGTGAAAGCTGTATGGCCTGTATTCAGCACTGCCCAAAACGAGCCATAAATTACGAGAATAAGACACAGGATAGAATGCGTTATACACATCCTGAAATTGGTCATAAAGTTATTTCACAATATTACCTGTCCCAAGATGTGAAATCTGCCGATAACAGGTAGAGCTGTATCATTTGACTACCGAATGGAAAATGGATAAGCTATGATTGATGACAAAGTTGACGAGCGTATAAAGAAGCTATAGCAACTTCAGCCCTTCGGACTTCAGAAGCACCCCAGGGGGTCTTTGTAAAGGAAGAATGACTGAATTTGCTATCATCTATTGATAAAAAGAATTTTATCAATAGATGATTTTTTTTGCTTTGAAACATATCCACTGGTGAAAATTTAAACATTCGAGATATTTAGTTTAATGGTGTAAGAATAAAGTTAAGTTAAATAATCTTTAGAAAATCCTTAGAAATATAGCAAGGTTTTCTTTAAAAATTATGTTTATTATTGGAATAAAGCCGGTAAAAATAAGATCTTTAGAAGGAAAGATGGCATAGCATTTATATGATTGTAGAATATCTATGATTTATTAAGAAACTAATACATGATTCTTAAAACTGATTATATTTTTATCACAATATTTTAATAAAGGAGGATATCATGAAATTAAATTCTTATCAAAAATCTTTTGTATGCATTATAATTTTTGTATTAATTACATTCTTATCATGTTACACAGTTATAAAAGAAAATAATAAAACAACATCAATAACTAGGTGTATGAGTACAAATGGAGAATGGACAGATTCTTCAAAAATTCCTTATACAATTACTTTTAATCAAGGGGATACTATACGATTTAATTATAAATCAACTATTAAGGATGGAAAATTATTGCTAAGGTTTGTTGATTCCCAAGGAAACTTAATATATGAGTTTGATACAGGGAAAAAGGGAGAAAAGGATATAAAAATAGAGAAAACCGACAAATATAATCTTTTTATAGAAGGAGATAAATTTAAAGGAAATTACGAGATAACATGTAAAAAATCTTGAATAATAAAGTAGCAGCTTAGTATGCTACGTTCAACCTTTGAGCACTGCAGCTTATCAATTTAGAGAATGGGTTTATTTAACAGCGTTTATCCCATTCATAATAAAGCTAAGTGTTTTTTTTATATTGTATTCTTTATCATTTTTATTAAAATAGCAATAGTGAGCACAACCATATACTGATGATGAAATTAGTTTGACTAATATATTTGTGTCTTTAGAAGCTAACTCATTTCTAATTGCCATACTATTTAATATTTTTTCAATAAGATTATCTATTTTATATTTTAATAAATTATCTACAGTAGAAGCTATGGAGGTAGAATCAATTTTACGCTTTTGATAAAAAGAAATATAGTATTCATAAAGGAAGAAAATAAGTTCCTTTATAATTTCTTCATTTAATTCTGTAGCGTTTAAAATTTCTATTGGTAACATTTCTTCAAAGCAATCTATAACAAGCTCTTCTAGTAAAATATATTTATCTAAATAGTGGGCATAAAAAGTTGCTCTATTAATTGTTGCTTTTGTTGTAATATCCTTAATGGTTATATTTTTAAAGTCTTTTTCCTCAAGTAATTTGACAAAAGCTTCTTTAATTAAATTTTTTGTTCTTACTGCTCTTGGATCTTTTTCATTCATAATTTATCATTAATCTCCTTTATTAACACAACAGATTTTATAAAATGTTGCTTACACAACACATAAAAAAATCTATTGGTTGTAGATATGTGTGTAATTAAATATTATATTAACATACACTTGCATTTTAAACAACACATGTATAATAGGAGGTATATTATGAAAATATTAATAATAGGCAGAGGAGTAATTTCAACTCAATATGGATGGGCTTTAGAACAAGCAGGCAATGATGTAACATTTTATGTTCGTCCAGGAAGAAGAGATCATTATGGAGATATAGTCAACTTAAAAATATTAGATGGTAGAAAGAATAAAAAGGGTGATTCCGTAAATAAAGCTTGGAAAATTAAAATGATAGAAGAACTGTCATCTAACCATGATTTTGATTTAATAATGATTAGCGTAAATCACAATCAGCTAAGTAATGTCATAAGTTATTTAGAGCCACGTGTTAATAATTCAACCGTTTTACTATTTAATAATATTATTGATGAACCATTAGATTCAATTGGATCAATTCCAAAGGAACAAGTTGTTTGGGGATTCCCAGGAGCCGGCGGATCTTTTATAAATAAAAACACATTAGATGGCGGATTTATGAAAAACATCTTTATGGGATTTATTGATGATAGTACAAATAGAAACAGGTATGATAAAGTAAATCGCTTATTTAAAAAAGCAGGTTTTGGTATATCTGAAAAGAAAGATATGCGTAATTGGTTATGGTTCCACTTCATAAGTAATGCAAGTATGATGTCTGCAGCTTCAAAAGTAGGCTCTTTAAATAATCTGTTTGATTCTACAAATGCTCTTAAGGATTTTACCTTAAGATTAAGGGAACTTATATCATTGATGGATGCTAAAGGATCTAAGGTTAGTGCATTAACAAATTTTGCAGTAAATTTACCTGCAGGCCTTGTAGCTTTTGTAATGAAATTAGCATTAGCAAAAGGGAACTTACCTCGAGAAATAATGAAAAGTGCTAGTGGGAGTGAAAGTCTAAAAGCTGAAAGCAATGTAATATTTGTAAGCGATACTCTTGCTGAAGCACGTAGACTGGGGACATCCATTCCTAGGCTTGAATCTTTAGATTCACCTATTTATAAACAATTTTTGTAGTTCTTAAATACAAATAACTGAACAGTTTTTAAAATGTTTGATTTTATAGTACATTTTAAAGGCATGTATTACCTCCACCATATGCATAAGTACAAGTTATATTTGTATTATCGATATAGGGTTCCTCATCGATAATTAAACTTATGCTGTGATATATTCCCTAACTAGAAATCAATGATATTCTTTTGTGTAGTGTTTCATCTGGAATTTTGATGTCTGTAGTTCTTAGATTGGAAGTTGTTCAAAAGTGCTAGTTCAATGCTTGTCATTGAGGCCAGCACTTTTGGTGCAACTTCCAATCTTAGAACTACCCATCAAAATTCCTTAGAAACCGAAACAAACGAATATCATTGATTTCGGTGGGAACACACATAAGTTCGATTATCATTGCGGAACCCTATATACATTTGCAAAAGATGAAATAATCTATAAATTAATCAATATCAGAATTTATTTTATTTTTTTCTTCAGAAATGGTATGGAGGATTCTTTTTAGAATAATAACTGTTTGTTCTTCTTCTTCCTTTGATAAGTTTTTAGAAAAAATAGCAACTAATTCTAAAAATGTTGATTCTATTTTAGGAATGACTTTTTTACCTTCCTCTGCTAAATATAATCTATAAATACGCTTATCATTTTCATCTTGAACTCTTTTTACATAATCATTTTCTATTAGATTTTTAACTGCTTTTGCAGTAGTTGATTTACCTACATACAGGAATTCACTTAATTCTTTCTGACTTATACCTTCATTTTTTGAAAGCACATATAAAAAATCATGTTGACCGCTTCTAATATTTAAATCTATAAGCTTTGAATTTATTATACTCTGAGCATTTCTATAAATTGCTGCATTAAGTTTACTAATGTTCTCCATAATTACTTATCTCCTTTACATTGGTTTCCTATAAAACCATCTTAAATTATATAGATAAATAATTATAGTTTCAATGTTTTACATTGAAGTTTTCTTTTTCTACCAATAATAAAATAAAGAATAAAAGCTATAATAGCTGATCCGCTTGCCCAAAGATACATTTGAGCATATCCAACGTTTGCTGAAACTACTCCTAAAATTACTGCACCTAATCCTACACCACAATCAAATGCAGTGAAAAATGTAGCATTGGCAGCGCCTAAACGTGAAGGTGCAACCCCAGTCATTGCCATTGTCTGTAAACTAGATTGAGTTGCTCCAAAGCCTATTCCGTAAATAAATGCGGAGATTAAAAACATGCTGATATTTGAAGCCTCAGATAACAATGCCATTGATATAATCACACATATAAAACCTGGAATGATCGCATAGTCAAAACCTAATTTATCTATTATTTTACCGAATATTGGTCTAGATATGAATAAGGATATTGCATAGACTGTAAAGAAAACTCCAATGTTTTCTATGCCTTTTTGTGAAGCATAAAGAGGTAAGAAACTGGTTAATGCACCATAAGTTATTGTTATAAAAAATACTATAATAGAAGGATTTATAGATACTTTTTCATACAAGGAAGCTTTTGTTTTAGTTTGCTCTTTATTCTCAATTTTTTTGTATTCTAATTTAAAAGCAACAATGCCTCCAAGCACGGCTAGTAGGGTAGATACTAGAAATAGAATTTGAAAGTTATATTTTGATATTACAAATAGTCCAATTGTAGGAGCTACTGCCATAGCTAAACTACTTGTCAAACTAAAATATCCCATACCTTCTCCAAAACGATCCTTTGGTATATTATCAGAAGCAATTGTATTAGAAGCTGTACTTACTGCACCCCAGCCAAAGCCATGGATAAAACGTATCATAATAATTGCACTAATAAATGGAACTAGTGAATAAGAAAATACAGATACAATAAATATAAATAATCCAACTAAAAACACCTTTTGTCGGCCTAATTTATCAAGAAGTAATCCTGAGATTGGCCTAATTATTACTGAAGATACTACAAATGCTCCAGTTACTAATCCAATGACAGAGTTTGTCCCACCAAGTTTTTTTGCATAAATTGGAAGTGTCGGTAATAGCATTTGAAATCCAAAAAATATTAATAAGTTTATTATGTTTATAATAACGAAGTTTTTTGTCCAAAGAACCTTATCTTTTTGTATATCTTTTTCCATGAATGATCTCTCCTTTTTAATATTAGTTTCCTTTGCAACTAATATTAAAATAACACAAATTAGTTTCTTATGCAACTAATTTGTTGGAGAATTTGGTGAAATGAAATTTTAAATGTTAGAGGCAATTCAAAGAACAAAATACTCAGTTGCAATAACTGAGAAAGCAGGGATAAAAACGCAGCAAGTTTCACTTGAAATTTGTAATTGGCTTGAGGAGGTAGCATCAAACGATATTCTAGAGAACGGAGATAAATGGCTAGTGAAAATATCTTAGCGCTATAAATAGATAAAGTAACAAATTCAAATAATAATGATGATGATCTGGAGACCACACCAAGTATAAGAGGAGAGGGGGCATCATTAACAATTGATTTATATCCCCCCTATTATTGGGGGATTTTTTATTGGATTGATTGACACCACACAACTCTTTACTAGTTACAAAGTTTTCCCTAAATGAAATTTGAATAATACACAAATTACAAAATACGTTATAATATATACATAATAGTTAATTATGTATATATTATAATTAGATGAAGGAATAAAGGTAATGGATAAAAATCATTTTGTATAAGTTGCTGGGTTGGTTCAAATGAATGAAGTTATTCAGATGATGGAAATCCTTTGTATAAAACAAGAATTACGATTATGCTTTCTAAGAATTCAAATATTAAAAGGAGTGGTTGAAATGAACTACAGAATTGAGCAAAAAGATGCGTTTACTATTGTAGGTGTAAAGAAAAGGTTTTCGCATATTGAAGGTTTAGGTGAAAACATCGGAAGAATGTGGAGTGAGACCTCAGCAGAGACATTTGAGCAAATCGCTGGACTGGGGGACACTGAACCATATGGTTTATTAGGCGTATACAGTGGAATGTATGATGACAATACAACTGACTACTATATCGCAACCACAACGAAAAAAAGCTGTCCAGAAACATTGTGTGAACTTGAAATACCATCTCTTACATGGGCGATATTTGAAATAACCGGTCCTATGCCTACAGCTATGGCAGAAATTTGGGGAAGGATTTTTTCAGAATGGTTTCCTACATCTGGTTATAAGCATGCAGAAGCGCCAGAAGTGGAGTGGTACTCAAAAGGTGATTTGAGTGCAACTGACTACAAAAGCGAAATTTGGATACCAGTTATTAAAGAATAAAGTTCTATGCCTAATAAACATTTCCGGTACCAAGATTCATGCATAATATTCTCAACTTGTGTATCAACTCCAAAACACATCATTTATAGATACTCTAAAAACAGGTAGTCTGATTTTAACTTAAGTTTAGACTACCTGTTAATACAAAATGATTTAAAAATTTACTTACAAGTAATAAAATCCCATTATAATTTAATAAAAAAATACTTAAATATTCTAGAATTAAATATCAAATATAAAAGGATTACATAGTAGGGGAGCTGCTTAGTGGTTAGTTACTAATTTGGAGATATGCTTTAATCTCAATTTTAATAATTCTATAGGTACATGGAGCTGTGCGGCTATTTGTTCAATAGTCATATTTTCGAAATTATCGCCTTTTAATTCATCATCATCAATAGCTAAATTAGCTGAAAAATAATCAGCTTCATTTTCCAGTTTGTTTTTAATGACAAAAGTATTTTTCTCTAAAAACAATATGTTAAGTTTGCTGTGGAAGAGAGCGTGTCCTAATTCGTGTGAACATGTGAAATATCTTGAAGATTCATCTAAATTTATATTAATGTGAATTATTTTATTACGAGGAGCAGCTTGATAAAACCCATTTATATTTTTACCAAGATTCTCATATAAAATTTTTATTCCAAGATATTCACAAAGTTCAAATGGATTTTTCGTGTGATATTTCTTCTTTAGCTGAGCGACCTTTTTATTGATAATTTTATTCAAATAAATACCCCCAATTATTGACCATTACCATTTTTATTTTTTGAATTTTTTCGGTGTAAATTTCTTTTTATTTACCTTTTTAGCATATTCAAGTCCATTTTGAATAGCTGCTTTAATTAATTCAAAGTCATCTTCGTCTATAAGTTCTCCTGAGAGCATTAGGCCTTCTTGCTTTTCTAACATTTCAAGAGTTTTATTTAAAGTTTTTTCTATATCTTTCTCATCTTTTTTAGTTAATTCTAGATCTAATCCATCAACAGTTGGAGATGCTACTATATCTGTTTTTCCTAAAAGATAATCAACGGATACGGAAAATAAATCACTTAACTTAGACAGCGTTTCAGCATCAGGGGTTCTATTTCCATTTTCCCAGTTAGAAACAGTTTGTTTACTGACATTCATTATTTTAGCTAATTCTGGTTGATTATATCCTAATAACAATCTTCTTTCTTTAATTCGTTCATTAAGAGTATTACTCATATTTCTCACTCCTATATTTAGGCACTTTCAAATAAATAATAAATCCATTGGACTTGCCAGTTATTTTCATGTGTCTTAACTTTCTTATGTAATTAATTATAAACATTTAGTTGACTTTATAAAACGGGAGTAAACAAATTGAATATAATTTTAATAAGTTTATAAAAAAGCTGTTGACAGTAAACTAAAAGTTTACTATGATATTAATATACTAGGTAAACAAAAAGTTTACTCAGGGAGGTGTGAATAGAATGGCAAATAAAACATTGAAAGCTTATAGAATGTTAAAAGGTATTAAGCAAGAAAAAATTGCAAAAATATTAGGAATTACACTAACAACTTATAGCAACAAAGAAACTGGAAAAACTAAATTTTCACTTGATGAAGCTAAAAAGATATCTGATTACTTAAATGTGCCAATAGAACAGCTTTTTTTTGCTCATGAGGTAAACTTATTGAATACTGTTTGAGATTATTTTGTCCAGTTCCTAAGAAAATATTCTAAATAGTAGGGGGAGAAAGAGTGAAAAACTTACAGGTTATTAAAGAGCAACAGCTTTTAGGAAAAGACTTTAAAGTTTATGGCAGCGCAGAAAACCCATTATTTTTAGCTAAAGATGTAGCAGAATGGATTGATTATTCAAAAACAAGCGAAGGTTATTACAACGTTTCAAAAATGTTAATTTCTATTGATGATGACGAAAAAGTGACTATTACAAATAGTAATAGTGGTGGAAACAAGCTTTATTTAACAGAAGATGGCTTATATGAAGTTTTAATGCAAAGCAGAAAAGTGATAGCTAAGAAATTCAAAAAGGAAGTTAAAGCAGTTCTTAGGCAGATAAGAATAACAGGAGGATATATTCCAGTAAATGAGAATATGAGTGATTTTGAAATAATGGCAAGAGCACTACAGATATCTCAAAACACTATATCGAAAAAAGATGAAATTATAATAGCTAAAGATATTGAGTTAGAGGATAAAAGCAAATTTATTAATCAAATTGCCATTTCTGAAAATAGTTTATTGGTCAGAGAAGTTGCAAAGATAGCATGTAAGCAAGGAATAATTATTGGAGAAAAAAGATTATGGCAAAAGCTTAGAGATTGGAAAATGATCTTTAAAAATACAACAGAACCTAAGCAGGAATTTATAGATAGAGGACACTTTGAAATTGTTGAAGGCTGCAGAACGTCTAAAGAAAAAACTTTTACTTATCATACTACAAAAGTAACTGGAAAAGGACAAGTATATATTATTAAGAAACTGCTAGAAGAGAGTTTACTGAAAGAAACAGCTTGTACTAAGGCGCGATAAAAATATAACAAGTCCATCTGCCTAAATAATTTGTATCAAATTTAATTACAAATGAATACAATACTATGAATTTCTATGTAGGTGATTAATATGAAAAGAAATAGAGAAATTATAGTAGAAGTTAAAGGAATTATAACGGATGAAATGAGAAGAGAATATCATCATATTTTAGCAGATGCAATAGTAGCTAAGTATGGTGTAGAGATTGCAAAACAAATATTAGAGGCATTGAAATGTGATGGCTTACCGAAATAAGAAACATATTGTGTTTCGGTTTCTAGTATAGTATCACATTTAAAACTGCAATTATGGATATCTATATTCAGAAAATTAAAAATTAGAGTAAGAAAAATTAATTTACAAACGTATTAATGAAGAATTTGAGAAACTAAGAGACAACTTTAAAAATATAAGTTTGAAAGGGGAATGAGATTGTGAAAGTAACAGGAGTGACAAGACCAATTGATACATTAGGGAGGGTGGTTATACCAAAAGAATTAAGAAGACAACTTAACTGGAATGAGGAGGATAGAGTTGAATTTTTTGTGGAGAATGATTCAGTAACAATTAAGAAATATTCCTCAGGATGCAATTGCTGTAAAAGGGTAAAAAGCGATTTAAAGGAAGTAGATGGAATTATACTTTGTAAAAACTGCATAGGTAAATTTAAAAGTTTATTGGAGGGTAAAAATGAAAATTAAACTTGAAAAATTAATTCTTAAAAATTTCAAGGGAATTAAGGAATTAACAATAAATTTTGCGGCTTTAACAACAATCTTAGGCGAAAATGGAACAGGAAAATCTACTGTATTTGATGCTTTCATGTGGACATTATTTGGAAAGGATTCACATGGCAGAAGCGATTTTGAAATACAGACATTAGATCCTGACAATAATGTAATTCATGGCTTAGAACATTCAGTAAGGTTAGTTTTAAATATAGATGGAACTCACAAAACATTGAAAAGAACTTTAAAAGAACGTTGGGTAAAACCTAATGGAAAGGCTGAAAAGGAGTTTAAAGGCTGTACAACTGATTTTGATGTGGATGAAATTCCAGTTAAACAAAAAGAATATCAGGCAATTATTAATGGAATAATAGATGAAAACTTATTTAAGATGATTACAAGTCCCTTATATTTTCCTAACATGAATTGGCAGAAACAAAGAGAAATTCTTTTAGATATTATAGGTGACATAACTGACGAAAAGGTAATCAACTATAATTCAAAGCTTAAGGTGCTATTACCATTACTTACAGATGGCGTTGATAACTTTAATAAAAGAGTTAAAGCAAGTATTGCAAAGCTTAAGGAAGAAGTTAGGTCTATTCCAGCTAGGATTGATGAATGTAATAACAATATAAAAGTAATTGATGCAGCTGCACTTAAGCTTAGAAAAGAAGTTATTTTGGGTTATATAAATTCTCTTGATGAACAAATTGCAGATAGCAGCAAGGCTAGTGAAGAAAAATTAAAATTGCAGGAAGAATTATTCAAACTAACAGACGAGCTTAGTGAGAAAAGAAATAGGGCACATTTAGAGTCAGTTAAACCATTAAATGATATTCAAAATAAAATCAATGAAACTAGGAATAAAATTCAAGATGCTGCTTTTAATCTAAAAAACTTTGAAAGTAAAAGAGAAAGAATCTTTAATTATATAGAATCAGCAAAAGAAGAATTAGAGAAACTAAAGTCAGAAAAACAAACTTTACTTAATAAATACCACCTTGAGTATGACAGGATATTTGAATTTGATACTGAACTAGTTTCTTGTCCTCATTGCGGCAGGGAATATGATGTAGATAAAATTCAAGAAATTAAAGCTGATGCATTATTTAAATTTAATAAATCAAAAGAAAATGTTTTAGCAGTAATCACAACTAAAGGTAAAAAAGCAGCTGCAGACATAATAGAATTTACGGAAAAAATTAAGAATAACGAAAATGATGCAGAATCACTACGTTTAAAAGTAATTGAACTGGAAACTCAAAAAGCTAATCTTGATGCAGATCTAGAAAAGCTTGAGAAGGAAAAAGAGCTATTAACACAAACAAAAATAATAAAATTTGAAGGTCAAGATGAATTGCAAACTAAAATTAATTCAATACAGTCTGAAATGGACAAGTTTAAGTTTAATGACAATAGTGAACTTAAAGTTAAAAAGAAAACTTTCCAAGATGAATTAGAAGAAATAAATATTACCTTAGGTAAGAAAGATGTTAATGAAGATTTGAAAAAAAGAATGGAAGCACTTAATCAAGAAGAGAAGAAGCTGCAAATTAAAATTGCAGAACTTGAAGGCAAGCTTTATCTTAGCGTAGAGTTTATAAGAACAAAGGTTGAGCTGCTAGAAGATAGTATCAATAAGAAATTCAAAGGTGCAGTAACATTTAAGTTATTTGAAAACCAAATAAATGGAGGATTAAGTGAAACCTGTGAAGCTCTTATAAATGGAGTTCCATTTAGTGATGCAAATACTGCTAGTAAAATGAATGCTGGACTCAGTATATTAAATACTTTATGTGAACACTACGGAGTTTATGCACCAGTTTTTATTGATAATGCAGAATCCATAAATCAATTAATCGATACAGATAGTCAGCTAATTAGGTTAGTGGTTAGTTTAAATAAAGAATTGAAAGTTGAGGTGGCTTCATAATGGAAAATAACAATGCAGCATCAGTTCAGGAAAAAAATATTACAGAAAAGGTGTTAAGTAGAATTGAAGCATTAGAAGGGGCAGGAGATATAACAATGTCACCTAATTATAATTATTCAAATGTTCTTAAAAGTGCCTACTCAATTTTAAGTGAAACATTAGACAAAGAAAAGAAACCATTATTACAAAGCTGCAGTCAAACAAGCATTATAAATACATTATTGGACATGATAATTCAAGGCCTAAGCCCAGCTAAAAAGCAATGTTGCTTCATAGAATTTGATGGAAAACTTCAACTTACGAAAACACATTTAGGAAATATAGCAGCAACAAAGAGATTAAAAGGCGTTAAGAATGTATTTGCAAATGTCATATACGAAGGTGATGAATTTTCATATGAACTAAACTTAGAAACTGGACTTAAAAAGATAACTAAACATGAGCAAAAGTTTGAAAATATAGATACAAACAAAATCAAAGGTGCCTATGCAGTTGTAGTAAAGGAAGATAATTTAAATTACGTTGAAATAATGAATATTAATCAAATTAAAAGTTCATGGATTCAATGTGAGTCAGAAGGGCAAAGTGGTGCTCACAAAAATTTTGCACATGAAATGGCTAAAGAAACAGTGATAAATAAATCATGCAAGAATTTCGTGTGTACTAGTGATGATAGTGACTTATTAATAGAGTCAATAACCCGCACAAATGAATATATTCAAGAAGATATTATTGAATCAACACATGATGAAGCTAAAGAAGAAATAGAGAATAATGCCAATCAAGAAACTACTGATATTCCAGTAGAAGAAGTTAATAACGGAGCAGATAAACATGTAGAAATAGTGGACGAGCCATTCTGATAAATCTATGGATAACACAACTATAATCTATACTTATGCGTATACCTCACCGAAATAAGTAATATACATTTGTTACAGTTTTTGGGCAATCCTGATTGGTGGTTCTAAGGCTATAAAGTTGCACTCAAAGTGCTAGCCTCAAATAACAAACGCTCACAGAGAAGGTTCATATACCCAAATGTAAAACTTGGATAGTCACTTTTCGATTCTCACTTTTTGAACAAGTACATTTGGAACAATTTATAGCCAAAGAATCACATCCATCAAAATTACCAATGAAATATTCTGCAAAAGTATATCACTCATTTCTGGTTGTCAGATATTACATAGTTTAAGTTGTTATCTATATAGGTAAACGGATTTTGAACTAGATTTATACTTTGAGATGTACTCTACACCAGAAAGAACTGGTACTCTTTTGTGCAGTGTTTCATTGAGAATTGGGCTGTAAGTATTTCTTCAGCAGAAGTTGTTCCATTTACTGTTTGTCACATTGAATTATGGGAGCAAGCAGAAATGGGTACAACTTCTGCTGGTAGAAATCCACAGCTGAATTCTCTAGAAACCGAAACAATAGAGTACCAGTTCTTTCGGTAAGTTACCACATAACTCTAAATACACATCTTTAAAATACTTAGCAAGGGGTGAAATTATGGCAGATAAACGTATGTTTTCTAAGACGATAATTGATAGTGATGCATTTTTAGATATGCCTTTATCAACGCAGACTTTATATTTTCATTTATCAATGAGAGCAGATGATGATGGTTTTATAAATAATCCAAGGAAAATACAACGAATGATAGGGTGCGGTGAGGATGATCTAAAGTTACTAATAGCTAAAAAATTTGTGATTATTTTTGAGAGTGGTGTAATTGTTATAAAGCATTGGCGAATTCACAACTATATTCAAAAAGACAGATATAAGGAAACTGTTTATAGAGAAGAAAAATCTATGCTGTCATTAAAAGAAAATAAAGCATATACACTGGGGAAAATTAATGGGTCAGAAAGTTGTATTCAATCTGTATACAAAACGGATACTCAGATAAGATTAGATGAGATTAGTGTAGATAAGAGTAATGTAGAGAGAGATAAGAGCAGTTTATATAAGGATAATATAAAAAGTCTGCCAGTAGTTGTCCATTCTAACAATGAAGTTTTTAAACATTTTGAGAAATGTGGATTTATATTGTCACCTAAGCTTATGGAATTTATAGCAGCAGATGTCAAAGTATATTCATCCAAATGGCTGATAGATGCGGCTACAGAATCCATGAAAAGAGGGAAGATAAATTATAAATATTTATTGGCTATATTACAAAATTGGAAAGCAGATGGAAGAGGTAAGAAAGCAGCAGTGCAAAGAGCAAATGCTGGTGCTTATAAAGATTTTGGAGACAGTGTCCTAGATAATTAAGACGAGTGGAAGTTAATTAAGGCACATGAAAGTAAATAACAAGTCCAAAGTTGCCATGGATATTTTTCATCAGGCAAGGAGGCAAATTGCCCTCATAGCGGGCCTATTAGGTCAATTTGCCAACGTAGCATGATGGAAAATAGACTTGTTATTTTTTTGAATGTGCCTAAAAGCTAACTATCCAATTAATTATACGAGATAGGAGGGGGAGCATGAACTTAGATAATATACAAACACTCCCAAATAATATTAGGTGTGAACAGGAGATATTAAGTGGGATATTCTATAACAATAAAATATTGGCGGAAATAATTAATGAAGTTAAAGTTGAGGATTTTTATAAAACAGCGCATCAAATTATTTATGTTGCTATATGTAAGCTATTTGCTGAAGGGAAAGATATTGATATTACACTTTTAGTAAATGAGATATGCAAAAATAATCTTGAAAGGGCTGGTGGAATAACCTATATAACTGATATAGCTATAGGTGGACTGCCAATAAAAGCAAAAGAATATATAAAGATTTTAAAGGACAAGTCCTATAGAAGAAAAGCTATTAAAGAATTATCAAAAACTATAAAGTTTATGTATGATGAGAATTCTACGCCTGCTGATGTTATAAGTAAAATGTCAGAAAATCTAGCAAATGACATGAAAAATAAAAGTTCAATATTCAGTGATAGTGATCTTATGGTAAAGACATTAACAGAAATAGAAAATAGGTATAAAAAGGGCGGAGAAATACCAGGGATGCAAACTGGATTTACTACTTTTGATAAGAGAACTGGAGGATTGCAAAAGGGAGAATTAGTCATAATAGCTGGCAGGCCATCTATGGGAAAAACATTAGCTGCATTAAATATAATGGATGGACTAGGTAAGAATGGGTACACTGTGTATTTATCAGAATTAGAAATGACAGAGGAATCTCTTGGAATAAGAAGGTTGTCTTACAATGCAAATATTGAAGCTGAAAAATTAAGATTTGGGAAATTAAGCGATAATGATTTTTTAAAAATTACAATGATGTCTAATGAATTAGCAAAGAGAAATAAAGTATTCACAGATTGTAGTTCAAACCAAGGACTGCTTCAAATTAAGGCAAAAGCAAAAGCCATAAAGCAAGCTCATGGATTAGATGTAATAATAATAGACCATTTAACTTTAATGAACATTCCAGAAAGGGGAACTAGAGATTTGGCAATAGGAGAAGTTACAAAGGGGCTTAAAGCTTTAGCAAAAGAATTAGATGTGAATGTTATCCTCTTATGTCAATTATCAAGAGCAGTTGAACAAAGAGCAGAAAAAAGGCCTATGCTTTCAGATTTGAGGGAGTCCGGAAATATTGAACAGGACGCAGATTTAGTAATGTTTATGTATAGAGATGATTATTATAATATAGAATCAGAAGATAAAGGAATAATTGAATGGATCATAAGCAAGCAGCGTAATGGGAGAACTGGAACTTTAAAGTTTGCGTATGTAGATAAATATCAGAAGATAGGGGACTAGGCCTTACAGTGTAATGGTTTAAGTGATATCATAACGTATAACGGATTATACGAAAACATAATCAAGGTTTATAGAGTTAATATTGTTTAAAGGGATTAATCAGAAGAATGTAATGTTGAATAATGTCGAAAAGATGTTATTATAGAGACATGACCTCACTCGAAAACAACAAACTTTAAAAACAATTATTAATTAAATGATTATTGTTTATATGAAAAATTAAGAGGTCAAATAAAAGATAGTTAAAAGGAGAGAAAAACTAATGAGAAAGAATTTATGTAAAAAGATGGTAACAGCAGTTATTGCAGCTACAACTATGGCAAGTTTCTCATCATTAGGAGTATCAGCAGCAACAGTTAGCCCGTACACAACTACAACAACAGCTAGTACATCTAAAGCTGTAACTACAATCAGTGTAACAGGATTACCGAAGTTACCGACAAAATATCCAATAAGTGTACAAGCTAGTGCTGAACAAAAAATCCTTGAATTAATGAATGCAAAGAGAACTGCAGCTGGTTTAAAACCATTAACTATGGATAATACATTATTACAAGTGGCTAGATATAAGAGTGATGATATGATACAATACAACTTCTTCAGCCATACAAATCCAGACGGAACAAAGTGGGTAAACTGGTTACAGACAATAGGATATAAATACACATCAACAGGAGAAAATATTGCATATAATACATATGATGCGGTTGAATTATTCAATCAATGGTGGAATTCACCAGGTCATAGAGCGAATATGATGAACTCTTCATATAATAAAGTTGGTATAGGTGTTATTCAGGGAAATGGGAAAATCATGGGTACACAAACGTTCTCAAATTAATAATTATGAATATAATTAGATAGATAGTAATTTAAACTTATAACCTTTTCTCACTAAAACTTAAAGCAGTAGAAGGAAAAATCCATCTACTGCTTTAAGTTTTTATAATATTATTTTAAATTAGGTGGAATCGGAAAACTTTTAATATGCTTAAATTCTTCAACTTGAGTTTCACTTGGAGTTATTCTTATTGTAATATCATCAATTCCTATAGTATTGTGTGCTCCAACAAAAGGTCTGATTTGAAGTTTTATTATAAATTCAAATGAACGATAACTTGGTCTTTCTATTTTTAAAAATTTTATATCAAATAAATCATATAGAAGTGGTTGACCATAATGAGTTTCTACTTCACGACTAATATAAGGGACTATCAATGTAACTATTATATCTTTATATAGTTCTTCTATAGAGCCTTCTTTTGGAGTGTATTCATAAGGTATGCCTTGTTTAGCATTATTATTTTGTTCGGCAATAACTTCTTGAGGAGTACAATATACAAAACACATTATTAAATAGCATATAACTAATATTTTTTTCATTATTATCACCGTCCAGCAGCTAGTTTTATTAGTATGCCACATTATATTTTTCAGATACATAATATATAGAAATTGTATAATACTCCAAAACACATTATTCAAATTGAGTGATGTGTTTTTTTAATCTTAAATTTGTCTGGTATTACAAACTTATTCTAAACTGAAAAAATTTAATTAAAGTGAAGGTGAAATTAATGAATAGTTTCTATGAAAAATATATTTTAGGCAATTGGAAATATGAAGATGGGAAAGGTGTTCTAAGGGTTGAAAAGATAGGTGAAACATACAAGTGCGTGTGGAAGATAGATAAAGAAAATGATTATAAAAGGAATAATATTATACATAACTTTCTTGAAAAATGTAGTGATTTAGTCTTAGGGTTACTGAATCAAATATGGGAAAGAAAATATAATTAATACCTGATGGTAATTTATAACGAAACTATTACCTATGATTAATAAAAGAAACATATTTATTTTAAATAATGGAGGATTTAACATGGAACTAAATATAAAACAAATGAATTATAACGAAGCAAAACAAATTTCAAAATGGATTTATAAAGAACCTTATTCAATTTATAGTATGGATGAAAGTGAAAATTGTATAAACGAACTTCTTAATGGTTATTATTATTCAGCTTCAGAGGAAAAAACAATCTTGTAGGGTATTATTGTTTTGGAGAATCTGCTCAAGTTCCAGCTGGAAATAAATTTGGAGTATATGATTTAAACCATATTACTGATGTTGGTTTAGGAATAAAACCAGATTTGTGCGATCAAGGATTAGGAGAGATTTTTTTGAGTAGTGGTTTAGATTTTGCACGAAATAAACTACTAGCAAAAGAATATCGATTAACAGTGGCAAGTTTTAATCAACGCGCAATAAAAATATATCAACGGCTGGGTTTCAAAAAAGTTAATAATTTTGAAAGAATATCAGAGTTTGGAAAAACTGAATTTTGGGTTATGATTCTATATTAAGAAAGAGTAATTTAAGACACCATGTGTAGATATGGTGTAGTAAATTATAACAATGTTCTTTGAAAATCAAATAATACAATATTTACAATTTATGTTATAATTAATTAGGAATAGTAAATTCAAGGGAGAGAGGGAAATGGATGATACAACTAGGGAACGCACTTATTCTTTTAGCACTTATAATGGCTCTATTTTTGGCTGTTATTGCAATAATCCGAGGATATAAAGGTATGAAGATGAGCAAATGTTTTGATACATCTGATAAAAAAATAAAAGTTGGTTATTGGTTGCTTTCGGCTATACATATGTGGGCGGGCATTTTAATAACTTTGTGTTATATGATTGCAGGAGTATTAATTTTAAATAAATTATAAGGGATGTGATCTTATGGGATTTCTATTTATTCTACCATTTATTGCGGCTATAATTGGAATTTTTATTGCGTTTATTTGTTTTATTGGAGCATGTCTGATAATTATTGGTGGTACAGGCATAGGAATGAATAAAATATACTTGAAACAGATGGAAACAAAAAATAGTGTATTAAAACCTTTATTTAATACAGGCTCAATAATTTTAGGAATTATATTTATACTATTTCCTTTAGGATGTGTTTTATCTGGGATTATTTTTTCATTATCATCAAAATAAGTATATAAGAATCGTTTATAGTATGAGCATAATCTATAGTAAATTTAATTCACAATATTCATAATATGAATCAATAAAAATAAATAGCAAATTGTAAAATCGTATTATTCAAGAGATTGAATTTGCGATTTTTTTAATGCGTCATACTACTAAGGGGCAAATAAAAAAAGATTTTAATTTATTTTCCCCCCGTCTATGTAAAACCTAATAGAAAGGGTTCTTTCAGACCACATGCTCTCATTAGTACACGAAAAATTCCCTAAATGAATTTTTGCAAATAGAGAATATGTAGACATGATGTAGTAAATTATTAAAATGGCCTTTGAAAATTGATATACGATATTTAAAATTATGCTATAATAACAATGTATTTGAAAAAATTACCATATAAGATTTGTAGAGATATAGAACAAAGGGGGAAAAATAAATAAATGACTTATAAGAACAATTGTAAAGTAATTCGTAAACTGAGAAACATAGCCTTAGTAGCAGCTACTTTCACTAGTCTATTTCTTGTTTCATATAGTGTACAAGCTGCAATGCTTACTAATGATCAAACATTAAATTCAATAGGATGGACAGTTGATGGAAAGAAGGTTAAATCAGGTAGTTTATCAACAGACTATACTATTCAACAAGTATTAATTGATGTAGATAAATTTAAATTAAATACATTAAATATACCTGTAATGGTGAATATAAATGATACTAATTCAAGCAGTATGTTAGTTGATAAAACAAGTGAAAGTAAAGCAATAGAGTTAATTACACAATTAAAAAATTCAAATAAAAATATAAACATAATATTAGAGCCATATCCTTGGATAGCAAATGGAATGAAAGCTGAAACTGAATGGAAACCTGGCAATATGGACTTCTTTTTTCAAACTTGGAAGACATATGTACTAAAAACATTAATAGATGATATTGCAGTACCATATAATGTAACCGCATTAAACATAGGAAGTAATTTTGTTAATATGGAATCTAGAGAAAATGATTGGTGCGATATTGTAGATTATGTAAGAGAAAATTATAAAGGATTAGTGACATATAGAACTAATAAATGGGATACTGCTTCATGGGCACCAGATAGTATTACTGCATATAATAATAAGTTAAATAATAAATTATTTTCAAAAGTAGATTTTATTTCTATAGCAGCTTATTTTGAGCTTACTGATAATGCCACAAATACAGTTGAAGATCTTTCAAAATCAATAGAAAATTCACAAATAACAATTAGTGGAAATGTTAGACATCAAAATATAAAACAAGAAATAAAAAATTTTTATGATAAATGGAATAAACCTATTTTCTTTGGAGAACTTGGTTTCCCTAAGTTTAATTATACATCACATGAGCCATGGAACTGGAATCCATACAACAATAATAATGTTATTAATGGTGTTGAACAAGCTAATTGTTTTGAAGCCTATAGAAGAGAGTTCGAAAACGAACCTTGGTTTTTAGGATTTTCTATTTTTGCAATAGGCGAACAAAGTAATGATAAGCATTATTATCCAAGTCAACAAAGTACAGTAGTTATAAGAAATTGGTATAGTAATGAACGGTAAAATTGTTTGTATTTATAAAAATAAATAATATATAGAGAAATTATTATATAAAGTTACGTGTATAATATTTTTTTAAATGTTACCTAGGAGATTTAGTGAATAATAAATTTAAAGAAACAGAAGAAGCACTTTTAAATCATAAATCAAATAAATCATATTTAGAGATATTTAAAAATGAGGTTAAAGGAGTAGGAGCAGTAGATTATTCAATATAAGAAGTAAGAAGATTTGAATTAATTCGAAGTTATATCGAAAAGTGTAGATTTGACGTAGTAAATTATTAAAATGATCTTTGAAAATCGAATAATGCGATTTTTACAAAATATGTTATAATTAATACAGAATAGTACAAAAATATGATGAAAAAGAATTTTCTCAATTACATGGAATAGGAAAAAATGCAATGAGTATTATTAAGCAAATTATGAGAGAGAATGGATTATCATTTTCCCCAAAAAAATAAAAGAAAAAAGCAGAGAGCTTCACAATTTTCCTATATTGTCTCCATGAAACTTAAGGAGCAACAGTAGTTAAGTGAACTGTTATTAAGGAGTTTGTAATGAAAAAAGTAAGATTATTAAATTTTATACCACTAATAATTGCAGCGCCTCCAGTCATTATTGGAGTGATAGTAATGTATTTACACAATGTTGCTGTCTTTACTGTTGGACAAAATATTTTTTGTTTATTAATAGGGGGATTGATTTCATCTTTTGTTGTATCAAGAAAAGAAAAAAAGAAAGGTATTAATACTGAGAGCATCACTATATTTGTCTCAGTAATACTACTATTTCTAACTCTTATTAATTCAGGAATGGAAGGGGTACATAGATGGATATCTCTTGGACCAATTAAGTTCTATGTGGCAAGTATAGTTTTGCCTATTGTGATTATTAAGTTATCAGGGTTATTGGTGAATGGAAAACAGTGGGCGACCATAATTACTACAATAATTGTATCACTCCTTTTACTAAGACAGCCAGATGCTTCGCAGTTAACTGCATTTATAATTCCAATGATTATTCTTATATGGAATAATACCAGAAACAATATAATTCGTTTTAGTATTGCAGGAGCACTTTTAATAATGGCTGTTGTTTCGTGGGTGTATTTAGATGCATTACCACCTGTATCATATGTAGAAGAAATACTTAGTCTGGCAGCGAATACCGGAATCATATGGTTTGTTTTAGGAGTTATATCATTAATTATATTACCATTGCCATTTATAATCTTTCCCCAAAAGAACTCAAAACTAATATCCAGGTGTATTGGTATATATTTTATTATTATATTGATATCTACACAATTTGGGAACTTCCCAATTCCATTGATGGGATACGGGATTTCTCCTATTATAGGTTACTTTATAGCAATTACCTGGCTGGTTAAGGATAAAGTCAAAAAGAAAAATCAGATAAAATAATCGATTATGTTAATTCGTAACATTCTGAAATCATGAATCAATAAAAATAAATAATATATTGAGAGATTATTATTTAAAGTTACGTGTATGATATTTTTTTAAATGTTACCGAGGAGATTTAGTGAATAATAAATTTAAAGAAACAGAAGAAGCACGTTTAAATCATAAATCAAATAAATCATATTTAGAGATATTTAAAAATGAGGTTAAAGCAGTAGGAGCAGTAGATTATTCAATATAAGAAGTAAGAAGATTTGAATTAAATCGAAGTTATTTTGAAAAGTGTAGATTTGACATAGTAAATTAGAGCAAGTTCTATGAAAATTGAAGAATGTGACAGTTACAATCTATGTTATAATAAATCTATAATGGTAAGATATTGTTCATCAGTTTTTTGTAATTTGGATACTATAATATCATACATAAATTTGAAAATATAAAAGGAGTGTATCAGCATGAATGATAAAAAAGATGTTTTAGATAGTGGTCCTTTTTTTCATGGCACTAAAGCAGAACTAAAAATTGGAGATTTATTAGAACCACAACACTTATCGAATTACCAAAATAAAAAATCTAACTATATTTATTTTACTGCGACATTAAATGCCGCTAAATGGGGTGCTGAATTAGCGACATCGAAATCAAAAGAAAGAATTTATATTGTAGAACCATTAGGTGAATTTGAAAATGACCCTAACTTAACTGACAAGAGATTTCCTGGAAATCCAACACGTTCTTATAGGTCTAAATCTCCTTTGAAAATAATAGCTGAATTGGGTTCATGGGAAAGACATTCCGATGAAGAAATAAATCATATGCTTTCATCTTTAAAAAAGTTAAGTGATGAAGGAAAAAATGTAATATACGATTAATCCATAAATATGCAATTAGCAATATTTATAAATATTAAATTTTCAGATGCCGTATTATTCAAATTTGAATTTGCGGTATTTTTGCTATACAATGCTAAATTACAATTATTTTATATTAATAATATTTATTTTGGGGCGTAATCTATCTATATGATAACTTATAGAAAAGAAATAGTCTATATTTTTTGAAATTAATCTATATAATTATTATTGTTGCAACAAATAAATAATTGAATTGGAGAAAGAATATGATAAAGAAGAAAATAGCAAATATCCCTTTTGGACCATTTATTACAGTTTTAGCAGGGGCCATGGTTAATGGAAAGCCAAACTATGCTACAATAGGTGCATATGGTGTTGTAAGTGAGAAACCTGTACTGTATATTTCATTGAAAAATTCCCACTATACAACTTCAGGCGTAGTAGAAAATGGATTCTTCAGTGTAAACATACCATCCTCTGAATCTGTTTATAATACTGATCTTTGTGGGTGCGTCTCTGGTAATAAAGAGGATAAATCCAATGTATTTGATTCTTTTTATGATGCTGCAGGAAATGCACCAATGATAAAAGAATGTCCTGTAAATTATCTTTGTAAGGTAATACAGACAATTCCTATATTTGATTTTACGATGTTTATTGGAGAAATTGTTGCAGTATATGCAAATGAAGACTGTCTGGAAAATGGAACACCAAATGCCCTAAAGGTTAAGCCAACAATTATGATGTATCCAGGGTACTATGATCTAAAGGATAAAGTTGGTACATTATTTAAAACATATAGGAGCATGAGTACCGATGAACCTAGATAAAAGTCACTAATTAAAGCCACAGGAGATGACCCAGCAGGTTTAAGTCTTATGGGTATTTTAGCAACAAGTATCATCACTGCTGTTGTAGGCGTGCACCAAAAACTATTAAAAATATATCATGAGTGTATTTGTCTAGTATGTCTTTTACTTAATTTGTATATTAACAGATAGTTCAAAATTGAACTATCTGTTTTAATATGTATATATCGACAATAAAGAATAATAAAATCTAGCTTAATGATAAATTCTTCTACTTATTATATTGATTAAAATTGGAAAATATAGTACCATTGTATACAATTACATGTTTAATGGTAATAATTTAGGTTTTGTGAATATTCATTTCAAGCAAACAAAGCAAGTTAATTAATTTTATTTAGGAGATTACATTTTATGGAGAGATTTTTTATAGATAGCATAATTAAGAAATATTTAGCAGAACAGTTTTTTTCCAATTTATCAGTATTAGAAGAAGACAGTACTACTTTTACTATAAATAGTCTTAGTAAATCACCATATATTAAAATTATGGCATTTAATAAATGTGTTATTATAAATACTTCTAAATCTATTCATTCAAAGGTTAAATCAGCATTGAGTAATAAAAGCAGGGATGAAATATTTGAGTTTCCATTTATATATGGACAAACAATACATTATATACCAGATGTTAAAAAGATTCAGAAAGTAGAACTTCTTGAGGAGTATACATATGAATTATTGCAAGGCAATGATATTTATAAGTTGAGGGGTATTGAAGGTTTTGATAATTCAATAGTTTTTGATTGCAATGGAAATACTTCAACAAAAATTGTATTTTTAGCTAAAAAAGATGATGAAATTGTTGGGCTGGCAGGGGCAGGAGAAGAAACAGAAAAATTATGGGAAATAGGGGTAGATGTGAAGTCTGAATATCGCAAAGGTGGCCTCGGAACAAAATTAGTATCTAACTTAACATTAGATATTATTAAGCAAGGGATAGTTCCTTTTTATTCTGCTTCAATAACTAATCTTGGCTCTCAGATGGTGGCTAATCGTAGTGGTTACATACCATACTGGATTGATACATATGGTAATATACTTGATGGTAGTTCGCCTTATAATATTTATGTTAAGAATTTGGAATTATAAAATAGTAAAATCAACGGGTTCAGGTATTTTTCTTATGCCTGACAAATTTATCGCATTAAAGGAGAGAAAAAAATGAAAAAACAAGGCTTTAATCCTTATCTTCCATCGTGGGAATATATCCCTGACGGAGAACCTTATATTTTTGACAACAGAGTTTATGTATATGGATCTCATGATCGTTTTAATGGATATGCATACTGTTTAAATGACTATGTGTGTTGGTCTGCACCGGTGGACAACCTTGCTGATTGGCGTTATGAAGGTGTTATTTTAAAAGCTACTGATGTTGAAAATAATGAAGACCGTGATAGTTGTCTATACGCTCCAGATGTTGCAGTAGGACAAGATGGCAGATATTATTTATACTATGTTGACAGTAAGCGTTCTATCGTTTCTGTTGCGGTATGTGATACACCAGCAGGCAAATATGAATTTTATGGATATGTTCATTATTCTGACGGAACATATCTTGGAAATAGGGAGGGGGATGAGCCTCAATTTGACCCTGGAGTACTTAGAGAGGGAGACAGAACCTATCTTTATACAGGTTTTTGTGCAAGAGGTGACAAATCTAGAAGTGGAGCTATGGCAACAGTACTTGGTCCAGATATGTTGACAATCATTGAAGAGCCTGTAATTATCGTGCCAAGTGAACCTTATAGTGAAGGCTCAGGCTTTGAAGGTTTCGAATTTTTTGAAGCTCCATCAATTAGAAAGCATGGAGATACTTACTATTTTGTATATTCCTCTATTTCAATGCACGAATTATGCTATGCTACTAGTAAACATCCAACAAAGGACTTTAAATATGGAGGAGTAATTATAAGCAATAATGATCTTCATATCAGCTCTTACAAGCCTGCTGAAAAACCAATGTTTTATGGCGGGAACAACCATGGAAGTATAATTGAAATTAATGGACAATGGTATATTTTCTATCATAGACACACTAATGGAACTAATTTTAGCAGACAGGGCTGCATGGAGAAAATTGAAATTTTACCGAGTGGAATAATTCCGCAGGTGGAAATGACTTCATGCGGTTCCAATGATGGGCCGCTTAAGGGACAAGGAGAATATCCAGCTTATCTAGCATGTAATTTATTCTGTAAAGAAGAATCTGTTTATACTGATTTTACAGCCTCATGGATGAATAATCAATTTCCAAAGATAACTCAGGATGGAAAAGACGGTGATGAAGAAATCGGATATATTGCTAATATGAAGGATTCTGCCACTGCCGGTTTTAAATATTTTGATTGCAAGGGCATAAGGAAAGTTAAAATTAAAGCTCGTGGATATGCAAAAGGTGACTTTGAAGTAAAAACATCATGGGATGGTCTATCTCTTGGAAAAATATCGATTGGGTTTTCAAATGTGTGGAAGGAATATTCATCTGATATTGTAATCCCTGATGGAATTCAAGCAATATATATTACCTTTACAGGCGATGGAAGCGCAAGCCTTGCATCCTTTACTTTAGAATAAGAATAAGTGGAGGAATGTCAGCTTCTAATTTCCGCTGTACTTAAGGTATAGCGGAAGATATTATATTGATATCAATTGGTCCTAATTGCTTTTAAGAATTTATTGCTGTGTTTTAATATAATGTTGCAATATAGACTAATAAAAATTATAGGTGGATTGTCCACCTATAATACTTAATATATGAATATGGTGTATTAAATAAAGTTCTATAATCTCACTTTTAAGCCTTCAATTTTCAGTATTTTATCAATTTCTTCTTTATCATCTGTTAATATATAACTTTCACGTTCATGTGCGGTATTAATCAACCAAGGGGTACCACTCTTTAGAAAAGATAAATCCTCTGGTAAATTTGGTTGAACCCATTCATGAAATGAGTTTGATACTTGCTTTAGTGTTTCTTTAGCATGATTATCAGTATTATAGTAATACACCAAGGCAGGTTGCTCACCAAAGTATTCTGTACCTGGCCATTCAAATTGCTCTTTTACCTCTTTTAAAGAAGATTGTAATTTTTCTAAAACATGATTAACATTGACAGTCACACTAATGTCTTTTCGTATTACTAATATAAATTCATCACAAATCCCAAAAACTAAATCTATTAAATCTCTATAAACCTTTTCTTTAGAGTTATCTTCAATAAACATAACTTCCCTCCTTGTATAACTTCGTCGTAATTTACAAATGTGAAACTAACCCAAATAGGTGAATTTAGTATTATCAAATTTTTTATTGAATAAAACCTACTTTTTGGGGTATCTCCCCGCTTTTCTTATAATCATTAAAGATATGAACTATAATACGTAGTGCTAAATAATCGAATTTAATATCTTTAAAGCGATTAAATGCATTCTTACATTCTTTTATTATCTTTATTCTTCCATCTTGGATTGCTTTAGTATAACTATCTTCGTCAAGTACATTCTTCTCAATAGAAATCAATCCATCATACAGAAGGCAATCACCCTTATCGCATGGTGCATTCCAATTTTCTCCTGAATACTCATATATTAAGCATCCATCTCTTTCTTCTTTATATTTACCATAACCCGTAAACCCTAAACTCATTTATACCACCTCAATCAAAGCCATTTATTCAATTATATTTCGCAACAATTTACTATTGTTCATTAAATTATAGTTTATAACAACACTTATTATAACATAATTTACAAAATATAACACATTATATACATACATTGGCATATGTCATCATATAAGTTAGGAATTATTAAATAGGATTTACGGTAAAGGGCGATAAATATTAAGCTACTTCATATTTAGTAACTTGTCTTTGAGTTGTTGTTAGATGTTTATGATCATAATTCTTATTCATTATAATTACTTTCAATAAACTTAGAGGAATCCACTTTCAAATAAATTATATCCACCTTGTATCAGAAAAATAATGTAAGACTAACTTCGTCTAAGATGAATTTACTCTTGCAAACAAGAAATTACCTTTTCATTTTAGGGAAAAAAATTAAGATATTTATTGACTTGGAGTAGACTCTAAGGTGTAGAATTAGAAGGTCGTTTAATTTTTAATGGTACTATGAAGGAGGAGTTTTTCGAAGATGAGTAACAAAGGAACTTTGATTGTAACGCTGGCGCTATTATTATCAAATGCAATGGCGGGTTTAGATGCAACAATTGTCAACACTGCATTGCCAGCAATCATAAGTGATTTACATGGAATTCAATACATGGGTTGGATAGTAGCTGTTTTTTTGCTGGGAATGGCAGTAGTAACTCCGCTTTGGAGTAAATTAGGAGAACGCATCGGAAACAAAAAAACATATCAAATAGCCACATTATTATTTGCTATTGGTTCAATATTTCAAGCATTATCAAGTAATATTATATTTTTCTTGATTGCAAGAACCGTTATGGGAATAGGCGCAGGTGGAATGAATACTATCCCGTTTATTATTTATGCAGACTTGTATAAGAATTTAAGGAAGAGGGCAAAGGTTATTGGGTATGCTACAGCAAGCTTTAGTGCAGCTTCAATTATTGGACCACTAATTGGTGGCTTTATAGTCGATATTTTTAGTTGGCATTGGGTATTCTATATTAATGCTCCAATTGCATTAATTTCAATACTAAGTGTTCAATTTTTCTTTAAAGAGCCTAAAAGAATTTCTTCAGGTGAAAAAATTGATTATTTAGGTGCTGGCATTATGGTAATCAGTTTAGTAACACTTTTAACAGGTATTCAAATGATAGGGACAGGTTCATTAAGCTTAGTTAGTATCGTAATTATTGTCGGCTTAATTTTATTGATAGTATTATTTGAAGTCGAAGAAAAGGCAGCTGATCCTATAATTCCTAATAGACTTTTTAAAAATGGTCCATTAGTAGTTGATTTTATATTATTTTCTACTTTATGGGGAGCGTTTGTTGCTTTTAATATATACATACCAATGTGGGCGCAAGGATTGCTTGGATTAAGTGCTTTAATTGGAGGTGCGACTCAGATTCCAGGTTCTATTACAAACTTTCTTGGCTCAGTAGTTGGATCATCTATGCACTCAAGATTGGGTAAATACCGTATAGTTGCTTTGGGAACCTTAGCCTTTATAATTTCTTTTGGTATTATGGCATTAGCCGGAATAACTATACCATTGTGGCTTTTATTAGTAGCAGGAGCATTTCAAGGTTTTGGTCTAGGTTTAAGTTTTAATGTTTTACAAATAAGTGTGCAAGAAGATGCAGAAAAGAGAGATATTCCAATTGCAACATCATTTGCATACCTTTTACGTATTTTGAGCCAAACATTTATGTCATCAATATATGGAGTAATACTAAATCATGCCTTAATTAAAGGTGTAGCTGAATCTAATGGAAAAATTTCTATTGATATGCTAAACAAATTAAGTGATTCTCAAAGTGCAGTGGATTTGCCTAAAAATTCATTACCACTTATGCAACAGATTATGTATGGTGGTTTACACAATATCATGATAGTTGCACTAGTTTTATTAACTATTGCTCTGATTTTCAATCTTGGAATGCAGTTGAAAATCAAGAAAGAAAAATTGTATAACGTTTCACTAGACTATACAAGATAGGAAGAATTTTAGTTAGATATTCATTTAAGAAGAGCGCATCATAGCTCGGAATTATTAAATAGGATTTATTGTAAAGGGCGATACATATAAAAAAAATAAAGGCTTATCCAATTTTGATTTTGGATAAGCCTTTATTTTTCTAACTCAATTTTATGCTACTTCATATTTAGTAACTTGTCTTTGAGTTAATTGAGCACCGGATTTCTTAGCTAAATCGCCAGAATTAGTTTTGAAAATATTTTTGGCGATGATTGTATCCATAAGTGTATTTACTTCACCTTTAGTGAGAGTAGATTTAACACCAGAAATGCTTAAAGTACTCTTCTCACCAGCTATAGTTAAAAAAGTCATAACTAAAGTATATTCCATCTAATTTACCTCCTTTCATTGGGTTTAGAGTTAAGGAAGTTAAATCATATACATGATTTAACTAAGTTCGAGAAACCAAATCATAGATTTGGACTCTCACTTATCTCACTTATCTGCTTAAGCATTAACTAGACTAGAAGATTCATTTATAAAGTAATCTCTAGTTGAAGCTTCTAAAACATCTTTGATTGCTTCAGCAACATCAAAGACATTTTGAGGGGCAGCATTTGTTTTTACATTAGAAAAAGTTTTTTTACTGTAAATTGCATCGCCGGCCTTATCTGTCCCGCTTTGAACTTCAATGCTTAATGATGCAGTTTCAATTGATTTAGTAACAGCCATAGTTTTTTACCTCCTTCATTTTGTTTTCATAAAGGATATATGTACAAAATTGAAAGATTACCTATTTTCATAAAAAATATAACAAAAAAGAAAGTAAGTAGTAATTAATCAAAATTTACAATATATGTTATGATTAACTCAAAGGTAAATTAAAAGAATTTGCAGAGTAATAAATAATTTAGAATGAAGAACGAACTGCTACTTAATTATTTTAGCTATTAAGAAAAACAAGATAGGATGGTGTTTAAAATCAGTTCAACATGTAGAAATTGTGTATAAACAAAAAGACGCTATAAGTGTCTTTTAAGCAATAATCACTTCACCTTTTCCGATAATTACAATTCTATAACTAGGTTCAAGAGGGATTAAGCTATAGTTTTCTGATTTGGGAGGTAAATGAATAGATTGTATTTGACGTTGCTCTTCATCAAAAAGTGCTACATAAGCACTATTATCAAGTGATACATTTTGAATAGTATAACGATTTTTAGGCGTAATATTGAGGTTAGATAATTGATAAACACCTTCCTTAAATGAAGTTATTGCAAATGAGGGAATTAATGCAAGATAATTAAAGAATAAACATACTAAAATCAATGTCACTGTAATATTTTTTTTCATAATATAAGATCACCTTCCAAATAAGTAATATAAATGTCACTTTTTAATCAATAAAAACATCTCCTTTGCCAACTATCGCAATTCTGTAGTCCGGTTTAAGTGGTAATAAATTATATTTCCCAGATTGAGGGGATAAGCGTATAGATTGCAGTTGAAGTTGATTTTCATCAAACAGAAGTATATAAACACTATCTTTCGGAGATACATTTTGAACACTATAGGTATTTTCTGGCGAAAAATTAAAATCAGATGCTTTATAAATACCCTCCTTAAAAAGGTTAGCAGCAAATGCGGAGAGTGTCAGATTAAATAATAAAAATATTGAAATTAAGAGTAGTAGTATAAGTTTTTTCATAGCATAACCACCTTAAGATATAATATAAACAACAATTATCAATAATATTATTATGTGAAATTTAAAATCAAATATTCAAATTTTAGGTTGGTGATTTAATGGAGAGAACTTACTATACAATTCTAAAAAAGTATTACCCGAATATTATTTAAAACTGAACCTCAAAGGATAAGCAGGGATGAAATTCCGAATGTCTTTATTTCATATACAAAAAAATACCATGCAAGTAATAAAATTAAATTATTTTTTAAAAATATGTTATAATTAACATATAATGTTAGGAAAGTATTTTATTTATTTAAGGAGAATTATTTTTATGAAAGGTTATTATTATTTTGTGGCAACTGCAACGTTTATTATATCTTTTTTAATATGTTTCAATGTTGGCTTAAAATTGGATATAGAAAAATTCATAAGTGGTAAAATGATCAGAAGAATTGGACTGGTTCTAATTTCTTTTTTATTTAATATTGTTGGCTCTTTAATTATAGAAAATTTAAATATTACAAAAGAATACCGATTTTTGATTGAGAGCTTTTTTGTTATTGGACCAGCAACAGCTATTTTTGTTTGGGCATTGCCAGTAAAATTAAATCGTAATGGTCATGATTAACAATTAATAGAAGTATTGAAGGAATGGCTAAACAGTCCAAAAATATTTTTGTTTTATTATAATTATTTGTGTTATTAGGGGTGAGAATTTGGATAAGCTATTTAAAATGAAAAAGGGAATACTTAGCTGCTTGGGAATAATAACATTGTTTATATTAATGGGAAATAGTAATAATGTGCCAGAAACCTTTGTTGAAAGGATATTTGCTCCAATAAGAGGTGATAGCTGGAGGTTTTCTTATGCTGGATTAATAGTTATAGTAGGATTATACTATTGTTTAAAAAATTTCAATGAAATTAAAGAAAACTTTTTAATTAGCACATCATTTAGAAGAATTATTATAACAATTGTTCTAATGAATATTTTTTCTGCCGCGTGGGTGCATTGTATTCAAATATATAAAGGATTTTCTAATGATTTAAATGCCATATACCTTGATAGAGAGAAAACTTCTGTAGAACTTCATGGAGATAAAGATAAGCTTATTGTATATGGAACAATGCATATAGTAAATTGTAGTAATAATGTACAAAAATTTCAGATAAAAGTTAAGGCTCCTTTTTTAGTAAAAGAAGATATAAGTAAAGATTATATTACATTAACAAATGAGTTTACAGTACCTCAAAATAAAGAAGAAACTTTAAATGTAAATGATGTAATAAAATTTGATAAAGAAGGCCAATATTCAGGCTATAGCTCAAAAGCATTCGAATATATATTGTTTAATGAAAAAGGGGAATCGCTTTTTAAAGGCAAGTTAGATCAATATCAAATGGATGAATTAAATTAATAAATTTATATGTAATAAAGGAAGGAATTATTATGAAAAGATCAATGATGCAAGCATATGTTACAAGAAGTGATGAGGCGGTAGCTCTTTACCAAAAGGCTTTTGATGCTGTTCTCATTAGCAGTTATCCAAATGAAGATGGAACATTTTTTCATTCAGAACTTGATATTCAAGGGGAAATTTTAGCTGTGGCAGAACAAAATTCAGAATATGCCATAATTGGTGAGGAAACGGTTACTGGTAACGTAATGCAGTTTTGTTTACATTATGGAGAAGGTAATGAAGAAAAGGTGCGGAAAGCATATGAAGTTTTAAAAACTGATGCTAAAATTTTAGTGCCTCTTGCACCATGTGAATTCAGTCCACTTATGGCAGATTTTATTGATAAATATGGCATTAGATGGTGCTTATTTGTTTAGTGCGACTTTTGGAGTAATATGATCCCAAATTTCAATCTAATATTGAGTACTATAAATTATAAACTTATAGAAGGTAAAAGGTGATAGAATGAAGGACAGATTTTCAAATGAATTCATAGATGCACTTGAAAAAGAAGATATAAAAGCTTTAAGGGGGATTCCAAAGGCTGATTTACATAATCATTTTGCACTAGGTGGAAATCGAGAATACATTAGAGAAGTTACAGAAATAGAAATACCATATTATAAAGGTATATTGAAATCTATGGATGATATGCATAAATGGAATAGCATATATTTAGGTGAGAGATTCAATAATAGGGAGATGAGAAAGCTTCAAATTGATGCTACGTTTGTACAAGCTAATTTAGACGGAATTAAAATACTTGAAATCGGAGAAGATGTCTGGGGATTAGGAGAGTTTTTTAATAATGATATTGAAGAGCTTATTAATACTTTTTCGGAATCAAATAAGAGATTTGCACCAGAAACAGAGTTAAGACTACAAATAGGTCTTTCTAGACATTGCTCCATTGATTATTTATTAGATTGTTTAGAAAATTTTTGGGGAAGAAAAGAATTTTATTCAATTGATTTATATGGAGATGAATTAGCACAACCAATAGAAAATTTTGAACCTATATATATAAAGGCTAAGGATAATGGACTGAGATTGAAGGCACATATTGGTGAGTGGGGAAATGCTGATGATATAAAAAAAGGTGTTGAAATATTAGGGCTTGATGAAATTCAACATGGAATTTCGGCTGTGGAATCAGGTAAAGTTATACAATATTTAATAGATAATAAAATAAGATTAAATATAACGCCTACAAGTAATGAAAAACTAGGTCGTGTAAGATCTATATGTGAGCATCCAATTAAAGAATTATATAGAGCAGGAGTAGATGTAACTATTAATTCTGATGATATATTAATTTTTGATAGTGATGTTTCAAAGGAATATCTAAGATTATATAAAAACCATGTATTGTTAGCAGAAGAGCTTGACAGCATACGGGTAAATGGGTTAAGTAAGTGAGAACTAAGGAAGAGTCTTAAATTTTCATATGTACCTGAATGATAAATTCCAATTGAGTGGAGATTAAATTGATAATTATTGATATATGATAGCAGCAAAATTATGGCGCATAAATAAGGAGGAGCAGCTATGAGTATTAGTGGAATTATAATAAGTATCTTCTTGTTAGCAGTCACAGTTCTTGCTGTAGAACTCATAAAGAAAAAGCTCACAATAAAGAAGGTATTTAAAAGAATCATTATAATCTTACTATTAATAAGTTGTACTGCATTGGGTGCTTATAAATGTTTACAGAGGTCAAGTAGTTTTATGTTTACCAAAACAACATCCCTTAGCCAAGAGAACATAGATGGTATTTCAATGTATGAGAGTATTGATAGTAAGGAATTTGTACAAAAGTATGGTACAAACCTCGAAAGAATTGATAATGCTTTATTTGACTACTATAAACTAAGTGATGGTTTAGAAATTGCTACAAATAAGCAGAGGCAAATTATTAGAGTTGTTATTAATAGCGATGTCAAAAGTAATATGAAGACAAGTAAAGGTATTGGGTTAGGCAGTTCAGTTGATGATATAATTAATGCTTATGGGACTAACTATTATAAGAGAACTGAGGAACAAATGCCTAGTTCGCCAGTAATTGGATATGTAGACCATGAAAGAAATGTAACAATTGAATTTTGGAATGTGGAAAATAGAGTAGTAGAAATAAGATATGATATTACTTCCATGGAATAATATTATATTTAAATACGCTATATTATCAACACTATTCTTTAACATAGCTAAAAATAAAATTTGAAGCTGCTATCACCACTATAATTAAACTGCGAAATAAAATTAATATAATCTGGAGGTTAATAATGAATAGTAAAATAGAATTTGATTCAGAATTTTGTAATGTAAAATACATTGAGAAGGATAATATAGTATTTTTAACTTGGAAGAAATTCTGCTGCTTAGATGATTATAGAAAACCAACAATGTTTGCGTTAGAGTTAATGAAACAATATCCTAATAGCAATTTTGTTGTTGATGCAAGAAATGGATTTGAAGATGATAAAGCAGATGTTGAATGGGGATTTTCTTTTTTGCTTCCAGAAATGGCAAAAACGGATTGTAATTATGTTGTGTTTATAATGAATGAAGTTAAAGAAATAGAAGAAGAAATGGATATGTGGACGAAAGAATTTGAGAAGTATTTTGTTGTGAAAAAAGTAGAAAATTATTCAGAAGCAGTTGAATTTATATTAAGGAAATGTGTATAGTCTCAATTTATAATTAATTATTCATCTTCCTATGAGATTGTTTCATTAGACATATTACTTGTGTTAGGAGACACTAGAAAAGGAAAGTATATGCAAAGGTTAGCCATATTTTTTAAATTAATGTAATAGTAAAATATGGTGAACATAATGCATTATTATATATGAAAAAATGAAATTATCGGGAGTATTTATATGAAAAAATTGTTAATTTTATTAAACGGAATAATATTTATAATATTTATTGGCTGTACGCCTAATATTACTGGTGATGAAAAAACAGCAGAGGATTTTATTAAATATCAAGGTTATACTATCATTGCTCGAAAAGGTGAAATACAGAAATATACATTAGAAAGAAGTAAACTTTATGGAGGAATTAATACACTTGAATATCAACAAGCCTGGGCAGTGCAAACAGTAGAACCAGATAAGTATTTTGGAAAGGAAATAGTTGTATATGGTTATACAGTAAAAAACCACCCTATGCAAAAAGAAGATAGAAATGCTAAAGATGGTGTTAATGTATATGTAATGTTATGTGAAGGGAATATCATTGGAGGATATTCAT
This sequence comes from Clostridium chromiireducens, assembly GCF_002029255.1. Classification (GTDB taxonomy): domain Bacteria; phylum Bacillota; class Clostridia; order Clostridiales; family Clostridiaceae; genus Clostridium; species Clostridium chromiireducens. The sequence goes on from NZ_MZGT01000041.1 coordinate 36,986, forward strand.
ATCCTAATGCTGATGTTGTTGGAGCATTTAGTTCACTAGATGGCAAAACATTAGAAGAAGTAACGGGATTAAGTTATAAAGAGTGGCAAGACAACTGGAAAACTAAGTATAGCAATTAGATATCTAGCGACTTTCGTATAAAATATAACAGTAAATTATTATTATTTATTATATGATTTTAAATGGGGTGGAATTTATATGAGAAAAATAGTATTTTTTCTTTGTCTAATTTTAGTAGGAGTCTCTTTTGTGGTTTATAAACAAGTTGGAAAAACTGATAATGTTGTAGTGAGTATTGGAGCAACTGACAAGTTCAGTGAGAATGAATTAAATGATGCAGTGAATTGCGTAGAAAAAAGTTTTAAAAGTTATAAGGGATGTACTCTGACAAAATTATGGTATGATGAAAAAAAATCGGATCAATTTATTGAAGGTTATTTGAAAAATGGGAGAGGTTCAGTGAATGGTGTCAAACCTGAAAATGTAATTGTTTTGCTATCAAATTTTGATGTAGATTCATCAGGTGGGGATGGAAGTTTAAATCCAAATTCAACTTATGATAATTATAATTGGATATTAATAAGGGGCAGTAAAATGGATAATTGGAAAGTTGATGATCGTGGATATTAAAAGAAAATAACTAAATACGTTGTATTGATAATATAATTTAAAGTTGTAACTATTACGAATTGATATTATGTTTACATAAGGGTGCTAAGTATATGATTAATAAGAAAATTATGATGGAATGCGTATACAATCAACTTGCTATTGATTACAATTGCTCTCCAGATGATTTCCTAAAAGAAGGGATTATTTTTACAGAAGCAAAACAAAATGAAGGAAGACGAACTTTTCCGTGGATAACACCGCGATTGGAAATGATTACAATGGGAAACGGCGTAGTAATAAATGCATCTACAGATATTTTGCCATTAGTTTATCAACAGCTTGAAGGTAAGACAAGATATGAAGTAATGAATATGCCATTCATTTACGGTGTGAACCCTTATTTTCTTCCGGATTTAGACAAGATTACTCTTTCGAGTAGAAATAAAGAGTTTGAATATGTAACTATTGAAAAAGATGATATACAAAAGCTTTATGATTTGAAAGATTTTAATTATGCATTGCAATATGATATTAATAGTCAAAATCCCAAAATGGTAGCGGCTATAGCTAAATATAAAGATACGATTGTTGGAATAGCAAGCGCAAGTGCTGAATGCAAGACTATGTGGCAGATCAGTGTTGATGTTTTATTGCCATATAGAGGGAATAAACTTGCCACTATTCTAGTAAATACATTAACACTTGAAGTACTTAATCGTGGATATATTCCATATTACAGTACAGATTGTAGCAATGTTATTTCTCAACGAGTGGCAGTTCAAGCAGGTTATCTCCCTGCATGGTCGCATTGCTTTAGAACAAGGTTGAGTGAATTATTGAAATCCTAGAGGAGATATTTATGGGTTGATGAACAAAATGAGCATAATCTACACTTGGTGCAGATCTAATAACTCCTGATGGAGTAGGGATTGTTTGGGCTTCAAGATTAATAAGAATTTCAAATCCTGATATTCTTATAGTTGCATTAGGGTCACCACTTGCTGATAAATGGATTTATAGCAATAAAAATAACATTAATACTAAAGTTGTTTTTGGTGTGGGAGGAAGTCTTGATGTAATCACTGGAAGAGTGAAACGTACTCCAGAAATTTTAAAAAAGTTAAATTTAGAATGGTTACATAGAAGGATAACTCAACCTTCAAGAAGGGCAAGGCAGAAAAAGCTAAAAGTTTTTGCATACAGGGTTTTTATTGAAATACTTCCTATGAATAAAATCCAATCTTCATAAAAGGTGTAGCAATCAGAATTTTTAGTTACTGCAACAATGTAAATAAGCACGAACTAAAGATTATTATATAATCTTTACGATAAATAGTAATTTGAAAGGATGAGGGTATTATGATAAGAGAAATAGTAAAAGAAGATTTTAGTGGGTTAATGGAACTATATATGCAACTGGGTGATAATCCAATGCCCGAAAAAACGCCTCAAATAATGGAATTGTGGAATAGAATTTTGCAAGATAAAAATTATCACATTATCATTATTGAGAAAGAAGGAAAGATAGTGTCTTCGTGTGTTTGCGCAATAATACCTAATTTCACACATACTCAAAGACCGTATGCTTTTATTGAAAATGTAGTAACTGATAAAGAATATAGAAAAAAAGGATTAGCTACAGCGTGTTTAAATTATGCAAAAGAGATAGCAGTTAAAGAGAATTGCTATAAATTAATGTTACTAACAGGTTCAAAAAAAGAGAGCACACTAAATTTCTATGAGCAAGCAGGATATAATAAAAAAGATAAGACTGCTTTTATACAGTGGATATAAGATAAATTACAATTTAAGGTTGAGTGTTATAAATAGTAATTTGTAAACGATAGGATAGTTCACTATTTTTATTGAATACTATGTAAAAATTTATATTTAGTACAGGAGGAATAAACACTTGAAGCATGCAGGAACACAAGCAATAAAAACTACACGATTGACACTACGGAAACTCGAACTTACTGATGCCGAAATGATGTTTAGGAATTGGGCAAGCGATGATGAAGTTACACGCTTTTTGCGGTGGGACGCACATAAAACAATAGATGATAGCAAGAACATGATTCAAATGTGGGTTAACAACTATCAATCTGATTCCACTTATTACTGGGGAATGTATTTAAAAGACGGCGAAATGATTGGCTCGATTGGTATCATAATAACTTCAGAACATGACTTCAAGGCTGAATTAGGTTACAAGATCGGTAGCCGTTGGTGGGGTCAAGGATATACTAGCGAAGCGGCAAGAGCAGTTATCGATTATATGTTCAAAAATACGGATATTGAACGAATTGATGCATATAACTCGGTAGAAAATCCTGCTTCAGGGAAAGTGATGGAAAAGGTTGGAATGCGCTATGAAGGCTTTTCACGACACAACTATAAAACCCGTGACGGCTTTCAAGATTGTACTTTATTCGGAATAATACGAGATGAATGGGAATAAGCAAAGATATTGGTGGAGATATGTATAAAGGATCATATGGAATTTTTAGAATGGGCTGCTGCATATGACAATGGAGATATAGATATGAGAAGTAAAGCAAAACATGACGAATGGAGAAAATGCTCCAGTGTAATGAGATGACATTATATGGAATTGTGATTTGGAATATAATTTAGAAATAGTAAAACGTTTTATATAAATTACAATTTCGTAGAGTTGAATTAACATAATTTTAAGCTCAGTTAATTCGCATATTTCTTAAAGTGTGTCGCAACAGTAATTTACTACGAAGTAAGGATTAAAATATGAGGAGGAAAGAAGAACATGGAGATTATAGCCTACAAAATGCAATATTTAGGGAATGTTATAGTTTCAAATATAGATTTAGTTTGTTATGAAGATAAATATTATGAGTCATATAAAATAGTGTATGAGCAATGTTTTTATGAAATGAGAAAAGCTTTGGAATTAGTTCCATATAATTGCTGTGATTCAAAAGACATACTTGATAAGAAAAAGTCAGATATTTTTTTGCTTGTTGCTGATGATGAGATAATAGGTTCTGTTGCAATTTATGGTAATGAAATTGATGACTTAATCGTGTACAAAAAATATCAAGGTCAAGGATATGGGAAAAAACTTCTTTTCTTTGCAATCAGTTATATGCAGAAAAATAAAATAGAACCGATAAAATTATGTGTACTAAAGTGGAATGAAAAAGCTGTAAATCTTTATGAAAAGTATGGCTTTAAGTGTATTAAGATAGAAAAAGTTAGATAGCGGTAATAGCTTATCCAATTAGATTAGTTGGTATAATTCGTATTTACATTGGTGTCAAGTTTTCTAATGGATTTGCGATATTTTTTATATCCCCCCATGTATTGAAGAATTTTTTACTGAGTATCTCAACACCACTAGCCCCCAATTACTTACGAAGTTTTCCCTAAATGAATTTTTAAGAACACATTACTTGCAAAAAATGTCATTATCAATACATAATTGTAAATTATTACGAGGAGAATATAGTTATGATGAAAAAATTATTAATAGGTATTTTAGTTATTATAAGTGTATTGTACTTGAAGTTTGAGGTTTTTAATCCATATAGGTGGGATGGTATTTTAGTAATGAAACACAATGTTATGTATCAAGGAAATCCTGAACTATCTATCAAATACTCAAATGGTGATATAAAGCGTGAAAAAGCTATAGGTATTGTTAAAGGAGAGAGTATTCTTGAATATATATTTATTACATGGGTTATTAAACTCGAGGGGTTTGATGAAGAAGAAACATTTCTAATTAAAGGTCTAATGTTTGATGAAGTGTATACAAAAGTCGATTTTTAAAACGTAATAGAAACTGTTGTGTATTAATAGGGGGAGAATATTTATGGTAAATATGTTATTTAGTTTATATAATTTTCACGAAAGTTGGGCAAAAGATATAGTATCGAAATACATAAATTCTAATGACAAAGTTTTAATAATTCCATTTTCATTTGGTGAAAATATATGTGGTGATAATGATTGGCAGAATGCGTATAGTAAGAATAATGGTAGATATTATAAAAGTATTATTGTACCATTTTTGAATTACGGAATTAAAGAAGAAAATATAGATTTGATAAATTATTTTAAAGATACAAAGGAAAATGCAAAAGTTAAAATAAAAAATAGCGATATAATATTTTTTACTGGTGGTTTGCCAGATAAAATGATGTTACGCTTAAAAGAGTTTGATTTTATTGATGATATTCAAAATTTTACAGGTGTTATTATTGGAAGTAGTGCAGGAGCAATGATTCAAATATCAGAATATCACATTACTCCAGATGAAGATTATAATATATTTACATACAATACAGGACTAAATTTGATTAAAGATTTTGATATTGAAGTTCACTATGAAGAAACTGAAATTCAGGATAAATATATTAATAGGGTGCTAGAAGAAAAAAGAGAGAAGGTATATGCAATTACAAATACTGGTGGAATAATTATTGATAATAAAAAAATAGCCTTATTAGGAAATATTCAGACATTTAGTAAACAGTAATACACAAAATTCTTAAAGTGTGTCGCAACAGTTAGATAACATAAAAGATTGATATATATAGAAAGGAGAGGGTTATAGATGGACAGCGAGAAGATTATTGAAATTACACCAGACAATATCTATGAAACAGGAGTATTGTGTGGGAGTGAAGTTCAATTTAAAGAAGGTAAAATAAAAAAATTGAATGGTATAAAAAACGCTACGAAGAAGGACTTCGAATAAAAATTTCTATTAATCAAGATGGCATGAAAACAGGAATGATAGAATATGTCTGAATTATGATTTTTAGAAATTGTAGGGAGGTTGGGAAATATGGATAATATATTATTACTTTTAGAACAAATACGCTCAATAGCACAACTTGGATTGTGTTATGCAAAAGACCCATATGACCATGAAAGATATGAAAAATTACTTGAATTAGCATCTAATGAATATTCTCAGATATGTAATATTGAAGAGAAATTAATTGTTGAACGATTTAAAAAAGAGTTAGGTTATATAACTCCTAAGGTTGGCGTAAATGGAGTAATTATATCACAAGAAGGAAAAATTCTTTTAGAAAGACGTGCTGACGATAAATTGTGGGGCATTCCTGGTGGTTGGACTGAAACAGGTGAAAGCCCTCAACAATCAATAAAAAGAGAGATTTATGAAGAAACAGGACTTAATGTAGAAGTGAAGGAAATCATAGACATATTTACGAGGATACCAGGAGATTTCGGACAACCCCATACATCATATCATATATTGTTTTATTGCGAGGCAATAGATGGATGCTTAAAAGCATCGTTTGAAAGTATAGAGATTGGATTCCATGACTTTAATAAGATAACTGAATGGCATAGAGACCATCTTGATATGGTTCGGAAAGCGATAGAGTTTTTAAATGAATATAATAAGAAAATCAATGTATGATAATTTTACAGGAGTTATGCAAAATGAACAGATGTAGTGCTTGTGGTTGTGATTTAATTAAACATCATATATTAGAGACAAAGGTTATAAATCCAATGAAAAATGGGTCAAGAATTATAGCACCATCATGTGACCAATGTGGAACTCCAATTACAGTAGAAAATGTATTAACCAATATATCTTCAATGCAGAAAGTAATACTTATTAGTGGAACTGCTGGTGCAGGAAAGTCAACAATAGGACAATATATTGAAAAAAATATAATTACATATTTATTGATGGCGATGCTGTAAGCAAAAAATTAAATTATATGATGAAAACTGCCACTACTATTAAACGTGATGAATACATATGCCATACAGAAACAATAAATACAATGCTTATTACATTGGGGCTGGGATACAATGTTGTTGTTGGATATGTCTTTAATATTAAGGATACTGAGAAATATAAGAATTACTTATCTGAATTTAATATTAATCCAGTCTTTCGTGTGTTAGTTCCTAATAGGGATATTTGTATTACAAGAGATAAAGAAAGATCTTGCTGGACAGCAGGAGTAGAATTTGTAGATAAATGGTATTTAGAACAAGAGTTATATATAGATATCAATATAAACATATGTATTGATAATTCTTTAGAGACAGTAGAAGAAACAGTTAAACGTCATTTTGTTGATTTTCTATATTAGTAGATGTTAAAGGAGTAAGAGGATGGAGTGACAACATAAAATGAAAATAACGCTTACTTAAAGAAATGCACTACATTCTTATAAAACGCAATAGTAAATAAGTGTGACTTAGTTGTTTATTAAACTAACCTATAAATAGGAATTTGTAAGAAAGAGATAATGGAATAAGTGTATTATTTATACAACAATATCATACAGGTTAGGAGAGATTAATATGAGAGAAATACCTCTATACAACACTTTTGAAAAAATTGAACCAATAAATAAAGGAATGTCAGGTGACAAAAAATATTATATTGAAACTGTGGATGGAAAACACTTACTGCTTCGACTTGCGGATTTTTCAGAATATAATCAAAAAAAAACGGAGTATGAATTAATAAAGAATATGATTAACCTTGGTGTCCCTATGCCTTCTCCTGTTGATTTCGGTATTTGTAATGAGAGTAAAAGTGTGTATACTTTACTTAGTTGGATTGAAGGCAATGAAGTTGAAACTACTTTATCAACATTGACAAAAAAAGATCAATATAAATTAGGTATAAAATCTGGAGAAACCCTTCGTAAAATTCATAGTATGTCTGCTCCTCAAGGGATTGATGATTGGTCAGTACGTTATTCTTCAGTCATAAATGAACGATTGGAGGCATTTCGTTCTGAAGGTGTACCTTTCGAGGGAGATAAAGTAATTTTAGACTATATTGAAAATAATAAATCTTTATTAGAAAATCGACCTCAATGTTACCATCATGGAGATTATCATATGGGAAATATGATCCAATCTAAAGATGGAAGCTTATTTGTTATTGATTGGCATACTGTTGATTTTAATAATTATGGAGACCCTTGGTATGAATTTAATCGATTAGGTATAGATTTTCCTGCATTTGCGTCAGGACAAATTGATGGTTATTTTAATCATAAACCGCCAGAAGAATTTTGGAGATTATTAGCATATTACCTATCGACAAGTGCAATAACTTCTATTGTATGGTCAAAGTATTTTGCACCAGAGAGATTATATTCTATTCTAAATTTAAATAAGGATATTCTTCATTGGTTTGATGCTATGAAGAATGTTGTTCCAATATGGTATCGTTCAGAGTTTTTGATATAAAGTGGTGATTTGTCCTATTCAATTATTAATAAGGATAGTATAAAGACTACAAATCGCAATTCATCTAAGAAGTTATATATAATTTAATGTGAACAATATTCTCAAAGTGCGTTACACTAGTAACTTTTGGTGAAGAAAATTAAAATTAATTAATCAAATAATAATTCAAAAAGGAATGATTAAACTATGATTCAACAGTTGACAATGGTAAGTTTAAGACAGTTTTGATTAATCCTAAAAATGAAGTGGAAACTATATTAGAAGGAACTGAGAAAAGCAGAAAAACAATTAAATTAACAAAAGGAAAGTATAGATTCAGAAATGTTGGAGCAAATGCAGACGGGAAAATAAGAATTTCTGTTAGTAGCAATTCAGATGTTAAAATAACAAAAGATAAGAAACAGTAAAATTTATTTATAAATGATACTATTAAAAATCTAGGGAAGTGGGGCGAATTATGCCAAAAAATGATAATATGCTAGCAATTTTATGGATGCTGAATTCAGGTACAAAAATAACTGCAAAGCAAATATCCGAAAGGTTAGAAATAAACATAAGGTCAGTATATCGTTATATGGATGCATTGTGTGTTAGTGGAGTGCCAATAATATCGGAGCCTGGTCATAACGGCGGATATAGTTTGCTTAACAATTTTATCCAAGCACCCCTGTTTTTTGATCTTGAAGAGAAAAAATCACTTTTACATGCTGCCACTTTCGCAATGGAAGCAGGATATCCTTTTATGGAATCACTAAATAGTGCGACATCTAAGTTAAAGATGTTCTCGAATCAAGAACAAGAAAAAGTTCTTAATCGTCATTTAGTCGGATTTGAAGTAGTGAGCCGTATTTGTGATCCAGCTGTCAAACCTATTTTAATGGAAATTGAGCAAGCTGTTGCTAATGAATGTTCTATGGAAATTGAATACTGTACAGGTTATGAAGGGCATCCGAGGCTTAGGGTTGTTGACCCCTATGGGATGCTTTACTGGAACAATAAATGGTATGCTATTGCATTTTGCCATCTTAGGAATGAAATTCGCAGCTTTAGGGTAGATAGAGTAGTAAATATTATAAGCACTAAAAATACGTTTAAGCGTCCTGAAGCCTTTTCTGCACGTGAGTTTTTCACAAAAAACTTATTATCGGATGTGGAAAGCAAAGTAGGACTTTGCACTTTAGTAATTGAGGGCAAATCAGAAGCATTGAATGACCTTTGTGCGCATTGGTTTTTAGGATATCATCTGATAGAACGAACTGAATGCAGAGCTAATTTTTTAATGGATGAAAACTCAATCCATACCTATGTTCCTCATATTCTACTTCAATATGGTAAATCAATAAAGGTGCTTGAACCAAATAGTTTTAAAGATGCTATGGCAGCAATTCTTAGAGATTTGATGGCCCATTATCTTTACTGACCGAATCTGTCAGTGAAGATAATATATAATTCGAGATGTAGCTTGAGACCATCCTTTGACAAATAGCAACAATCAAGTGAAACTTGATTCAGGTGGGGTTTGATCCCCATCTGAATCTTAGTTGAACTTATACCCTCAAGTGGCACCTAGTCTAGGGTCGTGCCGCTGTTAGCTTCCACTTAAAGAAGTGGGAGTGTTACAGCGGCTAGACATCAGATAAAATGAATGTGGAGGAATAGAAAATGAAGAATACAGTATATCTTTATGTATTTGATACAATGGCAGACTGGGAAATAGGTTATTTAAGTACTGAAATCAATTCGGGAAGGTACTACAAAAAGGGATTAATGCCGCTAAAAATAGTAACTGTAGGAATTAACAAGACCCCTATTACTACAATGGGAGGTCTTACAATATTGCCAGAAATTGAACTTAAGGAGTGTAGTATTAAAGATACTGCTGCTTTGATTCTACCTGGTGGGAGTACATGGACAGAAGCAATTCATGGTCCTATTATAAGAATGGCTGAAAAATATTTGGAGGAAGGTATTGTTGTAGGGGCAATTTGCGGTGCTACGATAGGACTTGCTATGGGGGGAGTATTGGATAAGCGGGATCATACAAGCAATGACCTGGGGTATCTTAAAATGGTCTGTCCTAGTTATGATGGAGAGATGTATTATAAGCAGGAGTGTGTAGTAACTGATGGAAGTTTGATTACTGCTTCTGGAATAGCTCCTCTTGAATTTGCTTTGCATATATTAAAAGTTCTAGATGTATTCTTACCGCAAACACTAGATTCTTGGTACAATCTTTATAAAACCCAAGAGTCAAAATATTTCTTTAAGCTTATGAACTCAATTCAATAAAATGGCTTAAAGTGGGTAAGTTAGCTACTTTTCACCTTATAACTCCTTTTAAAAGTCGCGCAAAATGTGAGAAGTGAAGCTCCTTGAGAAAGAACTTCACTTCTTATTTTTTCATATAATCTCCTATTTAATCGCAAAACCAAGCCGTTTCTTTTAGCGATTTAGTTCTACCAATATGTTATGCACTATTATTGCGTAAAGTATAAACAATAAACAGAGATAGTACAGGTGATCATCAGTACTATCTCTTTACAGAGAGTTAGATTTTAACTTAGTTTTAATTCATTTATAATAATTGCCACATATTAAAGAAAATATACATATGATAGAGCCAATTTAGATCATCTCGATAAAATTTGTAAAGTTTTAGAATGTGGTCTTAATGAAATGATGAAGAGTTTACCAGATAAAGTAGTGAATTATTTGCTTTCAACTTTAAAGTCTCTTAAACAAGCCACTATATTACTTTTACTACGGTGAAAATTAACACATTCACAACACTTGCCATGTCTTTCACAAGCAACGTTTGGGCATGTACAATTTTTTTCGTTACAACCAGCCATCTTGAATCCCTCCTAATTAGTTAAATTAATTATCTTTAGTTTATTATAAGTGTAAAGTTGATTTTAAACAATATGTAGTGAATACTTGGTAATTAGTGAAAATAATGTTTTTCGAAAATTGAATAATGCTGTACTTACAAAATATTTTCATGAAAAATGAACCGTGTAATATTTGGGAAATATGCTATAATTTATTAATAAAGGTGAATACTTATAAATTTCAATGAGAATTTTATTAAGGACGATAAATTAATGAACAAGATTACCTTGCGTCAAAAATTATACGAAAGGAATATTAATATGAATTATATATTGAGAACTAATAATCTAACTAAACGTTATGGAGAGCAATTAAGTGTAAATAATTTATGCATTAATGTTGAGGAAAGAGATATATATGGATTTATAGGAAGAAATGGTGCAGGGAAGACTACTACTTTAAAAATGGTATTAGGATTAATACCAGCAACTAGTGGAAGTATGATAGTTTTAGGAAAAGAAGTTAATAAAAGTGATGTTTCTTATTTAAAGGACATAGGTTCTATTATAGAATTTCCTTCATCCTATGAAAATCTAACTGCTTATGAGAATCTGAAGCTTCATGCTGAATACATGGGATTAACAGATAAAAATATAATAGATGAGTGTTTAGACAAAATGGATCTTTTAAGAGATAGAGATAAGAAAATTAGAAATTTTTCATTAGGAATGAAGCAAAGACTTGGTATAGCACGTGCAATTCTTCATAAGCCAAAACTTTTAATTTTAGATGAGCCTACTAATGGTCTAGACCCGCTAGGAATAAGAGATCTTAGAAACTTCATAATAAGACTGGCTCATGAGGATGATTTTACTTTTATAATATCTAGCCATATTTTAAGTGAGCTTGAACTTATAGTGACTAAGTTAGGTATCATAGAAAAAGGTGTTTTATTAAATGAAGCCTCAATGAAACAAATTAATAATAGTTATGAGGAACATGTTGATGTTAAAGTTAATGATGTTAAGAGAGCACAAATAGTTTTAAATGAACGTTTGAATTTAAATAGTACATTAATTGATAATGCCTATATAAGACTTAGCATAAAAGGAAAAGATATAGGTACAAACTATATAAGTAAAGTGCTGGTTAATAATAACTTAGATTTATTTGAATTAACTACACATAAAGAAGGTCTAGAAGACTATTTTGTAAGAGTTTCAGGAGGAGTAAGATTATGATGAAATATGTCTTAGCAGAAATTTTCAAGTATAGAAAGGCAAAGATTAGATTCTGCACAATAGTATTATTTATTCCTATTGTTATTTCATTTATAATATATGGTTTTAATGAAAAATATAATTATTTAATTATATGGGAAGATTACTTCAATGTAATATTAAACTTTCTAAATGATATTGTAGCTCCCATAGTTTATGGAATAATATCCGCTTATATCTTTGGACATGAATATGAAACCAAAACTATGAATGTGATGTTTACTTATCCTATTAATAGAATGAAGCTTTTAATTTCTAAACTTGCATGTATTTTTTATATTATAGCAAGCACTTTAATCTTAGCATTTTTTACTTCATTAATTTTAGGACTTTTAATAAAGCATGAAAGCTTAACTATGGATTTTCTTATATATTATTTTGTATCATTTTTAAAGATGATAATATTTCACTTTATGCTTGTTTGCATAACTTGTGCAGTAGCTATTTATACCAAAAGTGTATTACCAAGCATAATATTTGTCATATCAGCTACTTTTGTGAATTTAGTAGTAGTAAATACACATTTATCAGCATTTTATCCATGGAGCGCACCGGTTTTACTAAGTCCACATGAAGGAGTGGGAAGAACTTATATTCCATATACTTTAAATATGATATCGTTAGTAGTTATTTTTTTAATTGGTCTCACTATATCAATTAGAAAATATAAATATGTTGAATAGCGCATATATATGATACTGAAAAAATAAATTATATTTTATAGAGGAGAAATTATTTTATGATAACTAATACTTTTGATGATAAAACAGAAGCTATAATTAGTCCTGAAAATTTTTATGGAGAAAAAGAAAAAGTATGTGAGATTTGTATTATAACTTTTTCATATGTTGTAATAGAGAATGTTTTACAGACATTTAGATGTGAAAAAATTGATGATATAGCGTCAGCTAATGGCTTAACTCCAATTTATAAATTGAATTATAAAGGAAAAGAAATTGCATTTTATATGACGATGATTTCGTCAACAGGTGCAGGGACATGTATTGAAGAAGCTCATTGCTTAATTGGTGCCAAAAAATATATAATGTTTGGTTCTTGTGGTTGTTTAGATAAAGAAATTGCTGCAGGGAAAGCAATAATTCCAACAGAAGCCTACCGTGATGAGGGTTTTTCTTATCACTATGTTCCAGCGGCCGATTACATTACAATTAGAAATGCTGATATTGTTGCAAAAGCTTTTGAAGATATGTGTATTCCTTATGTAAAGGGGAAAACATGGACAACTGATGGTATTTATCGCGAAACAAAAGCTAATATGGAAAAAAGGAAAAAAGAAGGCTGTATTGCAGTAGAGATGGAATGTGCTGGTGTACAGGCTGTGTGTGACTTTAGAGGACTTGAATACTATGATTTCTTAATTAGTGGAGATTTACTTGATTCGCAGGAATGGGACCGAAGAATATTAGGTGACGATGAAGAAAGAAATCATCAGTTGAAAAATTTTTATATAGCTTTAGAATTAGCTTTGAGAGTTTAATAAATATTAATTTATAGTGGAGTTTTATGGAAAGATCAATTGCCTCATCAATGAAAAGGAGTTAATTATGAACATTATAAATACAAGAAGAATGGAAATAGAAAATATTCCAGCGATTTTATGGGGAAAACCTTCAGATAAAATATATATATTTGTTCATGGAAAAATGTCAAGTAAGGAAAGTGCATATGGATTTGCTGAGATAGCAGTCGAAAGAGGATATCAGGTTCTTAGCTTTGACCTTCCAGAACATGGTGAACGAGAAGATAAAAATTATAAATGCAATGTTTGGAATGGGGTACATGATGTTGAAATAATTGGAACATATGCACAACAAAATTGGAAGGAGATAAACTTATTTGGATGTAGCCTTGGTGCGTATTTTAGCTTACTTGCATATAAAAATTTTCCGGTAAAAAAATGTTTATTTCAGTCACCTATTGTTGATATGGAACATTTGATAAATAAAATGTTCAAATGGTTTAATGTCACAGAAGAATTGCTTAAAGAAAAAGGGGAAATATTTACGCCAATTGATACTCTTTCATGGGATTACTATTGCTATGTAAAAAAACATCCAATTGATAAATGGAATATACCTACTGAAATTATTTATGGAACAAAAGATAATTTGCAAAATCGTGCTACTATAGATAGTTTTGCAAAAAAGTTCAGTAGCAACTTAACAGCATCACTAGGAAGTGAACATGATTTTCATACGAAGGAGCAATCACAAGATGTTGCACAGTGGTTAAGAAAGTACATTTAATAGGATTTATATAATATAGGAGGAGAGTATATGACAAATAATGATATATTGAATATAGCTATGCAGCAGTCTGCCATCGATAGTAACTGCCATATGGATGACTTTAAAAGATTTGAAAACAAAGTTGTAATTTCAAGATGCAATCAAAATGCAAGAAAGTATCTTGAATTACCTTTTTTATGCGACTTAACTTCGTACGGCAATAATATTGTTGCTTCTGTTTCAGAGGAATTATCAACAATCGTTACTGAGTATATCAAGAGATAATGTTAAGGAGATTAATATGAGTCAATAAATTTCTACATTCCACAGAGTATTTTGTGTTTAATTAAATAAAGGGGGGAACCGTATTTTGTATAGCATTAAAGAAAGTTCAAAAGATGAAGAGGATTTAGTTTGGACTGGAATAGCTGTCATTTAGCACATTTACAAGCAAAAGATTTTTATTTAAAGAATGGATATGAAGTGTTTGGTGAATTAGATAATGTTCCTTTAGGACATAAACGATATTATATGAAAAAGATATTATAAACTGAAAGAAAATATAACTAATACCTAATGTAGATTAAGGCGTACATAAATAAGCAGGAGGAAGCCGAATATGAAAAATTATCTTATTGAAGAAAGTACAAGAGAAGAATATGATTTGGTTGATAATGGGATAGTTGAATATAATTTATCCAAAGTTCCTTTTACAAAAGAACATTCTTCTATTTCAATTAATAGAGTAATAAAAGATTTGAATGGAGATGCATTAGCAGGAATAAATAGTCAATTATACTTTTCGAATTGCTTACATGTAGATGTTTTATGGGTTAAAGAGGAGTATAGAAAAGAGGGATACGGTTCAGTACTTTTAAATGAAGTAGAAAAAATTGCGAAAGAAAAAGGATGCAATTTAATTCACTTAGATACCTTTGATTTTCAAGCGAAAGATTTTTACCTTAAACATGGATATGAGGTTTTTGGTATATTAGATGATTACCCAATGGAGCATAAACGTTATTATATGAAAAAGAATATATAGTTCAACATATTATTAAAGTGTGTCGCAACAGTAAATTATTATGAATTAGTAAAATAACAGTACAATTAAAATAATACAACTTTTAGAGGGGCTAATATGAATATAGTTAATAAGACGATATTTTCTAATGATATATTTG
>NZ_MZGT01000042.1 GCF_002029255.1 Clostridium chromiireducens
GTTAATAATATCAATATATGACTGTATAATTATGAGAGAGGGTTAGTATGTTAGAAGAAGATCTATATAGACAATTGAGGATAAAAAGAGAAACAGCAATGTACTATAAAAAATATGTTAGTTATTTAATGGTATCGTTGGTGTTAACAACCATAGGAGCGTACATTGGAAACTATATAATGCCATTGTTAACGGAGATGGAATTTTATTTTGGATGTGGTGCAATTTTGCTAGTGTTGACCTTTGTATCTGCATTTAGCTTCGGAATAGTAAAAAAATATGCATTTTATATATATGCTTTTGGTCAAGGAATAACAATAACACCGATACTAAGTCTATTTACTACTGTATCGGTATATAAATGTTTGATTGCAACTGCATTAATTGTGTCAAGTTTTTGTATAATAGGGTTAAAATTAAAAGATTTGAGTTTCTTAGAGAATATACTATTAACTTTAATTATTATTCTGTCAGGGTTAACTGTATTAGATATGTTTGTTCATTTACCATATGTAGAATACTTTGCGCTAGGAGCATTCTATTTGCATGTGATGTATGATATTAATTCCTTTAAATTAAACATTAATAAAAGATTGGATTTTATAGATGATGAGTTTGTCTTAGACTCCGTTATGCATATATATTTACATATATTAATTTTATTTAAATATTTACTATCAACATCCTCAGATGATGATTAAAGCTTTGAAGATATTAGTATTATAATTATGATACAAGAGAATAAAATTGGATATTTACGTGAGATAATAAAGAATGTTAGCTTTAAGTTATGTAAATATAAATGATATGAAAAAGTTAATAAAATATAAACAATTGAATATTATGAAAATAGTATTTAAAACTATGTTATAATTTAGATAATACTTATAAATCACGTATAAAATAAATTATTCAAATAAGGGAGGAATTATATGACGAAAAAAAGAAACGGTGTTTTAATTAATTTTAGTAGAGTATTATTTATGCTATTAGGTTCGGCCTTAGCAGCTATTGGCCTTGAAATATTTTTAATACCCAACAATATAATTGACGGCGGAATAACTGGAATATCAATAATGGCAAGTCACTTAACTAGTATTGAGTTAGGAATATTTACGTTTGTATTAAATTTGCCTTTTGTTATTTTAGGTTATAAACAAATAGGTAAAACTTTTGCTGTTTCAACGATATTTTCAGTAATATGTTTTTCAATTGGTGTAACTTTGCTTCATCCAATTCCAGGTATAACGCAGGATACACTTCTAGCGACTATATTTGGTGGCATTATTTTAGGAGTTGGAGTAGGTTTAATTATAAGAAACGGCGGTTCCTTAGATGGAACTGAAATTGTTGCTATTCTCTTAGAAAAAAGAAGCGCATTTTCTATTGGAGAAATAGTTATGTTTATAAATTTGTTCATACTAGGAACTTCAGGTTTTTTATTTGGATGGGATAGAGCAATGTACTCATTAATTGCTTATTTCATTGCATTTAAGGCTATAGATATAACAGTTGAAGGGCTTGAAGAATCTAAGTCAGTAATTATAGTTTCTGATAAAAATAAAGATATTTCTAAAGCGATAATGGATAGACTTGGCAGAGGAATTACTTTATTAAATGGAAAAGGTGCCTATAGTGGTGCGGAGACAGAAGTTATATATGTAGTTCTATCAAGACTTGAGATAGCAAAACTGAAAAAAATTGTGCATGATTTTGATGAAGATGCATTAATCACAATTACAAGTGTTGAGGGAACTGGTAAAAAGTATGCGAAAAAAGCAATACATTAGAATTTTTTTATTTGGATTTACATTAAGCAGTATATGAGAATGTGTTCAAAATAATAAAGGTGAGTAAGAGATTTATCTTACTCACCTTTATTGATAAAGAAGGGCAGAATGCAGATTTTGTATAGCAATTGATAAAAATCGTTCTCTTTAAATTGAATAATGTAATATTACAAAATATGCTATAATTAACTAAAAGATAAATAATAATTTGTAGAGGAGAAAAACTATGATTAGGGTTGCTACTATAGATGATATTATGGAAATAGAAAATATATATAATGAGATTTTGGATTATGAAGAACAAACAGTGTCTTATACAAATTGGCAAAAAGGTCTTTATCCAACAGTTGATTATGCTAAAAGTGCTATTGATAATAATACGATGTTTGTTGGAGAAAATGAAAAAGGAATATATGGTTGTGTAGTGCTTAATAGTATTCAACCCAAAGAATATGACAACATTTCGTGGGTTACAAAGGCCGAGCCGAGCGAAATTATGGTTATTCACACTTTGTGTATCAGGCCATCTGAAAGTGGTAAAGGTAAAGCAAGAATAATGATGGAATTTATTGAAAAGTATGCCAAGGAACAAGGATATAAAGTTATTCGCCTTGATACTTATGAAGGCAATATTCCAGCTGGAACTCTATATCCTAAGATTGGATACATTTATGTAGGTACGACAAAGTTTCATTTCCAAAATGTAATATGGGAAGATTTGAAATGTTTTGAAAAATCATTATAGTATTAAATTCCAATTTCTAGAGTTGCTTATAGATGTTATTATTATATCTAAAAATTTAATATTAGATTAGAATATCACACTATTCATAACAAAGAATAGATTTGTGATATTTTTTTATTTAAAATATTGATAACCATACTATTATATTTAGGGTTAAGAAAATATAATAAGTTGTAAATTTAATGATGTTATAGGTACGTATTATATTAGAGAATCATTTAGAAATTTTGCAATGTGTGTTTACAAAATATGCTATAATTGATCTATAATAGTAATTTAGGCAGAGGGGATTGGGGCAAGTGATAAAACTAAGTTATCTTCAAGAAAAACTATCAAGTTGCTGTGAAATAGATTCTTTTTCTATTTCCATGTGTTCTGAAAGCGAAAGACAAGCGTTATGGGATTTACTACCAGAATGCAAATCAGTTATTGTATTAGCGCACCATATTAAACATTCCATAGAGTGGGCATGGTTTCCATTTGAAGCCGAACGAAATAATGTTACTTGTGCAGCGGATTTACATTTAAAAACAGAATGTGAAAAAATCACATCAGTAATAAAAGATAATGGATATAATAGTATCATTATACCTTATCCAGGGAGAAGTGGAATAAGATTTAAAGATTTAGCTAATAAAACTGGACTCGGAAAAATTGGAGATAACTTTCTGTTCCTTCATAAAGAATGGGGAGCCTGGGCGCATTTAAGAGTAATAGTTTCAGATGGAGAAATATCAGATAAGTTGCCAGAATGTAAGGAGGTTTGCTATCATTGTGGAATTTGTAAAACTTCATGTCCAGCAAAGGTAATTAAGGATGATACATTGTTAGGTGTTGAATGTAGCCAATATCAAAATAAAATAGATGAGGAATTTGGAATACAAGGAAGTTATACACCTAAGTGTGAAGAATGCGCTCGTGTTTGCCCTATAGGTGAAACTCCAGAAAAAATTACTATATCAAAGTAATTTAATACGTAATTATACTATAAGTTCCATATTAAGTTTTAGTATTGTAAATAGTAATTTATTAATGATTTTAAATATATAGGGGGAAAATCGATGAAAAAAACAAATGAGGGTTTAGATATAATGTGGAAGTATGTAATTTTTGCATACCTGATATTTTGGATAATGGTGCTTGGAATTTGTGGAACTGCTTCAATGGTGTTCCATGCATCTGGGCTAACAATGCGATGGCTGGCAAATTTATGTGCATGGTCACCAACATTTGCACTATTGCTTATGTTTAAAAAATTGAGACCAGGTATGAGGGTAAAAGAATTTTATCGAGAAGCATTTAGTGGCAAGATAAAAATAAACTTATTAATTTTAAGTGGATTTTTTGTTATTGGAGGAACTTTGTTATCTGTATTCATTTTATCAATTATTGAACAAAAAAGTTTTAATTCTTTCTTTAGTCTTGGCATGTATTCCCTGCCATTATCATTTTTACTGTCAATTTTATCCGGACCAACTGGAGAAGAGTCTGGATGGAGAGGGTATCTTCGCTTAGAATTGGAGGAACGTTTTGGATTTGTAAAAGGTTCATTTATCTTAGGAGCTATTTGGGCATTCTGGCATGCGGTACTTTGGTTTGTAGATAGTGATTTTATAGGAATGAGTTTAATTATTTATATCATTTCTAATTTAGTAGTGATGACTTCACTAGTTATAATTATGAATGTGATATTAAAGAAAAGTAACAATTTATTTTATGCGATTTGGATACACTTCTGCTTTAACTTTTTATACAATTTTGTAATTGCAGATATTTGGTTCTATATTGTTATTTCAATTGTATATGCTGTAATCGCTGCAGGTTTTTTTAAAGTGTATTCGAGAGAGACAGCGATTCAGGAAAAAGTTACACTAAGATAAAGCCATATTAAACTGGATAAGATTATAAATAGTAATTTATTGAGATAATGAAATATAAATCATTTATATAAGATGAAATGGAGAGAATCAATATGAGTGTTTATGAAATTCGTGATACAAAATGTTTAGAAAAATTATTTGAAGGCTGGCAGGAAACATTAATTTGGTCATGCATGCAAGGCTGTATGGGAAGAGCATATGCAGATAGTATTAGTAATCCTAAATCAGCTCAAATAGTAATAGGAGACTTTTGTTTTTTGGCAGGTGAGGCTAAAAAAGAACTCGTATTGAATAAGCCTGATGATTATAAATCAAATTTTATAATTATGATTCCACAAAATAATGAGTGGAGTAAGCTGATTGAGCAAACATATAAAGAAAGAGCAACAAAAGTGTATCGTTATGCAATTAAGAAAGAACGTGATGTATTCGATATTGAGAAGCTAAGTAAAATTGTAAAAGAAATAAAGAAACCATTTAGTATTCAGATTATAGATAAGGATATTTTTAATCAGGTTATTAGCAATCAATGGTCAAAAGATTTATGTTCACAGTTTAATGATTACGAGGATTACAGAAAACGAGGTATTGGAGCTGTAGTAATAAAAGATGGAATTGTTGTTTCGGGAGCATCTTCTTATACTGTGTACAATGAAGGAATAGAGATAGAAATTGATACTAGGAAGGATTATCGAAGAAAAGGTTTGGCATTAGCTTGTGGTGCCAAATTGATTTTAGAGTGTTTGAACAAAGGTTTATATCCAAGTTGGGATGCGCAAAACAAGGGCTCTGTGGCTTTAGCCGAAAAACTTGGATATCATTTTGATAAAGAGTATGAAGCATATGAAATTATGGACTATTAAGTTCTATGAGAATTTTACATAGTTTGCATTGTTAGATTAATGGTAAATATTATAAGTAGTAATTTGAAAGGAAGTTTAATCATGGGAGAATTATCAAAACTACCTAACATCGGAAAAGAAGTTGAAAGGCAGCTAAATGACGTAGGTATATTTACTTATGATGAATTAAGTGATATTGGTGCAGAACAGGCGTGGCTGAAAATACAAGAGATTGATGCTTCAGCATGTATTCATAGATTGTTAGCATTGGAAGGTGCGATTCAAGGTATTAAGAAAACAGCATTACCACAGGAACGCAGAGCAAATCTAAAAGATTTCTATAATTGGCATAAAGGTAAAGAGTAAATTTGAAAGGAAATGCAAAAATGAAAAAGTCAACTGTTACGGCAACATTTGAAAGTAGTGTAGAAAAGGTGTGGGATGTAGTAACTGACAATAATAACTGTACTTGGAGAAGCGATTTATCACAAATAATTGTATATTCCAATAACAATTTCTCTGAATATGCTAAGAATGGATTCAAAACAGATTTTACTATAACATTAAAAAAGCCTTATAAGCAGTATGAATTTGATATGAAAAATAAAAATATGAGTGGACATTTGAAAGGTGTATTTTCTCAAAATGGAACTGGGACAAGAATAGAGTTTACAGAAGAAGTCGAAGTAAAGAATCCTATTATGAATTTATTTGTTAAGTCTTATTTGAAAAAGCAACAGGAAATTTATATTAAAGATTTAAAAAAAGCATTAGGAGAATAGAAAATTCTTTTTTATGGTTGGGTATTGTGAATAGTAATTCAAAAGGCAGGTTCCACTGCTAAAGGAGAATATTGAAATGAAAATTGAGACAAATGAATTGATTATCCGTAATTTTGAGTTGAGGGACGAAAATGATTTATGTGAATATATGCTGCAGCGAGTTAATGCTGAATTTGAGGCATATCCAGATTTCACTTGTCAGAAAGCAAAAGAAGAGGTTGAATTTAGAGCACAAAGCGATGAATTTTATGCAATAGAGTTAAAAAAAGAACATAAGGTTATTGGGAATATTTATCTAGGAAAGAGGAGTTTTAATACAAGAGAACTTGGATATGTATTGAATGAGAACTATCAGCATAATGGATATGGAAGTGAAGCCAGCAAAGCAGTTATAGAATATATGATTAATCAAGGTGTTCATCGAATTTATGCAGAATGCGCTCCTCAAAACACACATTCATGGAGATTGATGGATAGGATTGGAATGAAGCGTGAAGCGCATTTTAGAAAAAATGTTTCTTTTCATAAAGATACGAATGGACAACCTATATATTGGGACACCTATGTATATGCAATATTAAACCCATATGAAGATGATTATTCTGACAGATAAATTCTAATTTTAAGATTAAGGATAATAAATAGTAATTTGATGAGGTGCTTTAATGAAATGTTTATTAGTTATAGATATGCAGGAAGACTATGTAGGGGATTCTAGGAATACAAGAATGTATCCATATAATGCTAAAGAACTGATAGATTCTATAAATGAAAGGATTTCGGAATATCCTAATGAATCAGTGATTTATATTGTAAATAGATTCTTTTGGGAAATTAGAAGAAAGCCCAAAAGGTTAGTTGATGGGCTTTCTGTCATATCTAATAACGTGTTTGAAAAAAGAAAAGTAAGTTGTTTTTCTAATAAACGATTATTGGAATACTTACAAGAGATAAATGCAAGTGAACTTGAGCTAGTAGGTGTAGATGGCAATTATTGTGTAGGATCTTCAGCCCTTGATGGAATAACTAAGCAATATAAGATTTTATTTAATGAATCGCTTATTGGTATTGGGAATTATGGTAAGTTCAAAAAGATGAAAAAGAAATTAAAGGAAATGGGAGTAGTATTCACTTTTTAAGCAATAAACATATAAATTCTAATTTAAGGTTTAGCATTATAAATAGTAATTTGTAGGAGGTATTTATGAGAATTGGAGAAGTTGGATTATTAACTAATGATGTTGTAAAGCTATCAAATTTTTATAAATTATTACTTGAGACTGAAAATGGTAGTAATGATACAGTTCACCAAACAATTTTAGCAGAAGAAACCATGTTAACAATATATAATGACGGTTCTGTAAAAAACAATAAAAATCAAAATATGTGTCTTGCATTTACTGTAAATGATATTGATGCTGAATATGAAAAACTTGTTAATTTAGGTGTTGAAATTATTGAAGAACCTAAACTACGCCCATGGGGAACAAAAAATATGAGTTTCTATGATCCAGATAAAAATATCATTTATTTTAGAAGTTTTAACAAATAAGAAAATTCCAGTTTAAGGCTGAGTATTATAAATTCTAATTTGTTGAACAGTTTAGATTACAAATTATTTAAGCGTAAAGAGGGGTAATTATGAAAATACATGATAAATGCTTGCCATGTGTGGTCAACCAAGTTATTAAAGTGGCCAATATTACAGGTGTTGACAATAAGGAAGAGTTATTGAGGGAAGCTTTTACTTACCTCAGTAAAATGGATTTTGAGACAACTACACCAGAAATTATTGGAGAAATTTTTAGCATGATAAAAAAGCATACTAATAATTCAGATCCATATAAAAAAACTAGAAATTACTATAATAAATTGTTTTTGAAACTGTTACCCGAATTTGAGAGGAAGATTGAGCAAGCTGAAAATTCGTTTCAATTAGCAGTAAGATACGCCATTGTTGGTAATATCATAGATTTCAATCCTATTCACAATACATTATTAGAGGATATTTTTGATTATTTTGAAAAAATGGAACAGTTAGAATTAGCAATAGATGATTCTAAGGAGCTAGCGGAAGATATTTTAAATTTAAAAACATTATTATACTTAGGTGATAATTGTGGAGAGATCTGCATGGACAAGATCCTTTTAAAGAAAATAAAAGAACTAAATCCTAATGTTAAAATATTCTTTGGAGTAAGAGGTAAACCTGTTGTAAATGATTCTATAGCTGAAGATGCATATGCAGTAGGAATTGATGAATATGCAGAGGTTAT
The DNA here is from genome assembly GCF_002029255.1 of Clostridium chromiireducens. Taxonomy (GTDB): domain Bacteria; phylum Bacillota; class Clostridia; order Clostridiales; family Clostridiaceae; genus Clostridium; species Clostridium chromiireducens. Next base: position 8,316 of record NZ_MZGT01000042.1, read on the forward strand.
AGATAATGGGGATGGTTCTCTTGGGACTGTTCTAAATCGGACAAGTCTTGAGTTCAAAGAAGTATATGAAAAGGCCGATGCAGTAATTGCTAAAGGGCAAGCGAACTATGAGTGTTTGAGTGAAGAAAAGAAAAAAATCTATTTCCTATTAATGACCAAATGCGATGTGATTGCCAATGATATTGGTGCTCCGGAAAAGAAAATGATTTGTATGAAAAACAAAGTTTAAAGAAGCAATTCAACGATATACATAAATTACAAATTCTAGTTTAAGTTGAGCATTATAAATTGTAATTTGTAGAGTAGTTTATATTTTGTGAGGTAGAAAATGATAATATGGATAAATGGAGCTTTCGGCAGCGGGAAAAGTACAACTGCAGAATTATTACATTCAAAGATAGAGTTTTCGCATATATTTGACCCAGAACAAGTAGGATATTTTTTGTGGGATAGCTTTCCAACAGAGATGAAGGAAAAAGGAGATTTTCAAGACCTTGAAATATGGCGTAGTATCAATTATCAAATAATAAAACATATGCATGATAATTATAATGGAGTTTTAATTATTCCTATGACTATTACTGATATAAATTACTATAATCAAATAATAGGGAATTTAATTAAAAATGGCGTTGAGGTTTATCATTTTATTCTTAATGCTGACAAAGAAAATATTAAGAGTAGATTAATCTGCAGAGGTGAATGTGAAAATTCATGGGCCAAGCAGCAGATTGATAGATGTTTAGAAGCATTTGAAAGTGACATTAATGGTGAAAAAATCAATACGAATAGTTTAAATGTTGAGCAAGTAGTGAATGTTATTATGAAAAAAATAATTCAATCAAAACTATAAATTAAGTTGGAAATAGCGATTTATTAATATTTTTATGTGTAGGAGGAAAATGAAATGTTTCCAAATAAAGAAATAGCAGAAGAGGAATTAAAGATAGCGGGACAATTAAATCCGGGACCATGGACAGAACATTCTATCAATGTAGGACTAGCGGCTCAAATGATTGCAGAAAGATGTAGTAATCTTAACCCACAAAAAGCATATGTGTTAGGAATTCTTCATGATATAGGTAGAAGATATGGGGTAAGTGCAAGGAGACATGGTATTGATGGATATAATTTTGCTATGGAAAGAGGTTGGGACGAAGTGGGGCGAATTTGTTTGACTCATTCATTTCCGGTTCCTGATTTTGATAAAGAAATAGGTAGCAATGATATGAGTGATGACGAAAGCCAATTTGTTAGACAGTATTTAAAAAACATAACTTATGATGATTATGATAAATTGTTGATTGTTTGTGACTCACTGGCTGATGCTCAAGGTTTTTGTATGATGGAAAAGCGTTTTGTTAATACAACAAGGAGGTATGGGATATTTTTATTTACCGTTGAACGCTGGAATGAGATTTTTGAAATGAAAGAATATTTTGAAAAACAAATGGGGTGTTCTATCTATGATGTACTTCCCAATATAAAAGAAACCACATTTAAGGATGCACCATTATGGAAACCTCCAGCAATCTCATGAGTCTAAAGGATGGGATATTAAAGAAGCCTAAGTGGATTCAATTTAGAAAAACTTCGCAGCTATAGGCGCTCAGAAATGATGGGAAATACTTTTCGAAAGGTAAAGGCATATTCAGAATTACTTAATACACAAATAAAGGAACCTTTTATACGAACATAATAAGTAACAATCATAGATTGTACATGAAATTTAATTAGAAAATGTAAGTTAAAGGCTGGGCAATAACATAAAAAAATTTAAAACATAACTATAAAAAGGAGTATATATGAACTTTGAAACTTGCTTTAATAAGTCTTCATTTATGCTAATGGAAGGTGCATTAGGAGAGAGATTAAAAAGAGAATTTAATATTATGTTTGATGATAATGTTGCGATGGCTGGTTTAATTTATAATGCTGATTCGAGACAAGCCTTGCATAGCATTTTTCAAGAATATCTAAAAATTGCTGGAAAATATAAGTTACCATTTATCGCAACAACCCCTACAAGAAGAGCTAATAAGGATCGTGTCCTACAATCTGAATTTACTGAAAGAATAATAGAAGATAATGTTAGGTTTCTGCAAAAAATAAAAAGTAATGCAAAGGTAAATATGTTTGTAGGTGGCTTAATGGGATGCAAGGGGGATGCGTACAAGGGAACTGATATTGTATCAGTAGATGAAGCACAGGAGTTTCATTTATGGCAGGTGAAGTTATTTAAAGAAGCAGGAGTAGATTTTTTGTTTGCAGGTATCATGCCTGAGTTATCTGAGGCTATTGGTATGGCAAAGGCTATGGAAACAGCAGAATTGCCATATATAATTAGTTTTATGATTAGGGATGATGGGAAACTAATAGATGGAACTACTATTAATGATGCAATTTTGAGTATAGATAATGCTACTATACAAAAACCAATTTGCTATATGGTAAACTGTGTTCATCCAATCATTTTAAAAAAGTCCCTATCTTATCCTTTCAATAAAACAAGATTAGTTAAAGAGAGATTTCATGGAATACAAGCTAACTCTTCACCATTATCACCAGAGGAATTAGAGAATGCCATCGACTTGAAAATTTCTGATAGTGTTAGTCTTGCTAATGATATGATGGATTTATATGATTATTTTATTCCTAAAATTTTAGGAGGCTGTTGCGGTACTGACAATACTCACATAGAAGAAATAGCAAAAAGGTTAAAGGGTGAAAAAGATGAAGTCTAGAGCACTTGAATATTTAATAAAAGATCCATTGTTACATATGGGAATGATTGAGCCAATACGTAGAGATACTGCAGAAATATTGTATGCTGAAATAGATGGAGTATTAATGAAAGAAGAACAAAGTAATGCGTATATGATATCTGTAGATAATTTTGAAAAAGGACAAGAGCTAATAAATAGCATATTGAAATGTAGCCTAATTGTTGCGCATCAAAAATATATGATTGATTATATATCAAATAGATTTGGGTTAACTGAAAAACTTGAATGTGTTCAAGCTGCGTATATGGATAAAACTAAAATTCATACAAAAGAAGAATTAGAAATAAGGCAGTTAGAACCGAATCAAATAGAAGTTATATTAAAACATTATAATAAATTATCTAATAATGAAATTGAAATGCTTTTAAAGAATGGAAGTTTATTTGGAGGATATAAGAATCATGTACTAATAGGATTTATAGGAAATCATTTGGAAGGAAGCATAGGACTATTAGAAATTTTTCCTGAATATAGACGTTTAGGGTATGGAACAATACTTGAAAGTTATATGATAAACAAAACACTTGAAGATGGTTTAGTGCCATTTACACAAGTTGAAATAGAAAATAAAAAATCAATAGCTTTGCAAAAGAAACTCGGATTTAAAATATCAATAGACAAATTGTATTGGTTGTTTTAGTAAGTTTAATTATGCAACTGAACGAAGAGGTGATAATCAAAATGACAAAACTGTGTTTACACAGTGGATATGAAGTGAATTTTAATTTAATATTAAGTATTATAAATAGTAATTTGAAAGGATGATTAAAATGGTTTTATTAGTAGTTGATACACAAAAGTTAATAACAAATGAAAAATTATATAAATTTGATACGTTTGTATCAAATGTTAAAGAGTTAATAAAGAAGGCTAGAGAAAGTAACATTGAAGTAATATATGTACGTCATGATGATGGAGTTGGGAGTGAATTAACAAAAGGGACTGATGGCTTTGAAATATATGAAGAATTTCAACCAATTAATGAAGAAAAAATATTTGATAAGAATGTTAATAGTTCTTTTAAGGGGACGGGCTTGTTAGAATATTTAAAAGACAAAGGTGAAAAAGATGTAATCATTGTAGGGCTTCAAACAGACTATTGTATTGATGCTACCATAAAATGTGGATTTGAACATGAATTTAATATTATAGTGCCAGCATATGCAAATACAACTGTTGATAATAAATTTATGTCAGCAGAAAATAGTTATAAATATCATAATGAATTTATGTGGAATAGAAGATATGCAGAATGTATTTCATTGGATGAAACAATTAAAAGAATGAAATAGTTAAATTCCAATATAAATGAAGAAGATGGCCCAGAAAAAGGAGTAGCCCATTTTTATGCTGATCTTGATGATATTTTAAGTTTGTTTTGTAACTTTAAAATAGAAAAAGTACGTCACATAGACTATTGCTATATAAATTCTCAGAAGCAAGATAGTAAGTATTATTATATAAATGGACACAAAAAGTAAGGGAAATATTTAAGTCTTAACTACAATAGTTTTAAAGATGTATGTTATAAAGTAAGAACTAGAAATATATGGGAAGATGTATTGAAACACATAAATAATCAATTTAATATCTTCTTACAGTATTTCTAATAATAGTTCCTTATACTCTTTATGGTTTTATTAGACTTTTATTAAACTGGTGGTTGTAAAGTATTTTATATTACATAATTAGGTCGCATTATTCAAGGGATTGAATTTGCGATTTTTTTTTGTAATTATAAAATGTTATATACTATGCAGATTTCCCTGGAAATAAATCACTGACCACAAAATTGTGGTGAGTAATAACTCTCTATTGGAAATTAAAACTTTGCATTTACAATCTATGCTATAATTAATTTGAAGAGTTACCATTATTTAGATGATTCTTGATGCTAAAAAAATAAGTTCCTGCAGGAGGAACTTACAAGAGGATTAAAATCAAACACATTAAAAAATTATTACATAAATATTATGTGTAATGTGAAAGAGAAATATTCAATTCGTATTGCTTTTAATAGCAAGAATGGAAAAGAAATTGAATTGAAAAAAATATATATTATAATTACCAAGCGGAATAAAGAAGGTGAAAGATTTGGAATACAAGACCATCGTATTTAACTGCCTTAAATATATTGAAAATAATATTAGTGAGTCTATAACTGCCGAAGATATTGCAAATAAAGCTGGATATTCACTGTATTATTTCTCAAGAATATTTAAAAAGCAAATGGGATTATCAATTATGGAATATGTTAAAGAGCGCAGATTAATTAAGGCTTCAGATGAAATTATCAATGGAAAGAAAATAATTGATGTAGCGCTTGAATATGGCTATCAATCCCATAGCGGTTTTACTAAGGCATTTAAAAATAAATTTGGATTTTCTCCCGCACTTTTAAGAGCATTTCGTTTCCAAATTGATTGTTTAGGAGGTAATTATAATATGAGACATGTATTTATGAGAAGCACAAATATTCATGCAACTAAAGAAGAGTTATTTGAGGTATTAAGGACGACAATAAAAGAAAATATGCTTGAATATAACCAAGAAAGAATAGAGAAAGCATATGAATTTGCATGTGTAGAGCATGAGGGGGAAAAAAGATACTCGGGTGATGACTATGTAACTCATTCGGTTAATGTAGCTATTATTCTATCAGAAATGGGAGCGAGCGAAGAGGCTGTCATAGCAGGTTTACTGCATGATATTATTTTAGAAAAGTCAAGTACTCATATTAATAAAGTCATAAGTGAATTTTCAAAAAGAATTGTAGAAATTATAATGTATTTAAAGAGAAGTAATATAAATAAATCCATGAGTGATGAAGATGTAGTAATGGTTATGATAGCTGATAGGATTCATAATATGAGAACAATTGAGTTTATAGATAAAACGCGTTGGAAGGAAAAGGCAAAAGAAACGTTAGATGTATTTTCACCTATAGCAGCAAGGCTGAATAATGAAAAAGTTATAGCAGAATTAAATGACTTATCGCTCAAATATATTTAATATTGCTTGTACATCACCTATTTCAGCATATATTGAATACCTATGAAAACTGAACAAGGCAATAAGAATTTTTATGTACTTGAAATGTTCATTGATGGCAAGGGAGATGGGAGGATAATATGGATATGAAATACTTATTTGATGAAGCAGTTTTAAATTATGAAAAGAGGCGTCCAAATTACGGAACAGAAATATTTAAAGATATAATGAAATATTCAGAAATCACTAGTGATAAATCAATAATAGAAGTTGGGTGCGGAACAGGTCAAGCTACAGAGCCTTTCTTAAAAACGAAATGTAAGGTGACCGCAGTTGAATTAGGCGAAAATCTTTCTTCATATACCAGAGAAAAATTTAAGAATTATAATAATCTGGAGGTTGTTAGGTCTGCCTTTGAAGATTACGATTGTGATGATAATAAATTTGATATGTTATATTCTGCTACTGCGTTCCATTGGATACCAGATGAAATTGGATATAAAAAGGCATATAGGATAATAAAGAATGAAGGCACCATTGCTTTATTCTGGAATAGGCCATCTGCAAATGATAAGGAGAGTCCAGTACATCAAAAGATTCAATCTATTTATAAGAAGCTTTTACCAGAGTGGAGCGATAAGGTAAGCAATAGTGAAGATAATAAATATAAATATTCAAGGATAGTGGATAAGATAGAGGAATATGGTTTTAAGAATATAGAGTTTAAGCTATATCATAATTCCAGGAAAATGACTGGAGTTCAATATATAGAATTGCTAAATACTTATTCAGACCATTTAGCTTTAGAAAAATCATTGAAATCACAACTGTTTAATTCTATTAGAACAGTAATCGAAGAGTTAGGAAATGAAGTAATTATTAATGATACAGTGGACTTATATCTTGCTAAAAAAATGTAGAGATATTGACTCAAGATGAGTATTTGAATACAGTTTAATGAATATTGATATTCTTATGAATTTGCTAGGGAGACTTTAAAATTATTTATGAAAGTGTTATAATAACATAAAAACAGATATAGAATGTTAATTTCTTTGTCGCCGGATAAAGAAAATAATAAGCGTTTAAATTTCACGCCGCAGGCCTTTGAAAGCGTGATGTTTAAGCGCTTTCTTTTTTAAGGAGGATTTATATGCAAAAAGAAAATAATTTAATAGCTATTAAACACTATAATGGAGGAAATAATTTATGTCATTAAATTATATTGTACCAATTATTATAGTTATTGTATCGAACATTGTTTATCATATTACAACTAAGAATATACCAAAAGATGCAAACTCATTCTTATCACTAGCAATTACTTATTTAGCAAGCACGGTTATTGCTATAGCAATGTATTGTTTGACATCTAAGCCGAGCAGAATTTTAATGGATATACATAAAGTTAATTGGACCAGTTACGTTCTTGGATTAGCAATTGTAGGAGTGGAAGTAGGATATATTTATATGTACCGAGCAGGTTGGGATATAAGCAGAGGTTCATTAGTAGCAAGTATTTCAATATCTATATTATTAATTATTGTAGGTATTTTATTTTACAAGGAACACATTGGAATGTATCAGATAATAGGGATTGTGTGTTGTATAATAGGATTGACTTTTATTAATTTGGATTAGAGTCTTATTAAAAAAGCAAAATCTTAGGTTTAATAAAATAAAGAATAAAGATGAAAATCACATTATTCAAGAGATTGAATTTGTGATTTTTTTTGGATAGATTTAAAAAATAAATTAGATTATAGGTCTGTAGAAATGGATAGTGATGCATTTACAATATATGCTATAATTGATTTGTAGTAGGAAAGTGACTAGGAATAGATTTTAAATTTACGAAGGGGCCGTATAAGGTTCAGATAAATAATTAACTTGTTATGGAGGAGAAAAATGCATTTAGGTTCAATTTATTTAATAGTTAAAGATTTTATTAAGTCTATAGAGTTTTATGAAAAATTATTAGAGATGAAAGTTACTTCAATGAATATGGAGCGTTTTGCCCAGTTTGAATTTGAGGGGCATAATATATCCATAATGAACGGATATTTTGATAATCAAAATCCGGAATTAACAATACATAAGGGAGAATATGTTGAAAAATTTGATAATCTTGTTGCTATAGCAGATTCAAAAAACACTAATAAGTTTGTATTAAATTTTTGGGTTGAAGATTTAGAAAAAGAGCGCGAAAGAATAATAAATCTAAATATTAGCAATTTAGTGACTAAGATTAAATTTGTTAATAATGTAATGCCATATTATTATTTCCAAGTTGAAGATCCAGATGGTAATACGATAGAGATTACAGGTGAATATATAGAAAAAGAAGATGAATTTAATGTGTGAAGATGTCAGCCTATAAGATTGAATAGCATAAATAGTAATTTGAAAGAAGGGTGTAAAAGTGGCGGAATATCAAGATAGAGAAGAATTGATTTCAGAAATTTCAAATCGTGCAAAACAATTTGTTGAAGAATTTAATGAAATTGATGAAAAAGATAAAGATAGATTAATTGGTGGAGTTGACAGAACCCCCGCTCAAATGATTGCTTATCAGTTAGGGTGGATGGATCTTATTCTTGATTGGGAAAAGCAAGAACAGCAAGGACATGTTGTTATCACCCCAACTCCAGACTATAAGTGGAATAATCTTGGTGGCTTATATGAAAGTTTTTACGAAAAATATAAAGGTTATACTCTCAAAGAGTTATGCACTATGTTTACAAGAGCTGAGCAGCAAATTGTTGAATTAATCCATAGTTATACAGATGACGAGTTATTTGAGCAAGGAGGAAGAAAGTGGTCTTCATCAACTCCTTCTAACTGGCCAATATGGAAGTGGATTCACATTAATACTGTTGCGCCATTCAAAACATTCAGAACAAAAATACGAAAGTGGAAGAAGTTACAACAAATATAAATTTTTGAATATAAATTCAGTTTAAAGATGAGCTTTAAAATAGTAATTGAGCAAAATGAGTTTGGAGAAAAAGAAATGAAAGAATGGTGGAATGGAAAAGATTTATTAGATATTATTCCTGAAGTATGTCTGCAGAAAGAATTAAGCTTAAATGAAATAGTAGATAAAATCTATAAGGATGTTTTAGAGTGAATAGTAAATTTCAATTAATTATTGTGACATAGATTCAAAATAATAGATTATTAATATAGTAATTAAATAATATGATATTGATTTTAGATGCTATTATCGGTTTTAATAACAAATTATTGTGGTGAGTTTTTTTGAGGAGATTAAGTATGGAATTAAGCAGATTATCATATAAAAGAGCTGATATAAGAAATATTGACATTATGTTAGAAATCATACATAGGTGTATGAACGAAGTTAATTACATCGATTATAACGAGAGTGAATTTAAAAGATATTTAGATTCCTTTACAACTAATTGGCTTAAAAACATTATTGAAACAAGGCATTATTATGAAGTTTGGTATGATGACAAGATTATTGCTTGCGGAGGAGTAAGCAGGGATTATAGTCAAGAAAAACAAAGTTATTTTACGGCTATATTCGTTAATCCAGATTATATAGGAAAAGGCGTTGGCAGAGAACTTGTGCATTATCTTGAGTTAGATGAATGGTGTTTTGAAAGCAATTTAATTGAAATTCCATCTTCTAAAAGTTCCCATAAATTTTATCATAAGCTTGGTTATGAATATAGAACATACCCGCCAGTATTTAATGAAAATGATGGTTCGACGATTATGTATAAATATAAAAAAATGTAGTGAGGCATATTTATATTACGATAATTGTCATGGAGAATTTAAATTGTTCTAAGGAAGATAGAGTACTAGATATTGGTTTTGGAAATGGATATCTTATTAACAATTTAGCAAAGAAAAAGTTTTAGTAATTACTTATATTTGGAGGAATTAAAATTGAAAAAATCTATAATAATCTTTCTTTTAGCTATAGTATTTGGGTTAGTTGGTTGTGACAATACTACTAAAGAAAGCGTAAATAAACAACCAATGGAAACAACAACTGCAGCAAATAATGAAGTGAATTCTAAGGAGAAAACCACTTCAAATGATAATGAGAAGTCTAGTGATAACAATAAAGTGAGTTTTAATGATAAAAGTAATAATACTAATCAAGAGAGTAAAAAACAAGAATATAAAGCTAAACTAGATAATATTGAGCTGGGATTCAAAGGATTTAATGATGCTAATGCAACAACTAATGATATGTACCAAGAAGCATGTAAAGAACATAAACAATGGGATGATGCACTAAATGAAATATATGGCGTTCTAAAAGCACAGTTACCTGCAAGTGATATGAAAAAGTTGCAAAATGAGGAGCTTCAGTGGATAAAAGATAGAGATGCTAAAGCTAAAAAAGATGCCGAAGAGATGGCTGGTGGCACTATGGAGAAAGTTTTATTTCAGGGATCTTTGGCAAATTCAACAAAAGAAAGGTGCTACGTATTGGTGGAGAAGTATATGAAATAGGATTGAAATATTATATAACAATGAAGTACTGACCACAAAATAGTGGTGAGTAAAAGGCCACATAGAGTAATTTATATCTATCATATGGCCTATTTTAACATGTGTGTCTGTTGTACCTGCATCAAAACATGGTCGCAATAGACTAGATATTACAGTTTATTTTAAAGCATATTGTAGTTATGCTCAAACTAATTTAATTGAATATAGATATAAAAAATCAATCCTATAATTGATAGACAAAAAAAGTTTAATAAAATAAACTTCAATAGATATTCTTTCTTTTTAGAAGGATATTCAAGGATAAAAATCTTGTAAGAAATAATACTTGCCAGTGAAGCAATAGGAGTTCCAAGTCCGCCAATAGTTACTCCATAAAATAATGCCTTCCAATTGGATGCAAAAGGAGCAAGTAAAATACTGCCTGGTACATTACTTATTATTTGGCTTAATAGCAATGCAGACAAATAAATATCTGTTGATGTATTGGTTAAAAATGTTAGAAAATTACGTATTATAGCAATGTTAGATATATTGCCTACTGAAATGAAAAAACAAACAAAAGTAATTAGTAATCCGTAGTCAAGTTTTCTGAATAGGCTTTTATTTAAAGCAAGTGTCACTAATATTAAAATAGGTAATGTTATGAAATAAGATATAGCACCAAGAACATTAAGTAGCAGTAAAATAAATAATGCTGAATATATGATTATTTTCTTTTTTTCAAGTATTGAGGTATCATTCATAATAAATGTAATTTTTTTAGGATTAGTAAAGAAAGTGATACAAAGCAGTAAAAATAAACTTACAATACAAATTGGCAATGAATAAGAAAAAAAGTTTTCAACATTTAATTGATAATGAGAAAAAATATATAGGTTTTGAGGATTACCAATTGGTGTTGCGCAGCTTCCAAGGTTTGAGGAAATAGTTATAAGAATAGTAGGTAAAATAATATTATAGTTGCATTTTCTTGAAATGTTAATTAAGATTGGAGTAATTGCAATCAGCGCTACATCATTAGTTAAAAACATGGATGAGATGAAAGCAAACAAACACAAAACCTGAAGTAAAATTCTTTCATTTTTACACTTATTTAAAATCAATAATGATATATGATTAATTAAGGAATATTCCTCAAAAGCTTTCACAACAATCATTAATTCAAACAGGCAAATAATCACCTTGAAATCCAAGTATCCCCAACTTGGAGTGTTAATAAATGAAGTTGCAATGGCAGCAAATAGGGAAATGGATAAAAAAGAATCATTTTCCAAGGTTGCTCTTATTTTTGATAGTATTTCAATCAAAAATTCACAGTTCTTATTTAAAAAAAATATTTTAAATCCATTCAAAACATTTGACATAGTTCTCATAATAGGGTCACCTTCTCTGATTAAATTATTTATGGTGGTGCAATGGAGGCTTTGGATGATGCCCATCTCTTTCATGAGGTGGAATGTGTTCTCTCATATGAGGCGGTAATGGTTCACTTAAATCATAATCTTCAAGAATCGCCTGTGCTTCAAAATGAGTACAAAGTTTTTTGATTGTATTATAAAATGAGTATTTTTCTTCTTTTGATAGGTTTTCAAATACTTGTTCTGTAGAATCATTCTGATTCTCATATTTTTTTAAAAACTCTAAACCATCAGGAGTTAAAAATACACGCATTTTACGTTTATCCACTTCATCTTTTGTTCTTTTAATAAGATTGGAACGTTCCAATTTATCTAGTAGCTCTGACAATGTTGCTGATCTTACATCCAATATTTTAGTGAGTTCTTTTTGGTTAAATCCATCGTTTTGAGCTATAATATTTAAAAGTCGAACCTGACCACGATAAGGTGTATAATGAGCTCGTGTTTTATACGAACTTCTTTGGTACATATTTATAAATTTGTTTAGTGCAATTAATAATTCATCAGATGAGATAATTATTTCTTCATCCATTTCATTTTTTTCATTCTTTTCATCAATAATGTTATTGTTCATTTGAATCCTCCTTTGAATATAATAAGGTACCTAACTATATTTATAATATAAACTGATTTTGTGAGCAAGTCAAGAAATATTTCAAGGTACCTAACTAATTTTTGTTGTTATTCTATTTATAACATAAATCAAACAGTTCACAAATTTCGTACCAGTTGCTTAAATATTAATTCAATAAATATTAATCAAGGAAATGTCATAAAAATATACTGACTAAAAGACTATTAGTATGATACAGTGCAATGAAATGTATACCTAGTGGATAAAAAATATGTTCTTTGAAAATCGAATAATATAATATTTGTAAGATATGATATAATTAACCGGAAGATAAATTATATGAATTTGAGGTGAAATGCTATGGACAAATATACAAGAGAAGAATTGGCAGAAGCACTGCGAGTTGTATCTTCAACTATTACTAAATGTGAAAAATCGCAGCTAAAATTTACGGAAGGTACATCTTCGCACACACTCCTTAAGAATAGGATAAAAGCATTATATATTTCCAAGTCATTAATAACAGATGAAAATGTTATGGGACAATATACAAAAGAAGAATTGATAGAGGCACTGCGTCCCGTATCTTCAATTATCAGCAAATGTGAAAAAGCACAGCAGAAATTTGATGAGGGTACATCTAATTATAACCGTTTTAAGAACTTAATAAGTACAATGTATATATCAAAAACATTAATAACAGATAAAATTAATGAAATAGGTTAATTTAAGTAATGTAGCAATTATAATATATGCTATAATCGGCGTATAATAACAAAAGATTACAAATATTATTTATTAAGGTTATAGGAGGCAGATAATGTCTAAATCTATTTCAAAAAATGCTGTTTTCAAGGCAATACTTAACTTGTTTAACATTATCTTACCAATAATAGTAACACCAGTTGTAACTAATGCATTTATATCAACTTATTCTTACATTGCAAAAGGCGAAACATTTAACACAATATTTTTAGCTTTTGCAAGTTTTGGGGTTTATCAATATGGATTAAGAGAAATAAGTAAGGTTAGAGATGATGAGAAGAAGCTTAGGCAGACCTTCACCAGCTTATTTGTTATAACTACATTCACGACAATTATAGTATCAGTTGTATATATGATTTTTTTATTGAGATTTTATAGAAATAATCCAGCTTTTTATACATGTGTGATTATAGGATTTAATATAGTGTTTAACCTCTTTTATGTAGAGTGGATTAATGAAGCTTTAGAAAATTATGATTTTATTGCTATTAAAACTATGATAGTTAGGATAGTAACTTCAATAATAATAATATGGGCTGTAAAAGGAGAAGATAATTTTCTATTTTATTTATATTTAAGTGGAGCAGCGAATCTTGTAAATAACTTATTAAGTTATTATTACATAAAGAAAAGAATAAAGTTTGATTTTTCGAATCTTAGTCTTAAGCAATATATAAAGCCCATGTTTGCAGTTGTAATACTTTCTAACACAGGACTTTTATATACTATGTTTGATAGGCTGGTAATAGGCAAATTCGGTTCTAATGAGGATCTTTCAGCTTATGCCATAGCGCAAAAAACAATATATATAATAAATGCTTTAATGCTTACAATAATTCAAGTTACAATGCCAAGACTTTCAAATAATCTTGGGAATAACTCAAAAGAAAATTATCTTTCATTACTAAATAGAGTGGTTAAAATATATTTTCTATTTTTATTTCCTGCTTCTATAGGATTATTCTGCGTATCAAAGCAAGCTATGTGGATATTTGGAAGAGTCGGTTCGACTTATGTTCCATGGTTTCCTTTGATGATGGGATTTTCAATATATATGTTAACCATTGGTGTTCAAGGAATTATTTCTAATCAAATAATATATCTGAACAAAAAAGAAAAAGAAGATATTAAGATATTCTTCATAGGTGGAGTGTGCAATGTAGCATTAAATGCACTACTTGTGGGTGTTAATATGTTCACAGCAACAAATTCAATTATTGCAACTATGATTTCAAATATAATAGTCATATTGCTAGAGTATAGAGTTGTTAAAAGACAAATAAAATTAGATATACATATATTTTCTTTTGAAAATATAAAGTATTTTTATTATTCGTTATTATTTATTCCAATAACGTTTGTAATCAATCATTTTATATCTAGCATGGTTGTTTCTTGTGGGTTAGATATAATAATTTGTGGTTTGTTGTATCTAGCAATACTGCTTATAACTAAAGATGTCGTGTTTTTTGAAATATATAATAGGGTAGTTATAAAATTGAAAGCTTTATTTTAATAAACTCAAGTATTCCAATGCAAATGATTAAAGGAGAAAAATTAATTCAGAATAGAAGTTAAGGTTTGGAATTAAATGTTAATGTGCTATATTTATACTATATTAATCTTAAGGTTAAAAATTTAAGGCATAATATCATTTAAAGGAGAGAGAAAAATGGGAATAGAACAAATGAGTGATTTTTTTACTACTCGTGTAGATGGATATGATGAACACATGCTTGACAAAGTAGAAGGATGCAAAGAGGGATATGTTAAAATGGCAGAATTGCTGCCAAAAGATGCTGATGAAATATTAGATTTAGGATGTGGCACTGGCTTGGAACTTGATGAAATATTTAAAAGTATGCCATTTATCCATGTTACTGGCATTGATCTAACTCAAGCAATGTTGGAACAATTAAAACACAAGCATCCTGATAAGAATTTGTCATTAATAAATGCAAATTATTTTGATTATGATTTCGGCACTTGTAAATACGATGCAGCAATATCATTTCAAACCATGCATCATTTTTCTCATGAAGATAAGATTAAACTATACTCAAAGATTTTTAACTCATTAAAAACTCATGGATGCTATATTGAATGTGACTATATGGTTGAGAGCCAGGAAGAGGAAAATTTTTATTATAGGGAAAATAAGAGAATACGAAAAGAGCAAGGTGTCCCTGATGGGGAATTTTATCATTATGATACACCTTGCACAATTGACAATCAAATTATGATGTTATCTAAAGCTGGTTTCAAAACTGTGAAAATGAACTTTAGAGTTGGAAATAGCACAATAGTTATTGCTAAGAAATAATATTTTTCATGGGCTTTTTTATTTTCAATTATTTTAAACTAGGAGGCTAAATTATTAATAATAAAGAACTAATAATAGAGTGAATCTAGAAAGATAAAGGAATGAGTGATTTCAGTTATAAAGATATTTATAATGAATAAAGAGTAACATTCATAGGGGAATATGAATGTTACTCTTTACTATTTATATTTAAGGGAAATAATTATGAAAAAAAGGTTTTATTAACTTTATATGTTTATTATAATATGCAATTGTGTCAATATAGTGGCATATTTAAATAAAAATACACAAAAGGATAATTATGCATTAAAAAATGGGATTTTTACTATATATGATTGAATTAGCAAGTAATAAAAAATATTCTCTTAACTTGAATAAAATGGGACCTATATAATATTACTTCTTTGTATATTGTAGTAGAAGATGAAAGAAGTTACAGCTTGGGGGGGATATGTATGAGAAAGTTAAAATTATCAAATGTAGTAATGAGTTTATTAGTGTTAATTTCTGTGCTGACATTAAATTCAATAGGAGCAAATGCAGAATGGAAGCACAGTACTAATGGATGGTGGAACACGGAAAAGTCATACATCACAGGTTGGCAATTTATTAAAGGTAATTATCATTATTACAATATTGATGGTGCTATGGTACATGATACAACTGTTGATGGATATTACTTTGATGCAAGTGGAGCTATGGATCCAAATAAAGATAGAGTTCAAGTGCAAGACATCACTATGAAGGCTGAAGAACGTGTATATCCACTTGGTACGAAAGATATTAATGTTTATATTACAAATAATACAAACTTAGACGGTGGATATGGAACTCGATATAAAGTAGAAAAATTTGAAGATAATGAGTGGCATAGTTTAGATTTTTCAAAAAATGCAACGTTTGAAGATCTTAGTATATTTCTATTATCAAAAGATATAAATAAGGAAAATTGCAGCTTAGACACATTAAAAGATTTTAAAAATTTAACACCAGGTAAATATAGAATTGTGAAAGAAATAAGTAATTCCGAGGGATATACAAATATATCAGCAGAATTTAGTCTACAGTAAAAACTCTTAAAGTTTGGGAATCTGCTTCGAGGGTAGAACTAATTTATTTTAGTAGCAATTAATAAATAATAGAAAAATATATTAGAGATTAAGGTATGTATATCGCAAATTCATGGAAAATGGATTTGCGATATTTGTTTTTTAAAATTGAAGGTATTTCGTGATCTGTAGATATTGCGAAATAGTAATACAAGAAATTTTATTAAGTAGGAAAGTTAATATACTTAATATAGTGTTTAGAATTTCACTAAACACTATATTAGTAAACTGTCAAAGAGGAGAAAAAGATATTTCTCCAGTACCAACCAGTGCTAGAATATCGCCTTCTTGAACAGGACCCAGTTTTACAGTTTCATTTGGGGTATCAAACCTTAAAAATGTTTTTTGCTTACCATTAGAATCAATTACTATTACAGTAAGAGGTTTGTCGGGAGTTATTAGTTTACCTGTAATATAATCTCCATTATATTGAGTCATATTATAGATACCTTGTGTATAAGTTGTTGCAATAGGAAGTGGTTGTGCTTGAGGGATTTTAACAAATGCAAATAAGGATATTAGAAAAAATACTAAAAATTTCTTTATATTCATAATAGCACCTCCATTTTATTAGTATTTTGTTTTTGAAATTAGAATATACGCACGATAGTAAGAACGTGAGGTAGAGCAACAATGACAAATTATGAAGTTTATTTTGGGACTGAAGAAAGAGCATTAAATTCCCTGACTTTACTCCTTGAATTTCCAGATCATCCAAAACAGGAAGTAAGAGAGTTTCAAATAGAAGTTAAACAAATGGGAGCAGCTAGATGGCTAAGAAGTGAATGTACTAACAAAAGATGGTGGAAAAATGAACTAATTACACATGAAGACATTTGTATTATGCGAATATTAAAGAATATTATTCGACAAAATTTAAAGCCCCTATATATTAGGGGCAAAAATAAATGGAGTTGATTTAGTCATAAATCATTCTAGTATATGGGGATTTTAAATAATTATTCATCATAAGAAGTTACTAATAACAATGTAGAAAGTGCGTGCCGATTAATGTAAGTTAAAATATGATACAAATACAATAGGCCCTATAAAAATGCCTATTGGAAGAACGTTAAATTAACATTATTATATATTATAAATTTATAATCTTTTGCAAGAGGAATTAAAGTATTCTCAGTAGAGTTAGATGGTATTCGTATAAGTTGTTGTACCCTTGAATTTGAATCAAGAATAATTAATAGACCCTGTACATAAGGTTCATTGTTCTGAACCTTATAAATGGTATTTTCAGAGAGATTAAGATCTTTCATTGTATAAAAACCTTGAGAGTATGTTTTAGTTTCAGCGGCTGTAGCTATTGGATTTATAATAAAGTATAAAACTAAAAATACAGCAATAAACTTTTTCATTAGATTAACCACCTTTCATAATTGTATCACCAGAAAATAAAATATGGATTATTGATTTAAGATTATTATGCGAAAATTTCAAAGAAGAATTCAAGTAAAGTGAAATTTAAGCAAGTGTTTAAGTCGTTGAAAATCAAAATTACCAAACTTATACTCTATGAGAAATTTAAATTAAAATTACCATATAGTATAAAAACGTAATCACTCATAAGAGGTATTAAAGTATACTTTGGTGACGAAGGCTTTATGCGTATGATTTGTTGTATGGTTTTATTTCCGTCGAGAATAATTAGTATACCGTCATTATAAGTAGACGAATTCTGAACAGAATATGGAGTGTTAGGATATAAACCTAAATCCTCCATAGTATAAAAACCTTGTGAAAAAGTTTTGGCTTCAGCGACAAGGATTAGTGTATTAATCTTAAATGATACAAATAAAAAAATAGAAAATATAGCAATAAATTTTTTCATAGCGTTAACCATCCTTTAAAGTTTTATTAATTTACAACTAATTAATTTCAACTTTATTATGTGATGTTTAAACGAATATATTCAAAGTAAAATTTTACTTAATGCACAATACTAAAATATTATGTACTATGTAGGAAGTAAGCAGTAATTAATAAAGAAATGTTCTTATATATTAATAATTAATAAATTCATCTTCCAATTAATATAATGTAAATTATAAGTAATTTTATTGGAGGCTATTTAATGGGGTACTATGTAAAAGTAGAACCAGATGTAAAAATTTATGTAGAAGATCTTAACGAGGGAGCTGAGAAAACAATTTTATTTATACATGGTTGGCCAGGAAGTCATAAGTTATTTGAATATCAATTTGATGTTTTGCCAAAACTGGGGTATAGATGTATTGGAGTAGATACAAGGGGATTTGGAGATTCAGATAAACCTTACAAAGGCTATAATTTTGATAGGATGTCAGATGATATTAGGTGCATAATTGATACATTAAGTTTAAAAGATATAACACTGGCAGGACATTCAAATGGAGGAGGAATTGCTGTAAGATATATGGCTCGTCATAAAGGTCATGGGGTATCAAAGTTAGCCCTTATTGCTGCAGTATCTCCAAGTCTCATCAAACGTCCAGATTTTCCTTATGGCTTAGACAAAGAAACTGTTGAACAAATTATTAAAGGCACATATAATGACAGACCAAATATGCTTAGGGGATTTGGAGATATGTTTTTTTATCAACATATAACTGAAGCTTTTTCAGATTGGTTCTTTCAATTGGGATTGCAGGCAGCAGGATGGGCAACTGCAGCAGTTGCAAATGCGTGGATAGATGAAGTTTTCTTTTCTGATTTGGAGAAAATAGATGTTCCAACTTTAATTATGCATGGAATTCATGATAAAATTGTGCCTTTTGAGCTAGGACAAATCCAAGAAAAAATGATTAGCAATTCAAAACTTTTAGCATTCAAATTCAGTGGACATGCAGTATTTTATGACCAAAAGAAAGAATTTAATGAAGAACTAATAAAATTTATTGAAGAATAATATATATAACCCAACTATAACTTAAATTTATGCATATAATCAACCGAAAGAGAAGGTACGATGTGACAAGCATGAGATATAGTATAGAAGGATATAATTTTGCAGCTGAAAGAGGATACAATCTACTAGGAAGAATTTGTTTAACTCACTCTCATCCACTTCAAGATGTTGATGCTGTTTTTGGAAATTGGGACTGTTCAAATGAGGAATACAAATTTGTTAAGGAATACTTAGGAAATGTGCAATATTCAGCCTACGATAAATTAATTCAGCTATGTGATGCATTAGCATTACCTACAGGATATTGCCTGATGGAAAAGAGGATTGGAAAGTCCATTTACAGCATTTTACCTAACGTAATAGAAAATACTTTTGAATTATATAATATAGAACATTTTAAAAACTAAGACATATTATAATTTTGAAATACTATATAAGGAAGAAATAATATGCCAAATAATAGATTGTATCCAGAAGATGATAATACTGGAGCATCAAGTAATAATTTAGATTGCACATATGATAATTGGGACTTTGCGAGCTCTTATTTTAGAAATGTCCCATATAATGATGTTTTTGATGAAAATGAAAATGATTTTAGAGCCGATTTACCACAAGCATCAATGGGAGTTAAACAAATGGAACTGAAAGATTATGGTCCACTGCCTTTAGTAGTTAATATTGATAAAGCTACCAAGCAAAACACCAATTTTCGTACAGCTTTATGGACAGGAAGCCATCTTCAAGTTACTTTAATGAGCATTAATGTTGGTGATGACATAGGTTTAGAGATTCACCCAGACACTGATCAGTTCATACGTATTGAGGATGGACAAGGAATTGTTAGGATGGGAAGAAGCAAAGACAATCTAGATTTTCAAGCAAATGCCAGTGATGACTTTGCAATCATGATACCTGCTGGCACTTGGCACAATATCATAAATACAGGGAATAAACCACTTAAAGTTTATTCTATATATGCTCCACCTCACCATCCACGTGGTACAGTTCATGTTACTAAACCGACTGAATAAGTTTCTGAAAAGAATTAACCATAATTAAGAATAAAAGACTAATGTCTAACCTTGCATGAATTTATGTCACAAGGTTAGACTTCTTTTTTTTCAAATAATGATGAAAGCAGTAGTAATCCAACTACTGCTTTTTAATATTAATTCAAATACTTACATACCTAATTGGAAAGAATTACAATCAGTACATTCCTTTTGTTTAGGATTTGATTCATGAGTTCCTACATTTATTTTGTCTAACGTACAATAATCTTCTCCTTTGCTGTGCCATTTGCAAGGTTTTACTGAACAACCTATACTTTTATTACATGACATATAAATCACTCCTTTAATTATATTTCTGTAATATTATTTGATTAAACTTGTATTTTATGCTTTTTAAAATAACGCAATACTTGCTTATAATTCTATTTGTGTTTAAAAATAGTAGAATAATATTATGTAATTATGTCTATTAGCTTGATTTGTATAACTATGATATAACAAAAAATAGTAACCTACATATAAGAATATGAAAGTTACTATTTTCTATTTATATTTAGGGAAATATTTATGAAAAGGTTTTATCAATATTATAATTTTATTATAATATGCAATTGTGTCAGTATGGTGGCAAATTCAAAAAAGAATACGGCATGAATAAATTAATTTCATATGTATTCCAGGTGATTAACTGGTAGCTTATGCTCAAATATTTCTGGTGATTTCTTGATGAATTTAGAAATAATTAAACTTGGGAAATGAAAAAAGATTTCCCAAGTTATCATTTAAGAATCTGGTATTTTAAAAATTATCTAGAGGAAGTTTTACATCTCTTTGTTAAAGTTAAGCTATTTAATATAATCTCCTTTTTTACATATTGGTTTTTCCCACCATCCAAATGCAACTATTACCTTATCAAGTTTTAAACTTGATGATTTTATGATTAAAGTATAACTTCCACCTGGAGCTTCTATAAATTTTCCATCTTCCTCGCCTACTAATGTTGTATTAGGAGGTACTATTCTTTCATACACATTAACTCCATCTTTAGGAACCATGGCAGTAGATTCAATAAATCGAATGTTTACCCTATTTTTTGGTAGTGGCTTTAAGGCAGTATTAGTTGGAGAAACCTTATGGGATGTGCAGGCTTTTTCAGGGAAACTAGTATTTAACCATATTTGAGCAGTTAAATAGTCATTAGATAGATTTGAAATAGTAAATACATTTGCATATAAGTTGACATCTGAATTACGTGGATTCGCTAAACCGGCCCAGGCATTTGATTCATTACCAACCCATAAAGTCTCTGTTTGACCTACAAAGTATTTTCCTTTCATCGATTCATATAAAGAAACAGGAATACTAACTACTTCTTGTAATTTGGTATCTTTATTATCTAGGATATAATTACTATTATTTTCTAACATCAATCACATCTCCTATGAATTTTTTTCATATGCGTTACTATAGCTTGTCTTTATATATAATATTCCGTAAATGTTGAAATGCTAATAGGTTATTCATAAGATTTATAATGTTATGTTTACTGTACCTGGATCTAATATTGCAATTTTATCAACAGAATTGCAATATTAGATTTAATTGAATTTGATTCTATTACCTCCTGGTTACCATCTATTCTAATCATAAAAATCGTTGTAGCAGAGTTATTTTAAATGCTGTATGTAACCATTTTCAGATATTAAAAGATTATTGAAACATTGGCCCAGTATATGGTTCATATGGAAGGAGAATTGCAACTCCTGTTTCATCTACTTTATAGGGTACACCTTCAACAGGATTTCTATTATGAACTAAATTCAATCCTACGGTATATATTGTATTAGCCATATCAGCTGTTTCCTGTGAAGCAGTACCTAACATGAAGCCTTTTGAAACTAGTTCTTTAGCTTCAGATATTCCATCTACACCAACAACGATGATTGATTGGGATTTAATTCCAGTATTATAGCCATATTTTTGCAACGCTTGAACAGCACCGATTGCCATAGAGTCATCATTTGAAATTATCGCTTCTATTTTGTTACCATATCTTAAGAACAATGCATCAATGGAATCTTTAGCAAATGTTGTGTTCCAATTCAAAATAGGAGATGCAAGTTGTTCTGTTTTTATAAAAGCTTGATTAATAGTTGAAACTGAGTATGTTGATCTATCGATGGAGGTTTTATTAAGTTTTTCGCCAACGAGCAATACATATTGTAATATATCATCTTTATTTTTATCAATCAAATCTTTATGCTTGTTCCAAGCATCGACAATCATTTTCCCTTGTATAGTACCGCCTTGTACTGAATCTGTTCCTACATAAAAAGCCTTTTTATACGATTTAATTGTTTCCATTGAAAATGGTACTCTATTAAAGAATACTATTGGGATGTTATATTGAGAAATTTTGGTAATAATCTCTCGTATTTCAAGTAGATTAACCATATCTAGTAATATAAGATCAATGCCGTTATGAAGTGCGTTATCAATATCTGTATTTTGTGTTGATTGATTATAATTGGCATTATAAAAAGAGAATGCAACTTCTTCAGGATTATTCTTTTGAATATCTTCAAAATTTTTGCGAAGGAGTATCATGTAATCATCATTAAGGTCTCTTGTAAATAATCCGACTCTAACAAGAGCGCCTCGACGATAGTTTGTGCTAGCATTTGTAGTCATATATGTGTTATTTCCTATCATTATAATCAATATGATTGTAAATAAAGCTGCACTTAATATTCTTTTAAATGATTTCATTTAAAGCCTCCTTGCCAGTTGTTATATAGCTTTATTATGCGTTTTAGAAAGGAGTTTATTCTAAATCTTTTATTTATAAAAGAAAATATTTGTTACATAAGTAAAGATAATTTATAATGGTATTTAATAAAAAGAAAATTTATTTATGATATAAGAGGAATTTAGATTATGAAGTATTTTGATATTGAAGGTAAAGAATATAAATTGGTTATAGGAAATGGTGAAGATGATATATATAGAAGGAGCTTTAATGCTTTAACTGAGAAAACATTTGGATTTAATTTTGAAAAATGGTATCAAGATGGATACTGGAAAAATCAATATATACCTTATTCGTTAATGGATGGAGATAAAGTTGTATCAAATGTATCAGTTAATATAATGAATTTTGAGGTTTATGGAAAAACAAAACGTTATATTCAATTAGGAACGGTGATGACTGACATTGATTATAGAAATAAGGGACTAGCTCGAGTAATTATGGAAAAAATAATTAAAGAATGGAAAGACAAGTGTGACTTGATTTATTTATTTGCTAATGATACGGTTTTTGATTTTTATCCTAAATTCGGTTTTGATAGATTAAGTCAATATCAATGTGAAAAACTAGTAAATATCGAAAATGGACATGGATATGCGAAAAAATTAAATATGTCTGATAAAGGGGACATGTCACTGGTGTTTGAGAAAGCTAATTCTTCAGCTTCATTTGCTAAGGTTTCTATGCTTGGTAATGCAGAACTGATTATGTTTTATTGCACTTTATTTATGAATGAAAATGTTTATTATATTCAAGATTATGATGCCGTTGTAATTGCAGATTTTGCCGAGGGTACAATAGGATTATTAGATTTTTTTTGCAAAGAGGAAGTTTCTTTAGATAAGATACTTAATTATATGGTAAATGAAAATATAAAAAAGGTAAAACTTTATTTTACACCGAAAGAGACAAGTTCTTATACACTCACTCAACTAGGGGAAGAAGATGTTTTATTTGTTCTAGGAAGAGATAAAATGTTATTTGCAGATAAACAATTTATGTTTCCTGTATTGTCTCATACTTAATTGAAAAAGTTTGAGCAGAATGTTAAGGGGTGCTAATTCCAAATTCTTAGCTGGGGATTAGAAGATAAATAGTAATTTGTGGAGGTTGTTTTATGAATGCCGGATGGTCAGATTTAAATAAAAGAATACAACTACAGATAAAGAAAAAAGATACTTTTTATGCAGGAATTGATACATTACTGGAGTTAAGAAAAGAATTAATGAAAGAAATAATGTGTTTTAAGGAATTACTAAATAGAGAAGATTTTAATACAATGCCTTTTATTAACGCGAAAGGGTATCATAATAAAACAATTGCCTATTCTTTGTATCATATTTTTAGAATAGAAGATATAGTATCCAATTCTTTGATAGGAAAAAGAGAGCAGATATTTTTTAAAGATAACTATCGTGAAAGAATGAAGTCACCTATCATGACAACTGGTAATGAATTGATTAAACAAGAAATTTCAATATTTTCATCAAAACTAGATTTGGATGAATTATATCAATATATTAGCGATATTGATGTTTCTACAACACAATTACTAAAAGGACTTTCATATGAGGACTTAAAAATAAAAATGAATGAACAAGATGAGAAACTGATTAAGTCATTGGATGTAGTTAGTAATGATGATAATGCTGTTTGGTTAATCGATTATTGGTGTGATAAAAATATTCAGGGCTTAATTCAAATGCCATTTTCACGACATTGGATAATGCATATTGAAGCCAGTCTTCGTATTAAAAATAAAATATGCAAAAGCTGACAAATTCCAATTTATTAGTAAGATATAATTATTATATAAATACGTTTTATTAGTATAATAAAATTAATAACACAACTAAAATATCGCATTATTTCGGATGAATTTGCGGTGTTTTTTTGTTGCACAATTCTAAAATATTACTCAATGTGTTTTATGAAGTAAAATGTTCTTTGAAAATTGAATAGTGCAATTATGGAGGAACATGTTAAAATAAGAAGATATTTGTAGATAATAAAATTAAGGATGTATTAAGAGAATATTGTTTAAAAATTTACTAATAGCTATCGAAAGAAAAAATATTTAAATGAAAGCCGAGGAGTAAAATGAATAATAAAACGTATGAGAATAAAATGCCCATTTATTTAAAAGAAACAGTTGATCAGCAAATTGCAAAAGCAAGAGAACTTCAAAATAACAAAACTATAAGTTTTTCTTTTTTTACGGACCCACATATTACTGAAGCATCGACTTTTGCAGACATAGAGGCCATTAATTATATAAACAATAATATGGATATTAAATTTACAGCTTGTTGTGGAGATAATTTAGATAATGGAATAACAAAGCAAATTCATTTAGATACAGCAGCAAAATTAATTAATAAGATATCTTTCGATAATTATTTTACAGTTAAGGGAAATCATGATGATAACTCGATAATTTCAAATGGAACAGATAATGTAAAATATACCATGATACCACAAGAACAATATAATATCATGTTTAAAAGGTTAGAGGGAATTGTTAAATTTGATGAATCAAATAGAGAAGGAATGTATTATTACTATGATATGCCAGAATATAGGGTCAGAGCAATTTTTTTAAATTCTATCGATATTCCATATATTAAAAATCAATATAATAAGGCAGCATGGAAGTATGATGGACAAAATACTTATGCTTACTCAAATACTCAGTTAAACTGGTTAGCACACATTGCATTGAACATACCAGATGAGCAATGGAAGGTTATATTTTTTACGCATGTTAATCCATTTCCAGAAGAAATGATAGGTGCAGATAATCTTGTATATAACGGAACTGTAATGTTAGATATTATTGATGCATTTAAGATGGGAACAAAATATAATTCTATAGCAACTACTGGAGACTTTGGACAATCAGTTTCAGTAGATTTTTCTTCACAAGGACTTGGAAATGTTATTGCATTTTTCTATGGACATACACATAGTGAACAAGTATTAACAAGAAAGGGGATTAAATATATTAGTACATGGAACGATGTGCCTAGAAAATCATTGAGTAATCCTAACGCACCAACAAGAATGATAGGTACAACATCAGAAATATGTTTAAATATTGTCACAGTAAATTTCGACTTAAATAAAATTTTTATAACTAAAGTTGGAGTAGGGGATGATCTAGTAATTAATATGTCATAAATATTTCTCTTATTATATATTATAAAAATGAATTTGCGATTTTTAAATATTACTAACTATCCAGAAAAAAATAGTAGCAAATAAAGATATCTTCTCTATATTAAATGAGACTTGATGAAGTACGTCGCAAGTAAACATTACAGGAAAATTGAATAATGTAATATTTACAAAATGTGCTATAATTAATTCATAAATAGTAAATACTTGTAAATTGTGATAGTAAGCAATTACATGGAGGATAAATGGAAGAGTATACAATTGGTCAAATTTCTAAATTACTAGGCGTAAATAAAGAGACAATTCGATATTATGAAAAGTTTGGATTATTACCATTACCTGAAAAAAAAGAAAATGGCTATAAAATATATACAAAACGTCATATTGAAGTAATGGAAGTAATTTTAATAATAAAAGATTCAGGATTTACACTAAATGAAATAAAAAATATTATTACTTTCCCGGAGGAGGAGTTAAATTCTCAAAATGATTTATTAAAAGAAATAATATTTAAGAAAATAGACGTAATTGAAAATAAAATTGAAGATTTATATAGTTTAAAAAAGGGATTGGAAAAGGTTGTATACAATATTGAAAATTATAATATAAGAAGTTGTATTGAAATAAAGAAAAAAATAAAATAAAGAGAGTATTGACTAGGGAGTATACTACAGGGTTTATTATATTAACAAATACAATGTAAAAAAATTGAGGAGATGTTAATATGATAGGTTATTTTAGTTCACTCATATGTGCAGTGATTACTTTTGGAATGTCTTTATTACAGTTATCCATTACATTTGGTGCTCCATTTGGTGAATATGTTCTTGGAGGGCAAAATAAGGTATTACCCCCAAAAATGCGTTTTATAAGTGCCACTTTATTTTTTATATTCATCTTTGTTGGTATGGCTTATTTGCAAAGATGTAATATATTATATATAGGGTTTAACTCTATGTTTGTGAAAATAGTTATAATAGTGAATACTCTATTTCTCGCATATGCAATTGTAGGGAATGGAATGCTAACAAAAAGTAAAAAAGAAAAATATGTAATGACGCCATTTGCAATTATACAATTTATATTAAGTGTAGTTTCCTTAATTTCTATATAGGGAGAATAGGAATGTCTATTAAACTATTCATAATATTTAAGTTTGATGAAGAACATAATTATAAATGTATAAAGTGCTTGCATGTATATGATATTTTTGAAAATAAATTCAATTATGGACTACGTGGATCATCATATAGAAAATGTCCTAAATGCGAAAAATACTCATATGCGAAATATGTAAGGAAAAATTAAATAATATGTGTAAGCGTATTATTGTTGGTACAGATAGTGGAGCTAAGGTTATAGAGAATACGTAGTTTTTAACATAATTTATATAAGATTTTTATGATACATACACAAAAAATCACAGGTCCGAATGTCACATTATTCAGAAATGAGAATGTGATTTTTTATTGTACAATTTTAAAATGCTGCGCACTATGTATAAGATTTGAAGTAATTAATGTCCTTTGATAATTTATTAATGTAATATTTATAGCGGATGCTGCTAATAATTTATAATAACAAATTGAATTATATTTATGATGATTTTAAATAATAGTTATTTATATATACCACATAGACTACATAGTTCTTTAAAGTTTTAACTAATTATATATCTAATAATTGTGAGGTGAAAAAATGGATGCAATAAGTATAGAAAGTCTAAAAAAATCCTATGATGGACATACTGATGCTTTGAATAATATAAGTCTTGTTATACCTAAAGGAGAGATATTTGGTTTTCTTGGTCCTAATGGTTCGGGGAAAACAACCACAGTGAGAATTCTTAATGGAATTCTTTCAGCAACATCAGGATATGCAGAAATTCTAGGGACACCTGTTAAGGAAAATAATCTTGAGATTCATAGATTATGTGGAGTTATGACTGAGAGCTCCTACTGTTATGAAAATCTTACTGCCAGACAAAATCTTATATTCTTTGGGAGTATGCATGGAATAGAGGAAAGATTACTTAATGAACGTGTTGATTACATATTGAAAAGGCTGGAGTTATTAGATGTAAAAGATAAGAAGGTGAAATCTTTCAGTACAGGAATGAGAAAGAGAATTTCTTTAGGTATAGCATTGATTCACAATCCTAAAGTTTTATTCCTTGATGAACCTACCTCTGGTTTAGATCCAGAAAATGCGCTGAATGTTACAAGGCTTATAAAAGAACTTGCAGAGGAAAATGAAGTTACAATCTTTCTTTGTACTCATCAATTAAAATATGCTGAAGATATCTGCACCCTATATGGTTTTATAAACAATGGGAATATCCTTGGTTTAGGTACCTTTGATGAACTTGCCTCAAGAAAAAATGCAACTCTTCAATTAAAAATTAGAGGCAAGAATATTTCGGAGAAACTTGGATTTGTGCGTGAAAATAGTGTTTTATATAGTAAAGCCATTTTAGGAGATAAAGAAGCCAATACTCTTATACAAAGTATACTGGCAAACGGTGGAGAAATTTATGAGGCTATGCAGCAGAAGTGGTCTTTGGAACAGCTGTATTTTAAATATATAAAAGGTAGAAATGATGATGAAACTTTATAGGTTTGGAGTGGTTAAAGTATGAATAGAAATGAAAAAGCATTGATATATAAAGATATAAATGAAATAACAAGTTCGAAAAGAGTTATAATGCCTATGACCATTGTACCAATTATTCTTACAATAATCGTACCCCTAGGAATACTGATAGGTGCAAACTTTGCTCAAAATGATTCTAGCATGATTACGAAACTGGCACCTCTTTTAAAAAAGCTGCCTTTAGAATATACAACATATACTCCAGCTCAATTATTAATAAAAGTAATGATAAACTTTATGTTTCCTTCATACTTTCTTATAATTCCTATAATGTGTTCAGGAGTAATTGGGGCTAGCAGTTTTGTTGGAGAAAAGGAGCATAAAACTCTGGAGTCTCTGCTTTATACACCAATATCAATGGAACAACTGCTTAGAGCAAAGATTTTAGGGGTTTTTATACCATCATACATAGTGACTTTGATTTCATTTATAGCCATAGGAATCGTATTCAATATAGGAGGATTTATATATTTTGGAGGACTTATTTTTCCAGATATAAAATGGCTCATAATTATACTTTGGATTTCACCTGCAATCAATTTACTATCGTTGATATTTACTGTTATGGTATCAGCAAAATCAGAAACCTTCCAAGAAGCACAACAAGTAAGTGGACTTCTTGTTATTCCTGTGATTCTTTTATTAGTGGGCCAAATGACAGGTGTACTTTTACTTAGCAACCTTGTTTTGTTTCTAGGAGGAGGTATTCTCTTGATACTTGATTACATATTAATGAAGAGGATTGCTTCTAAGTTTATTCCAGAGAAACTAATTTAACTAAATCTAAAGTTTTTTAATTTTGTATCAGAATGCAAAGTATGGGATTTCACTAGTAGATTTTTCTGAAGATTTAGTACGCAACTTGTTGATAGGACGTAGTAAATAATAATAATATGTTCTTTGAAAATTGAATAATGTGGTATTTGCAATATATATTATAATTGATGGTGATGGTAGTTAAATGTAAACTAATAATTATTACCTTCAGCTTTATTTTACGTAATAAATATATGAATATTAATATACGTATTACGTAAAATAAAGCTGAAAGGTGGGTGAACAATGAAAAGATTTGCTGTTATATTCTTGATTTTTTTATGTTTAACCTTTAATGTAATTAAATTAATACCTGCATTCGCAGTTGGAAATGTATTTACCGAAGGCATTTATAAATTATCTGATTTTAGTATTTCAAAGACTGGTATTTATACCATTCAAAATGTGTCTGAAACCGAGGGTATGTATTTATATATTTTAGATGAAAATCAAGTTGTAGTGGAATCAATACGATTAGTACCAAGCATACAAAAGCTCGATATAGTACCTATCAAGCCTAACTATATCATTTTAATAATTGGTAAAGGAGAAGTATATATTAATCCAAAATCAACATAAATGGTGACTTTATTTAACACTTTAACTTGAGAGGGATGTATTTATGAAGAAGTTTATTATTTTATTCTTAATTTTTTTATGTTTATTCTCTAATATAATGGGAATAAAACCTGCATTTTCAGTTACAACTACCTTTAAGCAAGGTATTTATAACTTGTCTGATTTTAAGATTTCGCCCGGTAATGTTTATAATGTTAGTAATATTTCAAAAACCAATAGTGTCCGTGTGTTTATTTTTGATACAAGTTATATTCCAATCCAAGATATAAAACTAGAGCCTAATTCACCCAATATTGATACAGTACCCATGAGGCCTGAGTACATATTTGTAGTAACTGGTGGTGGTGAAGTAACTATCACTCCAAAATCACCATAAATAGTAACTTTGTTTAACTCGTAATTAAAAGTTATCACAGTCTTCAAAAAAAGATAAGTATTAACTGATGAATTCTTGTACTTATTAAAATTTATAATAAATACAACTTTAAAGACTATACTTGTAACAGTGTATTTTTATATTATGAATCAATAAAAATAAATAGCAAATTGTAAAATCGCATTATTCAGAGCTTGAATTTGCGTTTTTTTTACTTCGCAATACTAAAATATTATGCACTATATAAAATGAGTATAGAAATCTAGAATTGTTTTTTATAATTGAGTAATGCTATGTTTACAATATATGCTATAATTGATTTATAATGGTGATTTGTAGCATATTTTAGAAGGGGGATTTTAGTTGAGTAAGAAAAGATTTCAAATGCCTGTTGCTGTACACCTTTTGCTTACTAGAGAAGGTAAAATATTATTGTTAAGAAGATTTAATACAGGATATGAAGACGGAAATTATAGTGTTGTGGCAGGACATTCAGATGGGAATGAAGATGTAAAATCAGCAATGATAAGAGAAGCAAGAGAAGAAGCAGGAATAGAAATTACACCAAATAATATCCAATTTGCAAGTGTCATGCACAGAAAATTAGACGATGAAAGAATTGATTTCTTTTTTGCAGCAGATTCGTGGGAGGGTGAAATAGCAAATATGGAGCCAGAAAAATGTGATGATTTATCATGGTTTGAAATTGATAACCTTCCTTATAACATTATCCCATATATAAAGCAGGCAATAGAAAATTACATAAATGGTGTGCAATTTGATATTTATGGGTGGTAATAAATATACTGCTTTAGAGAAATTAATTTCAAAATATAAATAATACTTTAGTATATATGGAGGTTATTATGAAAATTACTTTAATAAGACATGCAACTTGTTTGATTGAATTTGAAAACACAAGGTTTTTATTAGATCCTATTTTTTATAACAAGGGAACATTATCACCAGCAAATGGTGGACAACTTATTAATAATCCTTTGGTTGATATGGAGACCAAAGATGTTGATTTAAGTAACATAGATGCAATATTATTAACCCATCCCCATAGAGATCACTTTGATGAAAAGATTATTGAAATTTATGGAGAGAATGTGAAAATAATATGTCCTTCTTATTTTGAGGAAACTATTAGTAATGTAGGTTTTAATAATATTTTATCAATAGATGATACTATTGAATTTAAAGATATTAGTATTAAATTAACCAATGCAAGACATGGCATAGGAGAAATTGAATCTATAATGGGAAAATCATTTGGATTTATTCTTGATAGCTCCAATGAAGGGAAACTATATATAACTGGTGATACTGTATGGTGTGATGAGGTAAAAACAGTATTAAATGATGAAAAGCCAGAATATATATTGGCGTTTTCAGGAAATGCAGTATTGAATGGCAATAAAATTACTATGGGTAAATACGATATAGAGCAAATCTTAATCAACTCAAAAGATTCCATAGTTTTACCAATTCATCTAGAAGCCTGGAATCATTGCATTCTTAAGAGAGAAGAATTAACTAATCTTAGTCCTAGAATAAAGGTATTAAACAATAGTGAAAGTATAACATTAAGTAATAAATAGTTTATATTATTGGACTAATATATTTTATAAAAATATATATCAGACTTAAATATCGCATTATTAAAAGAGAGATTAATTTTGCGATTTTTTATACGCAATTCTAAAATATTACTCATTATTCTAATTTGACGAATCAACAAATCACTCACCACAAAATTGTGGTGAGTAAAACTCCTTGGTTATAAATTAAATAATTAATATTTACAAAATATATTAAGTTAATTCAAATATTGAAAGTCATAGTAACTATGTTGATTAGTTAAAATAATATTAGGTAATTATGAAATCAAAATTGTTTAGGAGGTAGTTATGGAACAGAAAAGAATTGCTGGAGAAAAATCAGCAGAGTATATAAAAGATGGAATGACATTGGGATTAGGTACTGGTTCAACAGCTTATTATATGATTAATAAAGTTGGAAAATTGATTCAAAGCGGTATGAATTTAAAGGGTGTAGCAACTTCAAAAAGTACTGAGAATTTAGCAAAGGAATTAGGTATTCATTTTGTAGGTATGTTTAATAGGCAGTAAAATATGAGGTTGTGAATTAGGTTCTAAACGAACAGCTTGTTGTGTTCGTTCACTATCATCAAAAATAATCAAATAGGAGTCATAA
This sequence comes from Clostridium chromiireducens, assembly GCF_002029255.1. Lineage (GTDB taxonomy): Bacteria > Bacillota > Clostridia > Clostridiales > Clostridiaceae > Clostridium > Clostridium chromiireducens. The sequence goes on from NZ_MZGT01000042.1 coordinate 41,323, forward strand.
CTAGGCGAAACATTCTGGATAGTATAATTAACATTTTCCATTAGGTTCAAATCCTTTGGCGAATAAAATCCTTCTGAAAATGATTTTGAAGCTGCTACAGTGGTTACCGAGTATATATTAAAAAATAGAAATAAAAAAATAGAAAATACCATAAAAAATCTTTTCATTAGATTAACCACCTTTCATAACTTAAAGTGAGAATAGAATTAAATTACTCAATTTCTATTATGTGATAGGTGAAAAAATATATTCATCATAATAAATATTTAAATCCGTAATACTAATAGGTTGAATAAAAAAGAACAATTAAAGATTATAATTATTTAACATATTCATAATAAGGTATTTTAATCGTAATTCCTGTTTCATCAAATTTATAGTCAATATTATTGAGAGGAGCTCTTCCAGAAGCTAGATTCATTTAATGGATGATTCATATGTAGAGCCATGGGAATCGGTAAGAAGTTAATGAGTTTTATTGAAAAGTACGCTCAAAAAAGAGAGTGTTACTTCACTATGCTTGTTTCAGCTTACAGAAGGAAAGAAGCTCATAAATTTTATGAGGCTATTGGATACAATAATGATGTTGTAAAAGGATATAAAAAATATTTATAATATAGAGAGCGCTTGCATGTATATGATATTTTTGAAAATAAATTCAATTATGGACTACGTGGATCATCATATAGAAAATGCCCTAAATCTGGAAAATAATCCTATGTGTGAAATATGTAAGGAAAATTTAAATGAAAATAATACTCTTTGGATTTTGAAAAATGTAGTGTTTACAAAATATGATATAATCAACTGGAATATAAATGGTAATTTGTAGGGGAGTAATGGTGATAAATAGCTGGGAAAAATTATCAGGCGGTAATTTAACAAGTGCATATAGACAAAATGAAACAGTTTTGAGGGAACAAAAGGCTTGGAGTCCAACAATACACTTTAACCCAGAGAAAGCATATATATATTGAAAATTGAATAATGCTATATTTACAATTTGTGCTATAATTGATTCATACTAGTAAATTATTGTGAATTAAACTTTAAGGAATTTATAGATGGAAGGGTAAGGCACATAAAGATGAATAAAATAAAAGTATATCAATATGACGCATTTTCAGATACTCCTAATAAGGGAAATCCTGCAGGCGTTGTTTTAAATGCAGATAATTTGTCGGATGGGCAAATGCAAGAAATCGCATATAGAGTAGGATTTAATGAAACAGTTTTTGTTGTTAAATCTGATAAGGCGGATTTGCAGATTAGATATTTTACACCAGGTCATGAAATTAATTTATGTGGACATGGTACTGTTGCAACATTATACTCGTTAAAATCAAAAGGACTAATAAACAAGAGTGATAAGATAACAATAGAAACAAAGGCAGGTATTCTACAAGTTGATTTCTTTGAAAAAGATAAAACGTTATATGTATTGATGGAGCAAGCTCTTCCTATTTTTAAACCTTTTAAAGGCTCAATTGAGGAACTTTCATATTCAATAGGACTGAACCCGGACGATATTGATACATCTATCCCGACTGTTTATGGTAGTACTGGGACATGGACATTACTTGTTCCAATAAAAACTTTAGAAGCCTTTTCACGTATGATACCACAAAACAAGTTGTTTCCAACTACATTAAAGGAGATGCCACAATGTTCAGTTCATCCTTTTTGCTTAAAAACTATAAAAAAACATACTCATATGCACGCAAGACATTTTTCATCTCCATTTTCAGGAACAATTGAAGACCCAGTCACAGGAACTGCGTCAGGAGTAATGGGCGCATATTATATAACCTACATAACTCCGGGTATGAATGCTCTTGAACTGATAGTAGAGCAGGGGGATGAAGTGAAACGAGATGGTGAAGTACATGTTCATGTTACTAAGAAAGATAATGATATAAAGGTTGCTATATCTGGAACTGCTGTTTATACAGATGAAATAACAATTGAGTTCAAATGATAATGTATAAAGAAACTCAATCTTCTTAAATCATGAATCAATAAAAATAAATAACGTATTATAAAATCGCATATCACTATGAATTTGCGATTTTTTTCTGTGTAATTCTAACATAGTACATAATATGTAAATTGTGCTTAGAATTAAGTAAAAAATAAGTTACTTAAAGTAGGAAACTATCAAAATAAAATTTTTAAGCATTACAAGATGAAAGTTAGAGAGGATGAAGAAGAATAATTAAAGATTCTATAAGATTCCATCTCGTGTGGAGTATTGTCTCACTGAGGAGGGAAATTCTGTGGTTCCTATTTTGCAGAGTATTTGCAGATGGTCTGAAGCCTATCACAAGGAAGATAATGAAAATAGAATGACTCAATGTGAAAAATGTGACTATAAACAAGGAAAAGGGGCATTTTCGCCTGAAAATAAAGTTGATTCGAAACCCAAACACGGTGGCTCTGAATAGTATTATATGATTTTAGAGTTTTAATCAGATGAAAACTGGATATTATGATATTTACAATTTATGCTATAATTGATTCTAAATAGTAAACTAAAATGAAGTAAACATTGTATGAAGATAAGTGGTTAGCTATTTTGAAGATTAGAAATAAAAATATATGAGATTTAAATATAAGGAGGAAATAAATTATTATGGGGTTTAATATAGTTGATATGAATACTTGGGAGAGGAAAGATTGCTTCAATCATTTTTTTAATAATGCAAAATGTACATACAGTATTACTGTTAATCTTGATATTACTAATTTATATAATTATACAAGATCTAATAAGTTAAGACTTTATCCAACCTTTACATGGATTGTTTCAAAAGCTATAAATAATTATAAAGAATTTAAAATGGCCATAGATGAAGAGGGTAGGTTAGGGTTTTTTGATGAAATTGGTCCGAGTTATTCTGTATTGAATGATAAGACTAAAGTAATGAGTGATATGTATACAGCTTTTAATAATGTATTTTTGAGTTTTTATGAAGACATGGTAAATGCTTTGAACAGTTATAAAGAAGATAATAATTTTACAACACAATTTCAGAAGAATTTCTTTATTGTCTCATGTCTGCCTTGGTTTAATTACACATCTTTTAATGTAAACAATGAAGGAAGTAGTCCTTTCCTGTTTCCGATGGTAACATGGGGGAAGTTCTTTGAGGAAAATAATAAAATTATTATGCCAGTAACTATCCAAGTACATCATGCAGTTGCTGATGGATACCACTGTTCATTGTTTTTTTCAGATGTAATGAAAATATCATTAAATCCAGAACAATATTTAAAGTAAATTCAAAAACGTTTATCATCCCCTTTATTTTAACTTCATTATGAATCATTTGATATTTTAATGGAAAATATAAATCAGACATAATCTTTTTAGAGCGTTTGATTTATCCTATGAAATTAACATATTAATATTAGATTCAAGAAAGGGAGTATATAAAGGTTTATGAGCATAATACTTAAAATTTATAAACGGGATATAAAAAAAATAATATCTAATAAGCCTCTCATGATTATAATAGCAGGATTACTTTTTGTACCTGCCTTATATGCATGGATTAATATAATAGCATCTTGGGATCCTTATGGTAATACCAAAGGATTGCTAGTTGCAGTAGTAAATAATGATAAAGGTTCTAAGATTCAAAGCATAGAAATCAATATAGGTAATGAAGTAGTAGATAAACTAAAGAATAATCAAAGCATTGGCTGGACTTTTGTTGATGAAAGTGAAGCTGAAAGTGGAGTGAAATATGGTAAGTATTACGCCAGTATAACCATACCTGAAAATTTTTCGAGCAATCTTCTATCTATTACAGCAAACGGTGAACCTACTAAGGCTAATTTAATTTATGCTGTTAATGAAAAAATTAATGCTATTGCACCTAAGATTACAAAAAGCGGACTAACTACTCTGCAAAGTGAAATAACTAGCTCCGTTACTAAAGAAGTAAGTAACACTGTGCTTAATTATATGAGCGCCTATGGTGTTGAACTAGAGCAGCTTAAGCCTAAGATGGAGGAATTTATAAATATGGTAAGCAATATAGATGCTAATCTTCCTCAAATCGGAGAAGGTATAAATAATGCGTATAATGGAGCTGTAGATATGAATAATTTCATAAGAAATATTCAGGAAAATGTACCTAATATAACAAATTCCTTGAATAATGCTCAAAATGTTATAAAGTCCAGTAATGACTTTTTTAGTAAAGTAAATGGCACTATAAAAAATATATCTCCATATATAAGAACTGACTTGGCTGGAGCAAAAGCTAATGCGGACACAGTGAAAAATAATCTTAGCAGCATTAATAATTCTATAAATACAGATGTTAAAGGGCAGCAGGAGGCTTTAAAGTCTTCCGTTAATAATTTAAACAATGCAATATCTACTATTAATAATGATATAAATATACTTCAGTCTGTAAATAACATGTTACATAGTAATTTACTTTCTAATTTCATAAGCAAAATGCAAAATATTAGAGATCAGCTGGTTCAAAATAAATTGAATCTGGATAATGTTATAAGTGCTTTAAGTAGTGGTAATGCAATTTCTTCTGATGCAGTAAATTCTGCTATACAAAATATAGATAAAACCTCTCAGCTTATAGATGAGTCAATAAGTAATTTTGATAACACTATTTCTCCACAAATAAATAATCTAGTAAATAATACAACAGATATGGCAAATAATTCGTTAGGGCTTTTAGAAAGTGCAAAAAATAATATGCCTTTAATTAATAGTTTATTAAAAGACGCAAATATCGGTACTGACCTAGGGGCAGCACAGCTTAAAGATATTAAGGATAAATTTCCACAGGCTCAAGAAACCATTCATAGCAATGTTGAAAAATTTAAAAATTTGAACAATGATCAGAAATTTAATGAACTTACGGATTTTTTACATAAAAACACAAAAGATGTAAGTGATTTTTTAGCAAATCCAATTGAGCTAGTGCAAAATAGAGTATTTCCTATACCTAATTATGGATCAGCTATGTCTCCGTTCTATAGCACTCTTGCTATTTGGGTGGGGGGATTTACACTGCTTTCTATATTGTCTATACATGTAGAACCTTTAGAAGATGGTAAAAACTTGGCAACAACAAAGATGTTTTTTGGTAGGTTTTTAACCCTTGCTACTCTTTCATTACTTCAGACTATTATTATTATTTTAGGAAATTTTTTTATCATTAAAACTTATGCCGTAAGTCCAGTGGTATTTTTAATATTTTCTATGTATGTGGGGCTTGTGTTTATAATGATTATCTATACTCTGGTTTCCGTATTTGGAAATGTTGGCAAGGCTTTAGCATTGATTATAATGGTACTTCAAGTTTCGGCATCAGGTGGAACATTTCCAATACAACTTACACCTAAGTTTTTTCAAAATATAAGTCCCATGCTTCCTTTTACCTATGCTATAGGCGGAATGAGAGAAGCGGAAGGCGGAATTATTTGGAGTTCCTTATACTATAATGCAGGAATTTTATCTATATATTTTTTCATCTCAATAATAATTTCTATTTTTCTAAAGGAAAAGGTCAATAAGAAATCTGAAAAGTTTGTTAAAAGGATGAGAGAAAGTGGATTGGTTGGGGAATGAGGATAAGTGGAGATTTTTCTAAGAGGGAAATTTTAAATAGTTTAATAAATAGCTTTCACTGAAATATTATAAATCATTAATATGATCATTACCCCATTGACATAAGCACTGCAAGACAGGCATAATGCTTAAACCTCTTTGGGATAGAAAATATTCTACCTTTGGAGGAACCTGGGGATATTCTTTTCGAATAATTAAATTATCTAATTCTAATTCTTTTAACTGTGTACTGAGCATTTTATGAGTAATTGTTCCAAGGTGACGTTTCAACTCACCATACCTTAGAATTTGTTTTTTCCAAAGCCAGAATAATATATGCATTTTCCATTTACCGTCAATCAAAGACATTGCATAAGCAAATGGTTTAATATTTATTTCATCATTCATGGTTACTCTCCTTTTGGGTAGTATCTAACAAAAAAGTGCATACTTGTTATGAATTATATATTAATTTATCATATAGACAACAAATATTCAAGGAGGATAATATTATGAAAAAAGAGATACAAGTATTTGATTATGCAAATGAGATAATGAGAGCACTTAAAACAGGGGTTTTATTAACAACAAAGGTAGATGATAAAGTTAATTCTATGACTATTTCATGGGGAACTTTAGGAATAGAATGGGGAAAAGCGATTTTCACAGTCTTCGTGAGGGAAAATCGATTTACAAAACATCAACTTGAAAAAAATCCTGAATTTACGATAAATATACCGTTTGGTGAGTTCGATAAAAAAATATTGGGGATTTGTGGCACAAAATCGGGTCATTTAAGTGACAAAATTAAAGAACTAAACTTGACATTAGAGCCATCTAATAGCATTTCAGTTCCTGCTATTAAGGAACTTCCGCTTACACTTGAGTGCAGGATCGTATATAAACAAAAACAAGATGAGAGGGAGATTAAAGAAGAAAATAAAAATAAATTTTATCCACAAGATGTTGAAAGTTCATTTCATGGCGCAAACAAGGATTTTCATACAGCTTACTATGGAGAAATTATAAGTGCATATATAATTGAATAATATATTCAAAAGTTTTCAATGTAATATTAGAATATATGTATAACGTAAAATTAATAAATTACAATATAAAGTTAAATATTATAAATACAAGGGTAAAAAAGATAATATCTTTTAGTCTTATATTTATGGTAGGGTTAATCCTTTGTATTGTGCTGTCTTGGGGGGGCATAATTTGGTCCCCCTTTATTTTATATATACAGCAGCCTTTTCACCAATATTTCATGTCTATGTATTCGTACAATTGCCTTATACGATAATTCCTATAGCAATAGAAATTAAATTTAATCTAACAATAAATGTTGTAATTGAATCATATTGGTAATTAGTATAAGATTGAATTATAGGCATTGGTAAAAGTGGAGTACAAAATGTTACATAAAGATTCAATAATTAAGGATTTGGATTATCCAATAAGTGAGTATTGGATAACTTCTGGTTCTGCCTTATTAATGCATGGAGTGAAAAAAATGCTTTAAAGAATTTAAATGTAGTATTAGTTCTGAGTGCTCGCATAATTAGGAGGAGATACAGTGAAGAAAAAACAACAAGTAGACAAGCGATTATTAGCAGAAACATTGACTGTTATAATTGTTACTGTTTTATTATTTTTAATATTTAATAATCTTAAAGCAATCATTCCTGTAATTCCTATAATATATCTTTTGATTGAGAAAAGAATAAGACATCGTTCTTGGGCGGAGATAGGGTTTAATATAAAAACTGTCTTAATTGATATAAAGAAAAATTGGCACTTTATTACATTAGCTGGTGTTATTTCACCACTTCTAACATTTTATATAGGAAAGTATTGTATAACAGGATATATTGAACACGTAAAATCAAGATTACCAATGGATGTAAAAGTAATAATACCTGCAATAATATCTATCACAATAGGTACATTTTTAGAGGAAATTATTTTTAGAGGATTTATTCAAGGGAGATTACAATGGTTTATAGAACCAGTTAAGGCAATTATAATTTCATCCTTACTTTTTGCTTTTATGCACTACTCAGATGGAAGCATTGCTATTGTAATATCTGATATGTTTGGAATATTCATTGATAGTATATTATTTGGAATTATTTTTACAAAAACTAAAAACATATTTACTTCGTGGATTGGCCACTACTTTAGTGACCTTATTGGTATGATATGTTTATTATTTCTTATATAGTATTTTTTATATTGTGAGCCAATAAAATTAATGACAGATATTAGTATCACATTATTCAGAATGAGAGAGGGTTATTTGTGTTAAAGCACTGAAATATCTAACACTATATTAATTTGAAGAAGTAACAAAGCACTCACCACAAAATTGTGGTGAGTAAAACTTTCTATTAGATAAGTAGTTAAAAAAACCTTACAAAATATGTTATGGTTAATTTATAATGGTAAATAAGTGTGGTATTCGTGAAGGAGAAGTATTATGAAAGTCATAAAAATAGGGTTGATTATTTTTGTCATATTTGTTTTAAGCATAATTCCATCATGGTTTGTATATACAAGATTTTGTTTGGACAAATATTTGATGAAAGATAATATCTTATTATTTGGGAACAACACCTATATTTGTAATGAATACTGGTCACCCACAGATGACGTAAACCTCGGGAAGACGATAGGTATTGGGGTAGGTGAAAGTAGAACAATAACAGACTTAATTTGGCCATTTTGGGTTATAGAGTATAAAGATGATACTGAACATGATAGCCTTTACCTTAGTGGACTTATGGGTTCTGGAGGTAAATATAAGAAAGTTCCTAATTCTAATAATAGTAAGTAACTACGAGATAAGCACTATTTATAATACCTGCAGATAAATGTAATTTAACAATTAGTTATTATTAAGGAGGTAAAAATGAGCATTAGAAGTACAGCAAAAGCAATTATTATAGATAAAAACAAAATTTTATTAAACAAATGTTTTGATGAGTATAATGGAAATTATTATTCATTACCAGGTGGAGGGCAAGATACATATGAAACTCTACCTGAGGCAATTATAAGAGAATGTCTTGAAGAAACTGGATACAATGTTATTCCAATAAGGTTTTCTGCTTTATATGAGGAAATATGCGATGACCCTAGAACAAAAGAGTTATATCCTGAATATATCCATAAAATGTATCATATTTTTATTTGCAAATTAAAAGATGATATAAAAGTCAAGCCTACAGAAATAGATGATATGCAACTTAAAAGTGAATGGATTGATATAGACAATTTAAATCAAATACGCTTATTACCTAGTTTTTTGAATGATAATATTTTAGAAATGATAAATAGTGAGATTACTAAATTTTTCGGTTCTGAACATATACCTTATAATCACGGTTAAAAATATTTCTCCAAATAAGAAATAATTTAAAGTTAAGTATATAAATAGTAATTTGATGGGGGATTAGATGAAAAAGCGACTTCTTATTGTATATATTTAGATGATGTTCTTATTGGTGCAACAATTCTTTGGATTAATGATAATAATGAAAACTATTTAGGGAAGCTATTTATTGATCCTGATTATGAGGAAATGGGGTTGGAATAAAAGTTTGGAGTACTGAAACGCCTATTTTTTCTCGAAGGAATCATAATTTCTATGTTAATAAGTGTGGATTTCATGTGATAGAAATAAAAAATCCGAAAGATTTAGAAGAAGGCAGCTTTATCTTAAAAAAGGTGATTTCATAAATTCGAATTTGGAGTTATCAAAAAAATTTATATTTGAAAAAGCTATTGATTGAACAGATACGATGAACCGCGTCATATTATATAATATATAAATCCTCAAGCTGGAATATAAAAATAGATAAATTGGATTCTGAAATTAAAATAGCAGATTAAAATATTCATAAGATAAAATGGCAATAATGATAGCTAGAGGAGGCTATAATATGAAAATAAAAACTAATCAAAAAGCATTAATATTATTAGTTATTATGTTTATAGGTTTTCTGTTCACATTATTTTCAAAGGATATACCTATAATGATTATATTGCAAAGCGGATTTGAAGCAGGAGTGGTAGGTGGATTTTCAGATTGGTTTGCAGTAGTAGCACTTTTCCGTCATCCATTAGGTATCCAAATTCCACATACTGCATTGTTACCTAGAAATCGTCAAAAAATAACTACAGCTTTGGTTTCAATAGTAGAAAATAACTTACTCAATAAATCAAGCATTATAAGTAAAGTACATGAGTTAGAAGTTGTGAAAAAAATATTAAATATATGTAAAAAAAGTATATATTCTAATGAGGGGAAAGCAGCCATATCACATATTATTAAAGGGGTTATAAATTATATTCCCATAATAAAGATTTCTTCTTATGTACTTATAT
>NZ_MZGT01000043.1 GCF_002029255.1 Clostridium chromiireducens
ATTAAGGATAATTCATTAAAAGAATTATCAAAATAATAATATATTTTTGACGTTTTTCAACAGTTTATTCCAAAAATGTGAATTGTACATTGTCAATTATGAATTATATAAGTTATAATTAGGCATATGAAAGAAAATAATAAGTCTATGATGCAATGTATATTTTTCGTTAGCCAAGGAAGTATATTTGCCTCATAGCGGGCTATTAGGCGAATATGCTGACGAAGTATAACGGAAAATATACTAGCATGCTGACTTATTATTTTTTTTATATGCCTTAATGAATTAATAGTATAAAATTATATGAAAGTTGTCAAGATAGGGATATGAGGGAAAATAGACGGACATACTGACTTTTTATTTTGTTGAATATCCCTTGGGATATGTGAGGTGTTTTTTATGATATACGGAAATATTGAAGGAATAAGAAAATCTATAATAGATGAATTAGAGAGTGTCTACTCTATAAGGAACTTAAAAGATGAAGTTTGTGATGTAGAAATTTTGAATATTATTGCGAGAATTTCTAGTCAAATTGAAAGAGAAGTAAGTGTAGGAATTAATAGAAAAGGAAATGTTACTTCTGTTGCAATTGGTGATTCTACATCTGTTGAAGTTCCATTAATAGATATAGAAGAAAAAAGATTATCAGGAGTTAGAGTAATTCATACTCATCCAAATGGCTATTGCAATCTGTCAGCTTTAGATCTAACAGCATTGTTAAAATTAAAATTAGATGCCATTGTATCAGTAGCTATAATAGATGGAAAGATAATCGATTTCTCATTAGGAATGCTTACATTATACAATAGTAAGCTAGAAACAGATGAAAAAATAAATCTATCACTAGAAGAAATACTGTCTATACACATTTTAGATAAAATAAGATTTATAGAAAATCAAATTAAAACAAATGATGTAATAGAGGATACAGAAGAAAAGGCCATATTGGTTGGATCAGACACAAAGGAAAGTCTAGAAGAGTTAAGAGATTTAACAGAAGCATGTGATATACCTGTCTTAAAAACTGTATTTCAAAGTAGAAATAAAGTAGATGCTGCTTATTTTATTGGTAGAGGTAAAGTTTTAGAGATAGCAGCTATGAGACAAGTAGAAAGAGCTAATGTAATTATATTTGATGACGAACTATCAGGATCTCAAGTAAGAAATTTAGAAGCAGCTTTAGGAGCTAAGGTAATTGATAGAACTACTTTAATATTAGAAATATTTGCAACAAGAGCAAAGAGTAAAGAAGCTAAAATACAAGTAGAGTTGGCTCAGCTTAAATATAGATTAAGCAGATTACAAGGCTTAGGTACTATATTATCTAGAACTGGTGGAGGAATAGGGACTAGAGGTCCTGGTGAAAAGAAATTAGAAACTGATAGAAGACATATAATGGAAACAGTATATGATTTAAAAGATGAATTAAAGAAAATCAAGAAGACTAGAGATGTACAAAGAGAGAAAAGAAACAAGGAGAATATCCCTAAGGTATCTTTAGTTGGATATACTAATGCGGGAAAATCCACTTTAAGAAATGTTCTATGTGATATAGCAGCTAATAAAGAAAATAAAATTAAAGAAAAAGTATTTGAAGCAAATATGCTTTTTGCTACACTTGATACTACAACTAGAGCATTGACTTTAAGTAAGAAAGGTGTGATAACTCTTACAGATACAGTTGGATTTGTAAGAAAATTGCCACATGATTTAGTTGAAGCATTTAAATCAACATTGGAAGAAGTTATATTCTCAGATCTTTTATGCCACGTAATAGATTCATCCTCAGATGCATCAGTAGAGCAATACGAAGCAGTAAATGAAGTATTAAAGGAATTAGGGGTAATAAATAAAGAGACAATCTTAGTTTTAAATAAAATAGATCAGGCAACAGAAGAACAGATTGCAAAAATTAAAGAAGCAATAGGTGATAATGAAGTAATAGAAATTTCAGCTAGGGAAAAAATCAACTTAGACGAATTGTTGAATTTGGTAGAAGAAAAATTACCTTATAATTATAGAAAAGTAGAATATTTAATACCGTATGAAAAAGGTGATATTCAATCATTTTTACATAGAAATGCAAGAATACTTGAAGAAGAGTATAAAGATGATGGAACTTATATGGTAGCTGAAGTAGATGATGAGGTATTAAATAAAACTAAAGAGTATGTACAAACAAATGTAATGGTAACTAATTAATTGATAATAAATATAGTCTTTTTATAATATACTTAAAATGAGTATATTATGGGGGACTATATTTTATGGAAACAAGTGGACCATTTAATCCAAACGACCCGAGAAGTGCAAGATCACTTAGAAGTGCTCAGAGAGTAATAAATCAAGGGGCTACAGAAGGGGCAAATGCAACTGAAAGTCCTGGTAACGCAGCTGATACAAGTAATGCAGGAAATCAAGGTACGGCGGCATCAAGTGATCAAATGGCAGTGTTGCAGAATAGGGTATTAGAGCAGCTTAATAGAATGAGTGAGGCAATAGCGGCAATAAGCACAGCTCAAACTAATGTTGCTTCAATTAGAATTGAGCAATTCAGTATAACTTATTTCACTAGAGAGGTGCGTCCTTTGCTTGATGCTCTATATTTTATATCTATTTCATCTCTAAATATAGCAGGTGTAGCTCAAGCATTACAAAATAATACCTTTGGCGAGAGAAAAGAGCTAAGGGAATCGTTGGAATTAGTTTATACAATGAACCATGAACTTGAAGGAATATTAGAGTCTTTAAGCAGGCGAATGAAGATTTACATACATCAGATAAAGAAAATGGATAAAAATTGTCCTCCTTTTGTAAAAGCGGATGATAATTGTCCTCCATTCGATAGTAGGACAGAAGATTCTTAGATGTTTTTATTTAAGAATCTTTTTTTATTAAGTTTTATAGATTTCATTATCCTAAGAAGTGGTGCCTTTAAATAAATACTTGTTTAAGTTATAATAGTAATAATATTGTTTTTTATAGAGTACATAATGCCTTAGGCAAAAGAAGGTGAGATAAGGTGTCAAAATCCATTTTGGATTATCAAAAATCCTCTGAAAAATTAATAAATATATTAAAGACTAATAAAAAGGTTCTGGCTATATTTGCATTTGGAAGTATAATTAGCGGAGATCTTTGGGAAGAGTCTGATATAGATTTATTTGTTGTTTATAAAGATATATTTGAAGATGTTAGAGATATATATACGGAAATGCTTAATATACCAGTTCACATGAAAATATTAAGTAAAGAAAAGTTTTTAGCGTTATACGAGAGCTATGGGAAAAAAGGCCTTATAAGAAATTTACTTATATCCTCTAAAATAATATTTTCAAGAGATGAAGAAATAGAAAGTATTTTTAATAAAGCTAAGTATAGTTTAGATAAATATAAGGAAACATGGAATTTAGTATATCTAGGCAATATCATAAAAGATATTGGAGTAACTAAGAAATATTTACAAAATGATAGCATATTTACATCCTATGAGGTTTTAATTAGAGCTTTAGATAGTTTCGCTAAATTGTATTTAAACCTAAACGGTTATACTGTAAGCAAAGATGCAGTAAAGATGGTAACTAACTTTGATAATAGGTTTAGCATAATAATAGAAGAGTTATTTAATGGTAAGTTTATAAAACAAAATATACAAGATACTGTAGATTATATTGAACAGTTTTTAAATGAGAATATTAATGAGGCATCAAAGCTTATATTAGATTATCTATATGAAAAGAATAAATTCTTAAGTTCATATGAAATAAAAAATAGTGAACTATTTAAGGAATTTGATATAAAAGTTGAGGATATCTTAAAGGAATTATACAAAAGAAAATTAATAATTAAAAATACAAAGAACTTAGATTTACCATCTAATGAAAAGTTGATAAGTGAAAATGTATATTCATATAAGGTTTATAACTAGATGCATTCTGATAATAAAGGGGAAATGTTATGGATATATACAAAGATTTTAAATTCGAGAATAACGAAACACCGAAGTATGTTCAACTAGCTAACTATATAAAGAATATGATTGATAAAAGAAAAATAAAAGAAGGAGATAAACTTCCGACTATTAGAGATTTATCAAAAAGATTAGGTGTAAATAATGTTACTATAGTTAGTGCATATAATAAATTGAAATTAGAAGGATATGCTTATCAAAAAGTTGGAAGTGGAAGTTATGCAAAGAGAAAAGAGGTTGCTTCAAATTTTAGAAAAGAATATTCAAATGCATTAAAGAAATTATCTATGGAGATTTTATCCGAGGTAGTTGATTTTACAGGGGAAACCACTGCAGAAGTATTATTCCCTATTGATGACTTAAAGAATATTATTAATGAAGTGCTAGAAAGAGATGGGGCCAATGCTCTGCTTTCTGACAATAGAAATGGGTATACAAATCTTATATATACCATAAATAAAGTTTTTTGGGATAATAATCTTAATAATGAAGATATAATAATTGTTTCAGGAGCGCAGCAAGGAATTGATATAGCATCAAAGGGTATATTAAATATTAATGATAATATTATAGTAGAAAAGCCGACATATGTTGGTGCACTATCAGTTTTTAAATGGAGAAAAGTAAATTTATTTGAAGTTCCAATAGAGGAAGATGGAATAAATTTGGATAAATTTGAAAAAATACTTCAAAAGAATGAAATAAAATGTTTTTATACTATGAGTTATTTTCAAAACCCAACAGGTATAAGTTATAGTATAGAAAAGAAAAAAAGAATTTTAGATCTTGCAGAAATTTATGATTTTTACATAATCGAAGATGATTATTTATCGGAACTTATATATGAAAATTCTTTAGAATATGTTCCTTTTAAATGGCTTGATAAGAGAGATAGGGTTATATATATAAAAAGTTTTTCTAAAATATTTTTACCTGGAATAAGACTGGGGTACTTAGTGGCTCCAGAAATATTTAGAGAAACGCTTCAAAATTCAAAACATAATACGGATATTACAACATCAAGTTTAATGCAGAGAGCATTGGAGTCATATATTTCAGGACAAAAGTGGAAAAAGAATATAAAAGATTTAAATGATGAATACATTCAAAGATATACACAAATGAAAAGTATACTAGATAATGAGTTTGGCGATATATTAACATATATAGACCCAAGAGGTGGACTAAATTTTTATTTAACCTTAAAAGATGACTATAGAGTAAATACAAAAGAACTCTTCATGAGCCTAAAAAAGAGGAATGTGTATATTACTCCGGGGGTTATGTTTTTTACGTCACAAAATGATGGACAAGATTCCTTTAGATTATCATTTTATCAAACTGATAAAGAGAGAATAGAAAAAGGTATGAGAATACTTAAAGAGGAAATTATTTCGATAGTAAATAATCAAAGAGGATATTAAGACTTGGAAAGGAGCTAGATAAGAATGTCCTACATTACAATAAAAGATTTTGGTGAAGATAGATTTGAAGAAAAGAAATCTGAGTTTATTGGATATGCAAAAAGAGTTGAAAGTGAAGAAGAAGCTAAAGCTTTTATAAATGAAATAAAAAGCAAGCATAAGCAAGCTACTCATAATTGTTCTGCATATATTATTGGGCAAAATATGAATATTCAGAGGTATTCTGATGATGGAGAGCCGCAAGGAACAGCTGGAATACCTATTCTCGAAGTAATGAAGAAAAGTAGAATAACTGATTGTGCTGTTGTAGTAACTAGATATTTTGGAGGAATCCTTCTTGGTGCAGGAGGATTAACGAGAGCGTATACCAAGGGAGCAAGTATAGCTATAAAATCTGCAGGAGTTGTTGAAAAGGTTGACGGCTTAAAATTAAGTTTTGAAATGGAATACGATTTGTTTGGAAAGGTTCAGCACTTATGTGGACAAAATTCATGGCATATAGAGGATACAGAATACAGTGATAAGGTTGTTGTTAATATATTGGCAGAAAAAGCAATATCAGAAGATATAGAAAACGAAATTATAGAAGCAACTAATGGGAAAATTATAGTTAGAAAAAGCGAAGAGGGAATTTATTTCAAGGAAGGTAACAGACTATATACGAGAATTTAAAACTCATATGTTAAAATATAGATTATTACATGGTAAGGGGGAGAGTAATGAGCAGATATCCAGAGTTAGATGAGCATATCAAGTTGTTGAAACAAGATGAAAATCATATGAAGTATTTCAGACAGTTTGCATTGGAAAATATTAATTCTGATCCCAAATATGTTAAAAAGGTATTTGAGCATTTACTTGAACTAGTAAAAGAGTGGAATTACAAGTCAGCCGAGCATTGGTGCTTAGTTTACATTGGATGGTGTGAAAATTTTACTAATAATTTTCTAGAAGCGTCCACTACTCACTTAATCGCAAATGAGTTTTTTGAAAAGGAACAAGACGTTGAGGGAATAATAACAACATGCAACGCACTTCTTTCGGATTATTTAAATCTAGGTGAAATAGAGCTGGCGATAAGAAACGGTATAAGAGGGATTGAATTAGCTAATGAGGTGAAAGATGAATGTAATTTAATTGCATTACTTCTTAACACGGCAGAAACTTATATTGAAAGTGAAAATTATGATGAGGCATTGGCATTAGTAGAAAGACTGAGAAGTTATAATTACACCATTAAAGTTACAGACGAAGTTATAATACTAGGAATATTATCAAAAATTTCGTTAAATGATAATAAGCTTAAAGAGGCTTATGAGTATTGTAATAAAGCTCTAGAGATTATGGAGAAAAACCATGATATTATTGATAGAGAAGAACTTATGGGAACAAGAGCTGAAATTAATTATAGGCTTGGAAATTATGACGAAGCAGTAAGAGAATTTGAAGAAATAATTGAGATGACCGGAAGAAATAATGATCCATATTTTAAAATTAAAACTTTAATTAGATGGGCCAAATGTTACTATAATTTAGGTCAATATAATTTTTCAAAAGCAAAGCTGCTTTTGGTAATCAATAGTGAAAGATTAAATGATTATATTAGAATAAGAGTAAAGGCATATGAGCTTTTGAAGGATATTTATATTAAATTAGGTGAATATGAAAAAGCGCTTGAAGCGTTTAAAAAATATGATGAGTATAAGGATAAATCCAATATAAATCATAGTAATTTATGGTTATCGGTTTTAAAATATAAAAGCGCAGCGAATGAAGCAAAAGCTTATAAATCCTTATATAAAAAAATCGATCTTATTTCTGAGATTGGAAGGAAAATAACATCAAGTCTGGATCTTGAAGAAATACTGAAATCAATTCATGAGGAAATTGAAAAAATAGTTGATACGGATATACTAGGTATTGCTTTGTATAACAAAGAGAAGAATATGTTAAACTATGATTTCTTTATTAAAGATGGGAAGAGATTTCAAAAAAGTGAAAAGGCAATTAATGATAATACAAGTTTTGGAGCATACTGCTTTAATAGTAAAAAAGAAATATTGATTAATGATATAGTTAATGAATATTGGAAATATATAGACAAATCAGGTATTAGTGAAGAAAAATTAAGGAGACTCTCTACCTCGGTAATATATTTACCAATATTAATGAATGATGAACCAATAGCACTTTTGACAGTACAAAGTGATAAAAAAAATGCTTATACAAGGCATGATATATCAGGTTTAAAAATTTTAGCCTCTTATATTGCAATTGCAATTGAAAATGGAAAACTATTTAATGAGGTTAATTATTTTGCTAATAATGATGTCTTAACAGGTGTCTTAAACAGAAATGGAATAATTAGAAATGGCGAAGAAATGCTGATAAACAATAGAAATTGCAGCAATTCAATAATAATGATGGATATTGATTACTTTAAAACAATTAATGATACATGGGGGCATCATGCCGGGGATATTGTACTTAAAAGCGTAGCAGAAATTGCTAGTGACAAAATTAAAGAGTATGGTAGTATAGGCAGATACGGCGGAGAAGAATTTTTAATTATACTTCCAAATAGTGATTTGGCTAAAGCTAAGAAAATTGGAGAATCAATTAGAAAAGCAATAGAACAATATAATTACCCTATAGATAATAATAAATATGGAAAGATTACTGCCAGCTTTGGAATATATGAGTTTGTGAATACACATGAATCCTTACTTGATGGATTAAAGAAAGCAGACCAGGCTCTTTATAAAGCAAAAGCTTCTGGTAAAAATATATGCATTAGCTATGTAGAAGAATTTGATTAAAGGGAAATTAAGTATATACGTACATTGTGAATTAAAAAGAAGTGTGTTATAATTTCAATGGATTTTACAAGATTAAAAGGAAAAGTAAGGAGGAAAACACATGTCAGGACACTCAAAGTGGCATAATATTCAAGCAAAAAAGGGCAAAACAGATGCAAAAAGAGGGAAAATTTTTACTAAGATAGGTAAAGAAATCGTTATGGCGGTTAAAAATGGTGGTGCTAGTCAAGAGATAAATGCAAAATTAAGAGATGTAATTGCTAAAGCTAAGGCAGCAAACATGCCTAATGACACCATTTCAAAAGCAATTAAGAAAGCATCTGGGGAATTATCATCAGTTAATTACGAAAATATAGTTTATGAAGGTTATGGCCCTAGTGGAGTGGCTGTAATAGTTGAAACTCTTACTGATAATAAAAATAGATCAGCAGGAAATGTAAGAAGTGCCTTTACAAAAGGTGGCGGAAACATGGGGACATCAGGTTGTGTAGCGTTCATGTTCCAAGAAAAAGGAGAAATTGTCATTGAAAAAGAGGATAAAGATGAAGATGAATTGATGATGATAGCCCTAGATGCAGGAGCGGAAGATTTCTCAAGTGATGAGGATGAAGTGTTTGTAGTAACTACTTCACCAGAAGATTTTGGAGCAGTCAGAGAAGCCTTAGAAGCACAAGGGATTGAATTCTTAGAAGCAGCTGTAAAGAAGATTCCAGATACATATACAGCAATAGATGAAGCAGATGCTAAGAAGTTCCAAAAGATGCTAGACTTACTTGAAGATGATGACGACGTTCAAGAAGTTTACCACAACGCTGAATTCCCTGAAGGATGGGATGAATAGGACATTTCAGGGAGATTTGAAATTATAAATAGCGCTGAATCATTATAAATTTATATATAATAATGACACTTTCAATATTGATATACATAGTTATCAATATTGAAAGTGTTTTTTCTTTTTCTAGCCATGCAGATGTAGATTTATGTAGGGCTGTAGGAGCCGAAAATTATTATAGAGTGACGAAAAAATAAAAATGGTGATTAATGTTAGGAAATGTGAATAATAAGATTATTAATATATAAAATAATTGAATTATGGATAAAGATTATTAAATAATATAGATTTTTTTGTAATAATATGTTAAAATGAATCAAACAAAGTACACTCAAACATTTAATAAATTCCATTAAATATGAGAATAACTCAGTAGAAAAAGATCTTTAGCGCTTTTTTATTTTTTGTCATAATATATTGTTTTACTTCAAAAATATAATTTTTTTATACATTAAGCTTAAATCAAATTTAACGATAATAAAATAAAAGTGTAAAAAAACAGAAAAATGTAATAAGAATAACAATTAAATAATTTTAGGGGGTATTTTTTTGAGACTGTTTGAAAATTTAAAGACTATACAAAAGTTAATATCTGCATTTATCTTAGTGTCTCTATTTATAGCTGTGGTTGGATTTATTGGAATTAATAATATGGGGGCAATCAATTCTAATGCAACTTCAATGCATGACTATAATCTTGAATCAATAAAGGAATTAACAACAATAAGGCAAAATATTAGTGACATAAGATTTAATGTATTAAAAATTGATGCCCAAAGAAATTTGAATAACCAAAATGAGTCACTTGAAAATGAAATAAAGCAATTATATGATGAAACAAATGCAATAATATTAGATTATGAAAAATCAATATTATCTGATGAGGAAAAGCCAACATTTAATAAGCTTAAAGATGACTTAAATGAGTATAAAAGAGCATATGATTTGGTAATACAACGGGCAAATGAAAATAATTATACCGATGCCGATGCAAATTATACTAAATTAACGCCAATAAGGACGAAAATATATAATGAAATAGGTGAATTAATAAAGATAAACGTTAATCAAGCAGATAATTCATATCAAGAGAATAATTCAATGTATAAAAGCTCTTTATATAAAATAGTTGCAATAGTTTCTTTTGCTTTAATTATTGCAATCATTTTAGGAATTTTTATATCAATTTGGATTTCAAAGCAATTAAAGAAAGTATTAATTTTTGCTGAAGCTATTGGAAGCGGAGATTTAACTCAATCAATAATGATTGATACAAATGATGAAATTGGAAGTCTTGCTAAAGCACTGAATCAAGCTAGTCAAAACATAAAAAATTTAGTCGGTGAAATAATTAATAGTGCTAGTGATATAAGTTCAACTAGTGAGGAATTATCAGCAACTGCTGAAGAGGTTTCATCAAAAATGGAAGTAGTAAATGAATCAATAGAACAAATAGCTAGAGGGGTTCAAGATTTAAGCGCAACTACTGAAGAAGTAAGTGCTTCAACAGAGGAAATAAGTGCTAGTACTAATGAGCTTACAAATAGAGCGAATGAGGCAGAGATATCTGTAGGTGAGATAAAAAAACGTGCAATAGATATAAAAACTAAAGCCTCAAAAAATATAGAAGAAGGTACTGTTATATATACAAAAAATCGTACTAATATTTTAACGGCTATAGAAGAGGCTAGGGTTGTAGAAGAGATAAAAGTTATGGCTGATTCTATTGGAACCATAGCAGAGCAGACTAATTTACTAGCATTAAATGCAGCCATTGAAGCAGCAAGAGCTGGAGAACAAGGAAAAGGGTTTGCTGTTGTTGCTGATGAAGTAAGAAAGCTTGCGGAACAATCTGCTGAGGCGGTTATGAATATTAAAGGGATGGTTACACAAGTACAAGTTGCAGTTGCTAAACTTTCACAAAGCGGGGAAGATGTACTTGAATTTATGGAGAATGATGTAAAACCAAACTATGAATTCCTTCATAACACAGGAATTCAGTATGAAAAAGATTCGGAATTTGTTAATAATATTACTGAAGAGATTTCGGTTTCGTCAAGGCAAATGAGTGAAGTAGTTGAGCAAATAAGTTTTGCTATACAGAATGTTTCAGCAACAGCAGAGGAGTCAGCAGCAAGTTCTGAAGAAATATCCAATAGTGTTAATGAAATAACTATTGCTATTAATGATGTTGCAAAATCTGCACAAGGTCAGGCGGATTTGGCACAAAGATTAACTGATATGGTACAGAAGTTTAAGGTGTAAAATATATTAATTTAAAGAAATTATAGAACATTTAGAAGAGTTAAAAAAGCCCTGAATGATGGTATATCTATTAAAATAATAACACTTTCAATATTGATATGCATAGCTATCAATATTGAAAGTGTTTTTTCTTAAAAGTATAAGGAAAAACGGAGAGGATATTTTCGGAGTTTAGCATAAGTTGGTTTGTTTCGAAATTGATGTTAATCATGCATCAACATTTTTATTATCCATGTAAGATTATTACTAAAATTATATTACCAAAGTTAAGCGATAATGTGGTAGAATTATATGATATTTATAAATACTGAAAAATTTGTAATATATTTTTTGTGAGTTTTTATATATAGATTATATTTAGACATTTTTATTTATTATTATGTATTATTTAATTTGCTAGTTGGATGTGATTGTTTTAAATATGAATTTATACAATACGGTGTATGGCGAGAATTAAATATAATTATAAAAAGGAGAAAAAAATCCCTTTTGTGGTAATAAGTTTTGACGTAAAACTATCATTTTTTAGTATTAAATTAAATATTTAGAGAATTTTATAAAAAATTGAGGTGACAGTACTATTTTAGTAATGATATAATAATTTTATAAAATATTCTAATATTTATACGGAGGATACAGAACGTGGCTAAAATAGATAAATTATTAGATACCGTTGATATAAGTAGTACATCTGATATACATATTACTTCTGAACAAGTTCCTAAGGTAAGAATAGATGGGGTATTAGTTAAGATACAAGAAGATATAATTTCTCATGGAGAAGTTGGAGAATATATTCAGGATTTAGCTCCTGATAAATTTAGCGAATTTTTAGAAGATGGGGAAATTGATTTTAAATATAATAGACCTGGAATGGGGAATTTCAGAGTTAATGCATATAAGTGTAAAGGAAGTTATGCAATATGTCTGAGAGTAATTAAAGAGGCTATACCTAAACTTAAAGATTTGGCAACCGCACAAGCACTAAAATCGTTTACTGAATTAAGTGATGGTTTGGTACTAGTTACAGGACCAACGGGTTCAGGTAAAAGTACAACGCTTGCAGCTATGGTAAATGAAATAAATTTAACTAAGGAAAAGCACATAATTACTCTTGAGGAGCCAATAGAATATATATACGAAAACCATAAGTCTATGGTAAATCAAAGAGAGATTGGACAAGATACTAAAAGTTATGCAATGGGTTTAAGAGCTGCACTTAGACAAGACCCAGATGTTATATTACTTGGAGAAATGAGAGATCCAGAAACTATTGAAATAGCATTAAGAGCAGCACAAACAGGTCACTTGGTTTTTTCTACATTACATAACTTGGGTGCTGCAAATAGTATATACAGAATTATAAATTCATTTGAGTCTAGTCATCAAAATGAAGTGAAGATTCAGCTATCGTCTTTATTGAGAGGTGTTGTATCACAAGTTCTGCTTCCAAAAGCTTCAGGGCAAGGTAGAACAGCAGCAATGGAGATAATGGTATGTACTCCAGGTATAAAAAATCTAATTAGAGAAGGTAACTTTGAGCAAATAGATAGTTTTATACAAATGGGATCTAAATTTGGAATGCAGACAATGGATATGGACTTAAGAAATTTAGTTATGAGTAATGTGATTTCAAGACAAGAGTATGAAAAATGGATACAAACTAATAGATAGAAATTATATTATAAGGTTTTTCATACTTATGAGGAAATATATATTTGAATTGTAGACTATTAAGATGTTATGTGATAAAATTCAAATATATGTAATAGATGGTATGTTTTTGTACAAAAACTGCTCAAAATTGAATAGAAATAGCATTTATATGTTATAGGGAACGATGATTCATATATTTATTTGGGCACTTTATATGTGATGAGTTAATAGTGCAACCGACCTTTATAGTTATAGTATCTTAGGTTGGTTTTTTTGCATACTTTTCAGAAGCAAAAATAACTGCCTGAAGTATAAGGAATTATTAAAAGGTTCTTAAAAATAAATTGGATTATATTACCAGAGAATTTAAAAGAAATATTTCTACAGAGGTATTGGAGAGAGTAAATTGGATTATGGATTAATAATTGTATTGGGATTAGTTATAGGAAGTTTTTTGAATGTATGTATACATAGAATTCCTAGGGAAGAATCAATAGCATTCCCCCCGTCACATTGTACCAGTTGTAACCACAAATTGAGTTATCTAGACTTGGTACCGGTAATTAGTTATATATTTCTCAGGGCAAAATGTAGATATTGTGGTGAAAAGATATCCATAAGATATCCGCTCATTGAGTGTCTTAATGGGATACTCTACTTATTAATATACTTGAAATTTGGCATAACTCTAATTACTATAAAATATTGTATATTCGTATCGTTTCTAATAGTTATTTCCATGATAGATTTTGATACTCAATATGTGTTTACCAGCACTACAATTTTGAGTGGAATAATTGGGATCGTATTTGTATTAACGCAATATTTTATGCATGAAAATGGAGTCCTTAATTTAATTTTAGGAGGATTAATAGGCGGAGGAATTATAGGATTAATTGTATTTCTAACTAAAGGGATGGGAGAAGGAGATATTGAAATTGCTGTTGTTTGTGGGTTGTTTCTAGGTACAAAAGCAATTATGCTAGGATTATTTTTAGCCATAATCTTAGGAGGAATAATAGGAATAATAATTGTTTTATTAAAATTAAAAAAACTAAAAGAAAAGATGGCTTTTGGACCATTTATAGCAGTAGGGAGTATAATTTCCATGTTTTATAGTACAGAAATTTTAAGAATATATTTTGAATTATTAACATAAAGGTGTATATATATTTATCTTTTACAATGTTTTTACTTGTATAATTTTCATGCTGAATTTACACTAATATTGAGGACACAATACTTATTTCATTTATAACAAATAAAAGGGGTTAAACATATAATGGCGACTGAAAAAAGAAGGTTAGGGAACATTCTTGTAAATGCGGGTAAAATTACGGGATATCAATTGCAAGATGCATTAAAGTCTCAAAAGATTCTAGGCAAAAAGTTAGGGGAAATCTTACTCGACAGTAAGATAATAACTGAGGAAGATATAATTGAGGCTATTGAGCAGCAAACTGGAATAAAGAAAGTAGATTTAAATACAATAAATTTTGATAGAAAAGCAATAACTTTAATACCTCAAAATTTGTGTGAGAAATATATATTAATTCCATTTGGTTTTGATAATAATAAGATTAAAGTTGCGCTTGCAGATCCGTTAAATATTTTTGCTATAGATGACGTAGCGATATCCACTGGGTTTGAGATAGAATCATTTATATCTAAAAAAGATGATATCAAAAAATTTATAGGAATATACTATAGCAGCCAAGAAGTTAATAATGCGGCTCAGCAGCTATCTAAGGAAACAGCTGAATCTAAAAATTCTAAACTAAATGTTGAAGATGTCGATAATGTTAAAAATGCACCAGTTGTTAAAATGATAGAATACTTATTTAAAAACTCAATAGAAATGAAGGCGTCGGATATTCATATAGAACCATTTGAAAATGAGATAAGAATAAGATATAGAATAGATGGAAAGTTGCAAATAGTTAATACAATTAATATAGAAAGCTTAGGACCATTAGTGACTAGAATAAAGATACTTGCGGGATTAAATATAGCAGAAAAAAGAATACCTCAAGATGGAAGAATAATGGTTAGTGTAGATGGAAAAGATGTAGATCTTAGAGTTTCAATACTTCCAGTAGTTAATGGTGAGAAAATAGTAATAAGAATTTTAAATACTTCTGGTGGAAATATAGGAAGAGATAAATGGGGAATGAGTAAAGAAAATCTTCAAAGAGTAGATAGAATTATTTCAAATCCTCATGGAATAGTTTTAGTTACAGGACCTACAGGAAGTGGAAAATCAACAACTTTGTACACTATTTTAAGTGAATTGAATAATGATAAAGTAAATATAATCACAGTAGAAGACCCCGTAGAATATACCTTAAGTGGGGTAAATCAAGTAAGTGTAAATAATAAAGCAGGATTAACTTTTGCAAGTGGTCTTAGAAGTATATTGAGACAAGACCCAGATATAATCATGATTGGTGAGATTAGAGATAATGAAACTGCTGAGATCGCAACAAAAGCGGCTATAACTGGACATCTTGTATTAAGCACGCTACATACTAATGATGCTCCATCTTCAGTAATAAGACTTGTGGATATGGGCATAAAACCATATCTAGTTGCTACCTCAGTGGTTGGAATAATTGCACAGAGATTAGTTAGAAAAATATGCACTAATTGTAAGCAACCATATGAAGCTACTGAAATTGAAAAAGAAATACTTGGGGTAAATGAGGACAATCCTTTAACCTTGTATAAGGGCAGCGGTTGTGGATATTGTAATCATACAGGGTATGTTGGACGAACAGGCATATATGAAGTTATGGAAATAACAAGAGAGCATAGAGAAGCTATAAATTTAGGTGAAAGTTCAGATGTACTCAGAGATATATCAATAAAAAATGGAATGACTACCTTGGCTTCGGGTTGCAAAGATTTAGTTATTAACGGCATAACAACTATGGCTGAACTTGCAACAATAACTATGACTAAGGAATAGCGCATGTAATAATATAAGGCGTAATTAGTTATTGTAAATTCTAAATTTAGAGGGGGGATAAATAAAGTGGCTAGTTACAAATACAGAGCAATGAATTCAGATGGAGAAAAAATTGAAGGTATACGAGAAGCTGATTCTAAAGGAGATGTTATGGATTTTATTTCCTCTAATGGATATTATCCTTTGATGGTAGAAGAAATAATTGAAAGTAGTAAAATAGAACTAAACTTTAATGATAGGGTAAGAATTAAGGATATTTCAATTTTTTGTAGACAATTTTATACAATGCTAGATGCTGGAGTGCCAATATTAACTTGTTTAAATATACTATCAAAACAGACTCAAAAGAAAAAGTTAAAAGATTCTATAATAGAAATTGAGCAAGAAGTGCAAAAAGGTGGAATATTATCACAAGCTATGAGAAAACAAAAAAAAGTATTTCCAGAACTTTTAGTCGGCTTAGTGGAAGCTGGAGAAGCAAGCGGTACATTAACTAGTATTATGCAAAGAATGGCAACGCATTATGAAAAAGAGAATAAAGTTAATAATAAAGTAAAAAATGCAATGATTTATCCAGTTATACTAAGTCTAGTAGCTGTAGTGGCAGTTGTATTTATACTAATTTATGTAATGCCAACATTTAAAGGGATTTTTGATCAGACTGGGACAGTATTACCTTGGTCAACTAAACTTATACTTGGTAGTGGAGATTTCTTAAAGGAAAATTATCTGTTGATTTTTACATTGCTAATATTATGTGCAGTTGGTATTAAATATTACTTTAGCACTGAAAGTGGCTCAATTGTTTCAGGTAAGATAAAACTTAAACTTCCAATAATAAAGAATTTTACTGAAATGGTGATAGTATCAAGGTTCACAAGAACATTGTCTACATTATTAGCAAGTGGTTTGTCTTTAGTAAATGCTATGGATATTGTTTCTGGAGTTGTAGAAAATAAGATAGCAGAAAAAGCGTTAAAAACAGTTAAAGAAAAAATAGTCAAGGGTGAAGAGTTAAATACTTCAATGAGGGAAACAGGAATATTCCCAGAGATGCTTTATTCAATGATTAAAATTGGAGAAGAAACAGGATCAATTGATGAAATTTTGAGTAAAACAGCAGACTTTTATGATGAAGAATTAGAAACTACTATACAAGCAACAGTTGCTTTAATGGAACCAATTTTAATAGTAGTAATGGGACTTGTTATTGGGTTTATTATAATGTCAGTAATGCTTCCGATGTATGATAGTTACACCCAGATTTAAAATTGTTTTAATAATGCATAATGTATTATCCATAGTGCGTTATAAAATATAAATTATATAAAAATTAGGAGGAATAAAAATGACTAGTTTATCAATCACAAAAATGAATGAACTATCAAAGAAAAAAAAGAAAGGATTTACATTAGTAGAACTTATTATTGTTATTGCTATTATTGCAATATTAGCAGCAATTGCTATACCTAAGTTTGGACAAATTACAAGAGATGCAAATATAAAGGCTGATATAGCTACTGCTAAGAATCTTCACGGTATAGCAGCTCAGTTAGTGGCGGAAGGTGAGGAAGTAACAGATGCTAATGTTGCAGCTAAGCTAGATGGTTCACCTGCAACATTACCTAATACTAAGGCGACTAAAGCACAGTTTGTGGTAGAGTATGATAATACAGATGGTGATATAACTGTAGGCGATGGTAGTACGGAGATATATCCGACCTTGGGTTCAGGTTATGGAACACAATCTTAAATTATAGCTACAATTAGAGAAGAAAATAAAATTATATGAATATACTAAAAGTGTAAAGCTAAAATAAGCTTTACACTTTACTCTATACACTTAAATATATGAGGGGAAATAGGTGGGGGAATAATGAATAAAATAAAAGAAAAAATTCATTTGGGTAAGAGTGAAGACAATAAAAAGAAAATAGATTTAAGTAAAATTAAAGAATTAATGAATGTTGATATTAAAGATATTAAAGCTAAATTATTAAAAAACAGTAATAATAATAAAAAAAAATATTTTAATAAATCAGAGAAAAAGAGAAAAGTAGTAGCGTTTGATATAGGAAATACAAGTACTAAAATTGTTGAAGGCATTTACTATAAAGAAAACTTGTCAGTAAGTAAATTTATAAGAATTCCAACTCCTAAGGAAGCAATTTCAGATGGAGCAATAGTTAATAAGGAAATTTTGATTTCAAGATTACAACAAACCCTATCTGAAAACTCTATAAGTGCTAGGGAAGGAATATGTACAAGTAATTCTACTTCAATTATAAATAGAGAAATTATGATTCCTAAGGTTGAAGATGATGAAATAGAAACTGTAGTTAGATACGAAATTCAACAATATTTACCTATAAACTTAGATGATTATGTACTTCAAACTAATATTTTAGGCGAGGAAAAGTTTCAAGAGAATCAAAAGTTAAACGTTCGTGCTATTGCATATCCAGAGAAAATGGCTAGAGGATATTATGAATTTTTAGAATTATTAAATTTAAAGCCATATGCATTAGATGTTAATTATAATGCATTAAATAAATTAATTAATTATGTAGATATCATTAATGAATATGAATATAATCCTAAAGAATCAATTGTTTTCATAGATATGGGAGCAACGAGTCTTGATGTTAACATATATAATGAAGGTGTTTTAAAATTTACAAGAATAATAAAGAATGGTGGAATTGATATTGATGAAATATTAATTCAAATGTTAAACATTTCAAAAGATGAAGTTGAACAATACAAACAAAGAAATATAAACTTAAGAGAAGAAAATCTCAGCACCCAAAATGGAGATGTAGTAAATGAAATTGATGACTGGATTGATAAAATAGAAAAAGTAATACAATTTTATAAAAATAAAAATATGGGGATTGGTGTAGATAAGGTCTTTATTTACGGAGGTACATCTAAGATAAAAGGACTAAGTGAGTATATGACTTCGAAATTATCAATAAGTGTGGCAAGGATTCAAAGTATTCCCAAAATAGATTTTAACTATAGTAATGAAACATATGAATCTATTGACAGCTTTATTAATGCAATAGGTTCAATAATAAGGTTGTAGGGGAGGCGTAAAAGTGAGAGATATAAACTTTTTTAGTTATTATCAAGGAAAAAATCAAGAAAAGAAAGATGAAAAAATATATTTTTATATAGCTTATGGAATATTAACTTTAGTAATTTTAATAACGGTTATCATAAATTCAATTAAAATTTTGACTCTAAATAATCAAATAAAAAGTTATACTGAAAAATTAAATGCTGCAGATATACAAGCACAACTCAAAGAGGCTGACGAAGTAAACGGGAAAATAGAAACTTTGAGTAAATATGAGAGCAGTTTGTCGGAAGTGTCTAATTCCATTGCTAAGAATGACATTGTAACAGATGATTTATTAAATGATATATCTAGTACAATTCCAAGTAATGTTTCTTTTAAAAGTTTTAAAATAGAAGGTTATGATTTAACAATAAGTGGAGTTTCACATGATAGGGAAGCTGTTAGTGAATTTGAACATAATTTAAAAGGTTTATCTGAAATAAAAAGTGTTCATGTAATAAACATAAATAATAGTAATGCAGTAGGTGAAGATTATTCCTTTGATATGACTTGTGTGTTAAAGGAGGTTAAATAATATGAAAATAAGTAAAAGAGAAAAGCTAATGCTACTTATCTTAGGTTTTTTCGCTGTAGGAATTTTATATTATGAATTTGGTTATGCAGCCCTTACTAAGGCTGTAGAAGAAAAAACTAAGGCGAAAAATCAAGTTGAAGAAAAATATAATAAGGCTATGGAAACTATAGATTCTATAGAACTTCAAAGAAGTAAAGTAAAAGTATTAAATGCTAAGATAACAAGTCAGGCTAATCCATTGTATCCTACAATAAGTCAAGAGCATATAATATTAGAACTCGACAAGTTAATGAAAGATAGCGGATTAGAAGGTGGAATGACCTTTGAAACCGTAGAAGTCAAAGGGGTAGAATCAATTAAAGAATCGCAGAAAGATAAAGAGTTACCAGAAAGCTCTTTGCAAAAAGATGCGGATGAATATAATTATAAATACGGGGAAGCAAAAGACGAAAAAAATACTATAAGCAAAGAAAATGATACTAAAGATTCTAATTCAAATAATCAAAGTTTAAAAAATGCTAACAATAATACTTCAAATACAAGTAATAATAACAATTCTAATTCTACAAAAGATAAGAAACAAAGTGACTCAAATACCATAGCTCAACTCAAAATTAATTTGAATTTTAATGGTAGTTATGATGCAGTGATTAAATTTTTGAATTCTATTGGAGAATACGATAGAAAAATTCCAATTTACAACATTAGTATAAATGAAAAGAGTTTAGATGAGGTGGCTGGTTCGTTGAATATGACCATATACTCTATTCCTAAGATAGATGAAGATATAGAGAGTTATTTAAAGTGGAGTTTAAATAATACCTATGGAAAATCACAACCTTTTAATGTAGGAAGTACTGCTGGAGCTGGAATAAAAGCGAATACAGATGTTGCTGATTTTATGGTTTCAGTTAAATCAGCAACATCAGAGTTACCAACAATTATAATGGGTAAGGCTAATGATCTATTAAGAACTACTTATGCTTATGCTGATGGGAATAATGAAGAGAATGCTGAAATTACATTAACTCTGAAGGATAATAAATATTATTATAAATATAAGACTAAGAATGATAAAATTCCTATAGATTATAGTGATCCAGGAAACGAATTTGTACCTAATAGTGAAAATATAGTTTTAAATATATCAAGTGAAAACAGAATCACATCTAATGATAAATCTGGATTAAAATTAAAAATAGTTAATAATACAGATAAGTTAGTAAAGATAACTGTAAGTGGAGATGATGTTAAAGAACCAAGAGTTTCAATTGACGGTGATAGTAAAAATATAAGCGTTAATTAAGAGTAGGTGAAATTTATGAAAAATAATCATAAAAAACATAGAGGATTCACTTTGTTAGAGATGGTAATAGGCATTACTTTGTTGGCAATGTTGATTATTCCTGCATATTCAATAATAATATCAACTATGGACAGTAATAAACAGGCAAAGGTAAAACAATTTGCTGCATTGCAGGGACAGGAGATTTTTGAAAAAATTCAGAGTGAAAAAATAGAGCCGCGTATAGATGAAGAAGGAAATATTACTGGAATTAGTAAGATTGGTACTTTAGTTATTCCAGAGGGAAAAAATGAGGCGACACAGACGGTTGATCAGATATATAAAGTCACAGTTAAAGTAGTTAAAAATGAAGATATAACTTTGGCTAAAGAAATCACCGCAGGAATTACAACTAATGATTTAAAAGTTGATTTAAGTGGAACTACTGCTTCTAATTCTACTTCTATACAAGTTAAATCAGATAATAATAATGATAAAGATGATGGGAAATTAAATATTCATAATTTAGACACAACTTTAAAATTAGTTATAAATACTATGACAAAAGGAAATCAAAAAATAGTAGTCGTTAAAGATAGCGGCAATAATGATATTCTAACTTATCCAGTAACGGTAACTGATGAAAATAAGAGTAATCAAATAAAGCTAGTGTTAAATTTTGATGGGTATGAAGTTGTAAGTAATACTGATTCAACTAAATTAAAAACGGTTGAAGTAAGTGTATACAATCAAGATGATAATCGCTTGAATTTGTTTTTACAAAAGTCAACAAATTTAGATGTGCAAGTAGATACTAAACTTGGAGATGTCAGAGTTTATGATAATCGTTCATTGAATCCTTCTAAGCTTGGAGAATTATATAATATAAACATAACAGTAACTAAAGAAGAAGATGGGAAAGAGATAGAAATATTTTCTGGAAAAAGCAGCCAAAATATAAATATTAATTAGGCGGTGATTAAATGATAAGGAAAAAAAGAGGCTCTAGTTTAATTATGGTAGTTATTATTTCTGGTATTTTAATTACGGTAGGAACAGCTATGCTATCAATGTCAGTTGGGGATTACAAAAGGAGAGTAGTAGAAAGTACAAGAATAAAAAATTTATATTCATCAGAATCAGGATTAGATGCTGCGTATAATATACTTGTAAAAACTTTTGATGCGGCAGCTATATATGGAGTTAATGAAATAGAGAGATACAAAGAAACAGAAGCGATTATTAATATAGATACTGAAATACAAGAAATAAAAGACAGTACTACAATTACCAATAAAGATGAACAAATAAAAGAACAGGAAGCTGAAAAGGATAGAAGGATTAATGAACATTTTAAAGAAGTTTTCAGTACGTTTATATATAAGGAAAACGCAGTTGAATCAGTGAATTCAGATATTCCAACTAATGAAGATGAACTTAGAAAATCTATAAACGGAAAAAAATATGTTGCTTTTAATGAAGATGGAACAGAAGCATATCGACATGTGACTTTAAATGTAGACGATGGAGAAGACGATGAAGCAGATCTTTCGGTTGCTATAGAAGGTAATTATAAAATAACAATAACGTCTAATTATAGAACAATAGATACGAATGTAAAGGCAACAACTAAAAGAACACTTCAATCAACATATAATATGACAGTACCAAATTATAAAGATATTGTATTTAGTGAACGAAAAGTAGAATTACCTAAGTACACATTTTTGAATGATAAAGCAATAATTGTTGGTGGAAATATGAATGTAATAGATTCTCCTCTTTCTGTTACAGGAAATATATTTATTCAAGGCAATGGATATAATGATATAGATGTAGATGGGATAGATAGGGCGTATAATAAATATAATGGTGGAATAGTTCTAGATGCATCTACAAATAAGAAAAAAGTTATATTTAATGGAGATGTTGTTACAGGAAAAACTTTTAATATTAGAAATTATGTAGAATCAACTATAAATGGAAATCTATACGCTATGAATGTTTACGCAGGTAATGAAAATGCAGCAGATGATTCAGCCCGATATTCAACTTTATATGTTAGTAAGACTTCGCCCGATAAGATACAAGATGTGGAAAGAGAAGTTGTAGTAGATAATGATATTACTTTAAAGGCTGATAATACTAATATTATAATAGATAAGTTTTTTGGAATCAATGATAAGAATTTAAAATATAGTTATGAAACAAGAAGCAATGGAAGAAATGAGTCTGATAGACCATTAGGCAGAACATCTAGTAGTATTATAGTTAATGCACATCAAAATTCTGGTGTTAAAATTATTACGGAAGCCTATATTATGGGAGTGGCTCATATTAATACTGATAAAACAGTTACAACAAATGGATATACTACTGGTGAATCTACAGGTGTTAAAGGTAATTATATAGCATATGCACTACCGGATGTTGATCAAGATGGTAATATTGAATCTGTTGATAATTATGGTCAATTACAATTGTTAAAAGAAGATAATGTTATCATAAAAAGTGAATACTTTAAGAAATATTGGGAAGGAAAATTACCAGTAGAAAATACTGGTGGAATTGAGCTTCCAGAAACGACTAGAGACCATCCAGAAAGAAAGACATGGTCTCTAGGTGCAAGAGTATATAAAGACTCTAACAATGTTGTTAAAGTTGAAGACAGTAGCTATCGTTTAAACGGTATTCCTTCAGTTATAGGTGAGAAACAAAAAATATTTGCTTCAAAAGTATATCATATTGACGGAGAAACATTAACTGATACTGATTTACAAGCTTTATATGACGCATTAGGTCATGAAAAAGACGAGGTGAGTGATTTAATGTCTATAGAAAATGCACTTCAAAGTTATAAGGATGAGAATCCAATTTTCTTTAAAAACTCTGCAGATACATCAGACAAATCAAATCAAAGAAATAATAATGAAAAAGCTATATTTACTGATAAGGATATAATAATTACAGCTTCAGACACAGAAGATATAGAGAGTGATGCTAATAGTATAACAATAAAGGTACATAATAGTACTAATACTTTAAATGCATTTGTGGCTACATCTGGAAAGGTTACTATTGACGGTAATGTTAATTTTAAGGGTAATATAATTGCTGAATGTGATTTAGATATTACTGGAAGTGATCAAACAACTATAGAATATAATAAAGAGTTATCAGACAGAATACAAGCTTCAAATGTTGATCTTTTTTCTTCTGTATTTGGAAATGGAACTATAGAAGCTGAGCCTGGAACTACTCTAGGTAGTTTGAATGTAGAATATGATGTGAATAAATTTATAAAAAATGGAATATGGAAGATTGTTTAGTAAAAAATAAGTAAGGATGTGAGACGGATTTGATAAGTAATAGAAAAAAAAAAGGGTTTACGGTAATGGAACTTGTAATTGTTATGACATTAACAGTTGCTATTTTAGGAATAATATGGACGATGGTTAGTGTAAGTAATGAAATAATTTCAGATGTTGTTATTGAATCCGACTTACAAAGGGAAAGACAAGCAATTCAAGAAGAATTAAGTAAAATTGGAATGGAAGCTAATGGGATTGAACCTATAGATGAAGGTGATATTGATGTTGCAGGTGAAGTAAAAAAAATAACAATTAATTCATACTACAAACATACATCTCCCCATGGATTCGAAATTTTGAAGGAATATTCAGGAGAAAACTATAAAAATGGAAACAATAGATACAATCTTAAAGTTGATAAAATTCCATTTTCAACTAATGTTGAAAGCATAAAAATAATAAATAAAGATAATATTAGTGAAAATAATTATATTGATTTAACGATTAAATTAAGGAAAGATAGAAATTATAATGATAAACCGATAACTTATGATATAAATGTAAGAACTGTATTTAGAAATAAAAATAAAACTTAGTATTTAAATTTATTTAAAAAAAGAAGCGTAGTAATATGTAAATGGTAGTATTTATATTAATATATTATGCCATAAATATCTGCTAGAACCTGTATTATAACAAGATAATTTATAATGTATTAATAAAAAATTTGTAACAAGGGGGGAGATATGGATGAAAATAAAAATGAAATATAATAAGAAATATGGAATATTAAGTTTCATTATGGTTATTACATTTATATTAAATACAATATTAGCACTTAGAGTGAATGCTACAGTTAATCCACCTCAAATTAATGTAAATGTTTCACTTACACCTAATCCGGCACAAAAAGGACAACCTATTACTGTTAGAGGGACTATAACGCCACAGCAATTTGAGACAGATATTCCCAATAAAGAAATAGTATTGGTTTTGGATGTATCTGGTAGTATGAAAGATGAAGTAACTAATTTATGTGATAACACTGGAGACTATTATTGTGATGATTGTAGGAAATATTTAGATGAGACTCCTGAAGAACATAAAAATGAACAACCTTATATTAATCATACAGTTACGTCGTATTGGTGGGGGAAGAATTATTATTATTGTAATGATTGTAGAGAATGGATAGATGAAGATCAACAGACACATAGAAATGCCAAACCATATTTTAAACACAATATTAGAAAGACAACTTATTGTTCAGAACATAACAAGAACGGTGCGCATAAAAGTACAAAAATATATGAACTAAAAAAAGCAGCTAAAAATTTTGTTGATAAAATGAAGAACGTACCGAATTTAAAAATTGGAATAGTAACATATTCTGATACGGCAGATATAGAGAAAGCTTCTATTAATAATAATGATACAGCTTTAATACCTGCTGCTTATGTTGACCAATTAAATGAAATAATTGATGATTTAAATGCAGATGGAGGAACAAATACAGGTGAAGGTTTAAGAAAAGCAACTTATCTATTAAGTAAGAGTAATCAGAATGATAGTACAGCCAACAAAACCGTGATACTTATGTCAGATGGTATACCAACTTTTTATACAAAGATTAATAATTCAAATAATAATTATTATTTGAATACAGATACAGAAACGACTGGAACGATTTCGGATAGTGGCGATGGAAAGGCAGATACATCTGATTTTAAAGATTTAAAATATGCTAAAGCTATAGGTGAAATCATCAAAAATAAAGGATACAATGCATTTTGTATTGGATATGGAATGAATAATGATGGAGTAGATAGGATGAGGCAAATTCAAGGTTCTATGACTGGTAAAAATATGAATGACACCTCGACTACAGACCAACAAAAGGGTTTTTATCCGACTAGTGATGGATCTATAGAAGGAGTTTTTGGTACAATAGCAGATCAAATAATTGATACTTATACTATAACGAATGTTAAATTTAATTTAAATCTTCCAAGTGAGTTTCAATTAGATGGTGGTGGAAATATTGTTTCGGTAGATAACATTACTTATAGGAAAGTTTCGCAAACTGGTAATAAGATAATATATAATGCACAACCAGTTCCTTTTTCTTTTACTTTGAATGCTACTAGAGCTGGAACATATACATTGTTTAATGATTCAACATTAACCTATCAATTTAATGGTACGCCTATAACAAATGATAATATAAATAGTATAAACATTACTATAACTGATACTACTACTGCTACTAGTGATA
The DNA here is from genome assembly GCF_002029255.1 of Clostridium chromiireducens. GTDB lineage: Bacteria > Bacillota > Clostridia > Clostridiales > Clostridiaceae > Clostridium > Clostridium chromiireducens. The sequence continues at coordinate 26,471 of NZ_MZGT01000043.1, forward strand.
AAGTTACTATGAAAGTGAGTGATTCTTCGGGGACAATTAATAAAATTTATGATTCTACAGTTAATACTTCTAATTATGTTATTGATAATAACGGAGAAGTATATAAATTATATGGTAAAGCAAATGTTTCAATGAATGTTGCGAATTCACAAGCCACTGATTTGAAATATAGATTTGTAAAAGAGGGACAGGAGTCTAGTGAAAGTGATTGGCAATATATAGCATTAACTGGAGATGTAGATACCGCACATCCAGGATATCTAACTCAAATGCCATATGATGTATCTCATATGCCATTAATGAGTAATGATGCAATGTGGAGTAATAGAAATGAAGTGTATAAGACTCCATTCGCTGATAAAACAGGGCTAATAAGTACCGGTGTTACTTCAGCAAATGCAGAATATGTAACAAGTGAAAATGTTAGAAACAAAGATGGGAATATAATAACTAGGTGGGTACCTAAGACTTTATTTGTTAATAACCAGTATGTTGAGGCGTATGCTAGTGGTTATAAAGAATCAAGAAAAACGTGGGGATATATAAAAGTAAATCAAACAGGAAACTATTACTTCAAAGCTTATTCAGATGATGGCTTTTATGGAACCATTACTGTTAATGGAGAATTAAAAGTTTTAGGTGATTCCTTTGAGCCAAGAGGGGTTAGTGATTCTGGACTAACTGATACTAACGCAATAGCATTAGTAAAAGATGTATATTATCCAATATATCTTGAATATTTTAACTGGGGTGGATCTGCTGCCTTTAGAATTGAGAGTAGTTTAGGTAATAAAAATAATTATCAACTAATCGGATCATCTTCGAGTAACTGCACATTATATCCATCTAAGAGCGATTCTCCTATAGAAACAGGAAATAATATATTTATGGGAGCTACAACTGTAAATTTTAAAACTGAACCAGGAATATATACAATTGAATATGCTCTATTAAAAGAAAAAAGTGCTAGTACAACGTCACAAACAGAGTATGATGAAATTAGTACAGGTAGTTTTGGAAAATTTGAAGTAGAAGAAAGATTTAATGAGCTAAGTAAATCTTTTTCAAAAAATCCGATTGAAAAAGGTGAACATTTTAATATAAACTATACTTTAACGCCGAAACCGATAAAATTAACTGATTTATATAAAGGGAATGATAGTAGTAATAAGCCGAGTTCGTTATATGTAAAAAATGTAATACTAACAGACGAATTACCACAAGGGTTAGTTCTTGCAGAGACTACTAATTCAACAAGTATAAATAAAGTTGCAGATATAGAATATAAATATAATTCACAAAGTGATAAATATGAAGCAAATGAATATACTTTTAATGTTAGTGTAAAACCAAAAGATTCAAATGTAGATAGTGTTAGTTTTAATGAAAGCGGACAAATTGATTACCGTGATATTTCATTAAAAGATGACTCAAGGATATCACAAACACAATATTTTCAAGGTATACCTACATTAAATTTTATCGGAAACAGTTTGATTACTAAGCACGGATTATTTAATGGGAGTACTGTAACAGATAATACGGCTCCAGTAGATGTAGTTGCTTCTATGAATTATACTTTTGGATTCGTGATAGATGTGAAAGGTTCTATAAATAATTTTACGCTTAAGTGTATACCTAATAACGTAAATATTGATAGTGATAATATATGTATATATGAGCTAGATGAAAATGAAAATGTTATTATATCCTCTAAAAAAATCATCAGCGGTACAAAAAATGACAATATAATAACTGTAAACTTAATAAACAATTCTCAATCGTTGCTTGATTCAGGTAAGAAGTATGCAGTGATATATAAGGTAAATAGTGTCAATGGTGATGCTGCCTTGACAGCGCAACTTGATACCGGGGACTATAGGAATTTAAAATTAAAGTTAAAAACAAATCTGCCAGAATTATTTTAAATCGGTTGATTTATATTATAATATATAACCCAATTAATTAATGGATTCCTCACAGGGGTGTTAGTGCCTTGTACGGAATTGTAAACAAAAGCACTCCACTAAATTAAGATTTGGTGGAGTTTTTGCTTGAGAAATGTTAATGCCGATGGGATGATGTGAGAGATGACAATAATATTAAAGTTCAATAACGTGAATCTTAGAGTATTTACTGGATATCAAATGGAAAGGTGGTTTCAAGTTGAAATCAATAACTAATATATCAGAAAAGATAAAGCATACATACAATGATATACACCGAATGACCAAGATTAGTGAGCTTATTGACTATATTTCTATACAGTCAATTGAAAAGGTAGCTGCTATATTGCTTGTGATATGGACATTATCGCCTATTATTATAATGTTTTCATATAATTCTATGCAAGGTATAGAGCCGTATCTTTTCTTAATATTAAAACATATATATTGGTGCCAGATTCTTCAGACAATTGGATTTCTTGGATGTATATTAAATATTATTGTATTTTCTAAAAGTATTTTAAATGCGAAAAGGGAAAGTGTTTCTATAAAACAGTATCTGAAGGATAATATATTTTTGTTATTTTTAGTTCTGATGCTTTTTTGGAGTATCTTTTCATGTCTAGCATCAGATAATTTAGAAATTGCCTTTAACGGAACGCTATATCGTAAAGAAGGACTTGTTACTTATTTTACTTACTTTGGTATTTTTGGTTGTGGTTATATTCTTAGGAATAAACGATTTATACGATATATTCTTGAAGTTTTTACACTATCTTCAGCTGTATTATCATTACTTATGCTTATTAATTCAGAAACCTTAAATAAGTTATTTGGTTTTACAGTTCATTCAACTGTTTTTTTACAGTTTAATCATTTTGGCTATTATCTATGTATGTCGACAATGTGTGTATTACTGTTATTCCAGATAGATAAAAAGTCAAAACTAAGAAGGGTATTTAGGATTACATCGTTCTCTATAATTGCAGCAGCTTTGATGGAAAATGGATCTTTAGGTCCTTACCTTGCTGTAGTAGCAGGATTGTTGTGTAGTGTAATTCTTACAATATGGATTAATAAACTATTTTTGAAAAGAACACTTTTATTAGTTGGAGTATTTATCATTGTAACAATAGCTATGAATATCTATAATGGACATCTTTACAAAGATATTTGGACGCTGGGGGGAGATGTATCTAAGGTAATGAGGGAATCGTCTGATGTAGATAGTGCTGGAACAGGGAGATGGATACTTTGGAGGAATGGAGTAAGATTTATTTCTGAAAAGCCATTGTTCGGCTATGGACCAGATAACCTTGGTGAGCAATATGCAAAGGCTAATGTTGGGACAGATAGAGCACACAACGAAATTATTCAATTTGCTGCAAGCCTTGGTATTCCAGCAGCGATTTTCTATATTATAGCAATGGTTAATTATTTTATAGGTTTCCTAAGGATCAGAAAGAAGGTTTCCACGATTGAAATTGGTATGTTTTGTACGGTAGTAGCTTATTTGGTTTCATCTATGTTTGGAAATACAATGTATTATACAAGCCCATTTTTCTTTATGCTTTTGGGAATATCGAGTGGTATGGAAAAATCACTTAAAAATAAAAATCTAACTGTTTTAGAAGAAGACATAATAAAAGTAGTGAGCTAGTACAAGAGACTTAATGTAATTATTAAAAAATATTAGAATTTAAATATGAGGTTAATATTAAAGCTATGATTAAAATAGCTAGAGTTGAAGTGAATAATAAAATAAAAAAACTTTTGAATGGCTTTTAATACGAAGAACATTTTTAATAAAATCTTAATTTTACTTTGTCGATTAATAATGTATAATAACCATATATGATAAAGTTTCACTTATCCAGGAGCGTGCAGCCGTTATCTCCCACTTAGGCAGACATCTCAAATCTGTGATTTGATGATGGTCGCTTACTCTGTGAGTACTCATCTGACTTTAGGAAGAGGAGTTTCATATATTGTGGGAGTGTTACGTATGCTAGCTATCGGATTAAGATATTAGCGTAATAATTTATATATGGGAGGAAATAAATGAGTACACTTAGTTATCTAATAGATATATTTTTACACCTTGATAGGTACTTAGGCATGGTGATAAATAATTATGGCACTGAAACGTATTTAATACTGTTTGCAATAATTTTTTTAGAAACAGGTCTAGTAGTGACACCATTTTTGCCAGGAGATTCTTTAATATTTGCTGCTGCGGCTTTCGCGGCTATGGGTATGCTTAACATATACATATTAATCGGAATTTTGATTGTAGCAGCAATTTTAGGAGATACGGCAAACTATGAAATAGGAAGAATTTTTGGAGAAAAACTTATTAAGCTGCGTGGTGGAAAACTAATAAAGAAAGAACACCTTGATAAAACTAATAGGTTCTATGAAAAGCATGGTGGAAAGACAATAATCTTTGCGAGATTTATTCCAATAGTTCGTACCCTGGCACCATTTGTAGCTGGAATAGGAAAGATGCAGTATAGACATTTTATTTCCTTTAATGCAATCGGTGGAATTGTGTGGGTATTGGGAGTATCTGCTTTAGGATATTTCTTTGGAGCTATTCCAATAATTAAAAATAATTTTGAATTTGTAATTATAGCAATAATTTTAATCTCGGTATTGCCAGTAGTTATTGAATTCTTAAAAAGTAAAACAAAAAAAGCTAATCAAACAGTGTAAATGATGCCTGACTAAGGAGAAAAGCTAATATAACTTCTTAGTTAGGCATTTAAATTTGAGGTTAAGTATATAGCTTCGAATTAAAATACTTAATTAAGTTTTTTGTTTGAAGACATTAATTTGTAGTATATAATAAATAAAGATAAATTGAATCAATAGTATAAAAGTTGAATTTTGGATAGATTATACATAAAGTCATGAGGGATAAAATGATTCAGACTATGCTAAATGTTTTGATACTAGTAATCGAAAACAATTGAAATTAGTTGATTATTGCTCATTAAATTTAAATATTGACTATAAAACAATAATAGATAAATATTCAAAATATATTTCTCAAAAAAGGTATGATTTTATCCTAGCTTTATTAAAAGAGAGAATAGAGGTGGTGAAGAAATGTTGCTCCCTAAATCAAAGATAGAAACTGTTGAACTTATGAATGAAGAGTATTATTTAGGAGATTTATCTTATGATTTGATTTCAGAAGAATATAGTTTTAAAAGAAATGAAGATATTGATGATTTAAAACTATACCCAGCAGAGTTTTATGGATTATTTAATAGAAAAATTAGAGTAGTTCCAAGTGACGTCATAAGAGAATTTATAGTTGATAGAATAATTCCTTATAATAGAATGAATCTAGATTGTTATCTTGAATATTATAATCTAGATTTTTGGGATGAATGGGAAGTGTTTTTAGCCGCAAAAGGAATGTGCTTTCTGGATACCTTTTGGATAAGAAGAAATAACGAGGAAAGCTACAAAAAACATATAAGATTCACCAATTCTGTAAGAGATGATCTACTCACAGAAGAATATTTTATTAAGAAAAAGTTTAGTAAGATTAGTAGTAGAAAATAGAAAACTAATAAAATATAAGTAATCTTATTTTAAGTAAGTAGTCTATAGGATAGAATAAAAAAACAAAGAAGTTGAAATAACTTACTAAAATATGAATATAATGATTTTTATATGACAATACTTCTAAGAATAATAAAATATTACTGGAGGTAATCATATAATGACTAAAAAACTAATGCCATTAATAGTAATACTGTGTATATTTGCAGCTGTGCTATTGCCTGCCACATTTTACAAAATCGAAAAATCAACAACTTCATCAACTGAAAGTAAAAACAAAAATATTAATACTGATATTTCCACAGAATCTGCTGATACCACTAGGCAAATAAAGACAGATTCTAAAAATGAAAGTTCAAATAAGAGTGTACCCAATATGGTAGCAAATGACACGCAAGTTGTTAAGGAGCAAAAGACTAACAGTGAAAATAGAAAAACTGATATTGATACATCTAACTATTTGAGAAGCTTACAGTGCATTAGTTATAAATTGAAATCAGGAGAAACTTTAACGGATATTGCTAGAAAATATGAAAGTACTTGCAATTTAAACAGTACAATTAAGATGATAAAATCAATCAATAAAATTGAAGATGCAAATACTATAGATTCCAAAACTGTTTTGAATATACCAGAAAGCACAATTAGAACTGGAAAAATGTATACTGTAGTTGAAGGTGATACGTGGTATAAAGTAGCTAATGAAAATTATCCCCAATATACAGCTGAATCCGTAATGAAGCTCTTGGTATATATAAATAATTTGCCCAATAATGATTTACCTCTAGGAGAAAGAATTTTTTTACCAGCTATATAGAAAAGAACATTATTTAAGTGTATTTGTTATAAACTATAATCAAATATTTAGCAGTGTCCTTTGAATATCCTTATTTCAAGCAGAAAATATATAAGGCATAGTTGTTTAGAGGATTTGGGTGTTAAATAAGTGATTATTTAAATATTAATACTAAGGCATGTAATATAAATTTTAAGATATGGTTAGGTCTTAGTTATAGATCAACAATCACATCTTAAAATTATACATTATCAGAAAGAAGGATACACTTTTGTGGAGTGTTGCATTGAGAATATGGCTTTGGGAATTTCTTCATTAGAAGTTGTTCCATTCTTGCTTGTCCTTAGGAACTAAGGAGCATGCAGGAATGGGCACAACTTCTAATGTTAGAAATTCAAAGCTATATTTTCTAGCAACCGGAACAAAAGTGTATCCTTCTTTCGGTTGTATATATTTTTAGTTAAATGCGTTATATATTGCAGCTATTCCTTTTTCAAAGTCATCATTTTCAACACCAACTAAAATATTCATTTCACTAGAACCTTGATCGATCATTCTAATGTTGATTTCAGCTGTTGAAAGAGCTGTAAATATCTTAGCAGCAGTTCCTCTTTGTTTAGCCATTCCACGTCCAACAGTTGCTATCATAGCCATGTTTGGATGAATTTCTATACTGTCAGGATTGCATGCTCTTTTTATTTCTTCAACAACAACTTCTTTTTTATTCTTTAATTGTGAGTCTTGAATTACAAAACATACAGTATCTATTCCAGAAGGCATATTTTCAAATGAAATATTATGCTGTTCAAGTATTGATAAAATTTTTCTACAGAAACCAAGTTCTGAATTCATTGATGCTTTAGCTATTGAGATTACTGTGAAATCTTTTTTACCAGCTATACCTGTTACCGTTGTTGGCTTCATTGAACCATCTGTATCTTTTACGATAAAAGTACCTTCATCTTGAGGTCTGTTTGTATTTTTTATATTTATTGGAATTCCAACTTCTCTTACTGGGAATATTGCATCTTCATGTAATACAGAAGCACCCATATAAGAAAGTTCTCTAAGTTCTGTATAAGTTATTTTGCTTATTGGTTTTGGATTATCTATTATTCTAGGATCTGCCATTAAAAATCCTGAAACGTCCGTCCAATTTTCATAAAGATCAGCATTGATGCTTGCAGCAACTAAAGCTCCTGTTACGTCAGAACCACCTCTTGAGAATGTGATTATATTACCGTCTTTATCTGCTCCATAAAATCCTGGAATTACTGCTTTAGATATCTTAGATAATTTAAAGTGTAGAGCTGAATTTGTTGCAGCAGTATCTAAAGAACTATCAGCATTAAAGATCATAACATCTTTAGCATCTATAAATTCGAAACCTAAATAGTTTGCAAGGATTAGTCCGTTTAGGTATTCACCTCTACTTGCGGCGTAGTCACTTGAAGCCCCTTCTTCAAGATCTTTTTTTATGATATCTAAGTGTTCATTAATATCAAAGTCTAAATTTAAGTCATTAACAATACTGCAATATCTATCTCTTATATGATTAAAAACATCATCAAAAGATATCCCAGTAGAAACATGGGCATGACAAAGATATAGTAAGTCTGTTATTTTGGAATCTTTAGAATTTCTTTTTCCAGGTGCAGAAGGAACTACATATCTTCTTTCTTCATTAGAAAATATTATTTCCTTTACCTTTCTAAATTGACTAGCATCTGCTAGTGAGCTTCCACCAAATTTTGTTACAATAGTATTCATAATAATAGCCCCCATATTTTCATATATTTTATAAAGTGAATCTTAGTTAAACTTATCTAGGGTCGTACCAATGTCACAGTGGCTTGACATCAGATAAATTTTACATCTTAGATTGTAGCAATTTATCAAAAAATGTTCAAGAGAATTATTGATAATAGAAATAATTAGTATTATTATTTCTAAAATATAGTATATTAAATATGTATAAATTGTGAAAGTTATGGGATAAGCACCAGAGAGAAATTATTGACACTAAAAGTATTAATATATATAATTAATGTAAGGATTTAATAATTTATGACGATGAAGTCACAAAAAATGATTTTTTGTGACTTCATTTTTTTATATTATTGCAGTAATTTTTTATCTGTAAAATGTTAAATATATATTTAAAGATTACTTTGGTAATAATAAATTATGATTTTAACAATAATAATTATTGTAATATTAATCAAAAAAGAAACATAAAATACATATTGTAAAGAAAAAATGACAATAAATGTTTCTAAAACAATACGCGTTTGTAAAAAAATGCCACAACACTTTAGATTATAAGTAATGTGGTATCATTTACTTTAAAATTTAAAGTTTCAATAGCGATAATATTTATTTTTTAAGAAAAATCACTTGATTTATTAAAAATAGTATTATATAATTTCATTAGTAAATGAATTGAGCAAAGGCGTTCGATAGATGGTATACCTCTCTATTGTGCGCCTTTTTTTAAAAGAAAAAGGGGGGAATTGTTAAATGGCAAAGTACACAAAGGAAGATATTATTAATTTAGTAAAGGAAAATGGAGTTAAATTCATTAGACTACAATTTACTGATATCTTTGGAACTTTAAAAAATGTAGCAATTACAGATAAGCAATTGGAAAAAGCACTAAATAATGAATGTATGTTTGATGGATCATCTATTGATGGTTTTGTAAGAATTGAAGAATCAGACATGAATTTAAGACCAAACTTAGATAGTTTTGTGATTTTCCCATGGAGACCACAACAAGGTAAGGTTGCAAGATTAATTTGTGACGTTTATAACCCAGATGGAACGCCATTTGAAGGGGATCCAAGATATGTTCTAAAGAGAGCTATTAAGGATGCAGCTGAATTAGGATATACAATGAATGTTGGTCCAGAATGTGAATTCTTCTTATTTGAAACTGACGAAAATGGTAATCCAACAACTAATACTCAAGACAAAGGTGGATATTTTGACTTAGCACCTACAGATTTAGGAGAAAATGCAAGAAGAGATATGACTTTAGCATTAGAGGATATGGGATTTGAGATTGAAGCTTCTCATCATGAAGTAGCTGAAGGTCAAAATGAAATAGATTTTAAATATGGTGATGCGTTAACTACAGCGGATAATATCATGACATTTAAGCTAGTTGTTAAATCAATAGCTCAAAGACATGGATTGCATGCATCATTTATGCCTAAGCCGATTTTTGGAATAAACGGTTCGGGTATGCACGTAAATATGTCATTATATAAAGACGGAAAGAATGCTTTCGTTGATGAAAATGATAAGAATGGATTAAGTGATGTAGCTTATAAATTTATTGCTGGATTATTGAAGCATGTTAAGGGCGTTGCTGCAGTAACTAATCCTTTAGTAAATTCATATAAGAGACTAGTTCCAGGATATGAAGCACCAGTTTACTTAGCTTGGTCATGCAAAAATAGAACAGCATTAATTAGAGTGCCAGCAGCTAGAGGAGCAGGAACTAGAGTAGAATTAAGGTGTCCAGATCCAAGTGCTAATCCATACTTAGTATTATCAGTGTTGCTACAAGCTGGTTTAGATGGTATTAAGAATAACTTGACACCACCAGCAGAGGTTGAAGCAAACATTTTCGCAATGACTGAAGATGAAAGAAGAACTAATGGAATTGATAATCTACCAAATAACTTATATGAAGCAGTTCAATTTATGAAAGATAGTGAATTAGCTAAAGTTGCATTAGGTGATCATGTATATGAAAATTATCTTTCAGGAAAAGCAGCTGAGTGGGATGATTATAGAACTAAAGTTCATGACTGGGAAATAGAAAACTATCTTAATAGATATTAATCTGTAATACCAATTAATATTAATTAAGGTGGGGATTGCAATGGCTCAAAATGGAAGAATTATAATAGCATTAAGCAATATTGAGACTGCGACAAAATTGAAGAGTTTACTAGTGCAAGAGGGCTATGAAATATTAGCATTGTGTACTTCAGGAAATGAATTGATTAGATTAGTTATGCAATATTCCCCAGACCTAGTCTTAGTTGGATATAAATTTAAAGATATGAGTTTATTAGATGTCTATGAAACTTTAGTAGACCAAACTAGTTTTTTAGCTATAGTAAATGAACCTTATAAATCATTTATAGAGGAAGATACTGATATATACTGTATTGGTACTAAAATCTCTAATGTGCTTTTGACTAATGCAATTGATTTGATCTTTCAAAGTAAAAAGAGAATTACAAAGTTAAGAGCGCAGGTTGAAAAATTAGAGCATACTTTAGAAGATAGAAAGCTTATAGAAAAGGCTAAGGGGCAACTTATGTCAACTTCAGGACTTACTGAGAATGAAGCATTTAGATATATGCAGAAGATAAGTATGGATTCTGGGAAAAGAATGAAAGATATTGCTAGCTTAATATTAAGTGAAGTAGAGTAATTTATAATAAAGTAAATATACGAGTAATTATACCAAAAAAAGAGGTGTTTTTACTCGTAATTTTGCTACGAATGGGTAAATTCCGATATATTAGGAAATAGACAAGTACCTAATCTTTAATTTGGATAAGGTACATATCAATATATTATTATTTCAAGGGGGAATTTTAAATGGAAAACAATAATCCGAATGCACAAGGGCTATATAATCCGTGTTTTGAACATGATGCTTGTGGAATTGGGACTATAGTAAACATTGATGGCAAAAAATCACATGAAATTTTATCAGACTGTTTAACTATCTTAGAGAAGCTAGAACATAGAGGTGGTACAGGAGCTGATGAAAATACTGGAGATGGAGCTGGAATATTATTTAACATACCTCATAAATTCTTTGAAGAAGAATTAAAATCAAAGGGAATGGCACTTGAAAATGAGGGTGATTATGCAGTTGCTATGGTGTTCTTACCACAAGAAGAAAAGGCAAGAAAAGAAGCTATGCGCCTTTTTGAAGATATATCAAAAGAGGAAAATCTTGAACTGATTGGGTGGAGAGAAGTTCAAACTAATCCTTCAATACTTGGAAAAGCATCTTTAGAAGCTATGCCTGCTATAATGCAAGCTTTTGTAAAGAGACCTAATGGCATAAAACAAGGAAAAGAATTTGAAAGACATTTATATATAGTTAGAAGAAACATAGAAAAAAGAGCAGGATGGATAAGCAAATTCTTAAATGAAACTTTCTACATAGCATCTTTTTCATCTAAAACAATTGTGTACAAAGGAATGCTTTTATCTACACAATTAAGGGAGTTTTATAAAGACTTAGAGGATGAAAGAGTAGAAACATCTTTAGCGTTAGTTCATTCAAGATATAGTACTAACACATTCCCAAGCTGGGAAAGAGCACATCCAAATAGATTTATGATCCATAATGGTGAAATTAATACACTTCGTGGAAATGTAAATAAAGTTTATTCTAGAGAAACAAACGTAAAATCTAGAGTACTTGGTAAAGAGTTAAATAGAGTATTACCTATTATAAATAAAGAAGGATCAGACTCTGCGATCTTTGACAATAATTTAGAATTCTTATATATGAATGGTATGGACTTAACTAGAGCAGTTATGATGGCAATTCCAGAACCATGGTATAAGAGCAAAACTATGAGCAAAGAAAAGAGAGCTTTTTATGAATATAATGCTACACTAATGGAACCATGGGATGGTCCAGCAGCTATCGTATTTACAGATGGTGAAAAAGTTGGTGCAGTTTTAGATAGAAATGGTTTAAGACCGTCAAGATATTATATAACTAAAGATAGAAGATTAATCCTTTCTTCAGAAGTTGGTGCTTTAGATATACCAGCTGAAATTGTTGAAAAGAAAGATAGATTAATGCCAGGTAGAATGCTGCTTGTTGATACAGTTAAAAAAGAAGTTATAGATGATGAAGAATTAAAGCATTCTTATGCAACAGAGCATCCATATGAAGAATGGCTTAAAGAAAATTTAGTTACTTTAGATAAATTAAAAGATAGTAAAAAATTCAGAATTGAATATGATAAGGAAACAAGAAAGAGATTAGAAAAAACTTTTGGATATACTTACGAAGAAGTTAAGACAACAATGCTTCCAATGGCTAAAACAGCAGCAGAACCACTTGCAGCAATGGGTGTTGACGTTCCAGTAGCAGTATTATCTAAAGAAGCTCAGCCGCTATTTAATTACTTTAAGCAATTATTTGCGCAAGTAACTAATCCTCCTATAGATGCAATCAGAGAAGAAATAGTTACAGCTTCTAATGTTTACATAGGACCAGAAGGTAATATATTGGAGGATAGACCAGGCAATTGTGAATTGCTTAAGCTTGATTCTCCTATAATTAATGATGAAGAGTTTGCTAAAATAAAGTCACTTAATAGTGGAAACTTAAAATCAAAAGTTATTGATATAGTATTTGATAAAGGTGGTTCCCTAGAAGTAGCATTAGATGAATTATTTGAAAAAGCACAAGATGCATATGAAAAAGGATATACTGTATTAATATTATCAGATAGAAATGTATGTGAAACTAAAGTTCCAATTCCATCATTACTTGCAGTATCAGCACTTCATCAATACTTAGTTAAAAAAGGAACAAGAACATCAGTTGGACTAGTTTTAGAAAGTGGAGAACCAAGAGAAGTTCATCATTTTGCAACTTTAATCGGATTTGGTGCATCTGCTGTAAATCCATATATGGCTTATGAAGCATTAAGAGGCTTAATTGAAGAAGGATTACTTGATGTAGATTATAATAAGGCTGTATATAATTACAATAAAGCAGTTACTAAAGGAATAATTAAAATACTTTCTAAGATGGGTATTTCTACAATTCAATCTTACCAAGGAGCTCAAATATTTGAAGCTATCGGTATTGGTACAGAAGTTATAGATAAATACTTCACTAATACTGTAAGTAGAATTGGTGGACTTGGATTAAAGGAAATGCAAAAGGAAGCAGAAATAAATCATACAAATGGATTTAGAGATAAAACTTATGCTGCTGATTTCACATTAGACTCACCTGGATATGAAAAGCTTAGATCTGGTGAAGGAAATGAAGAAAAGCATTTATATAATCCATTAACTATTCATAGACTTCAAGAAGCAACAAGAACAGGTAACTATGAGTTATTTAAGGAATGTACTTCTTTAATTGATGCTGAAGACTCAGAAATAACATTAAGAGGTTTATTGGAGTTTAACTTGAATTCTAATTCAATTCCATTAGAAGAAGTTGAGTCAGTAGCAGAGATAGTTAAGAGATTTAAAACAGGAGCTATGTCTTATGGATCAATATCTAAGGAAGCTCATGAAGCATTAGCTATAGCTATGAACAGAATCGGTGGTAGATCAAACACTGGTGAAGGTGGAGAAGATCCAGATAGATGGATTGTTGATGAGAATGGAGATTCAAGAAGATCTTCAATTAAGCAAGTTGCATCTGGTAGATTTGGGGTAACTTCAGAGTATTTAGTAAACGCTGATGAACTTCAAATAAAATTAGCACAAGGAGCAAAACCAGGTGAAGGTGGACAATTACCAGGAACTAAGGTTTATCCATGGGTTGCTAAAACTAGACATTCAACTACAGGGGTTGGACTTATATCACCACCACCACATCATGATATTTATTCAATAGAAGATTTAGCGCAATTAATTTACGATTTAAAAAATGCAAATACTGGTGCTAGAGTATCTGTTAAGTTAGTTTCAGAATGTGGAGTAGGTACTATTGCAGCTGGTGTTGCTAAGGGTGGAGCCGAAGTTATATTAATTTCCGGATATGATGGAGGAACTGGTGCATCACCAAAGAACTCTATCAAAAATGCAGGACTTCCTTGGGAACTTGGACTTGCAGAAACTCACCAAACTTTATTACTTAATGATTTAAGAGAAAGAGTTAGAGTTGAAGTTGACGGTAAGCTTATGAGCGGTCGTGACGTTGCTATAGCTGCACTTCTTGGAGCAGAAGAATTTGGATTTGCAACTGCACCACTTGTAGCGCTTGGTTGTGTTATGATGAGGGTTTGTAATCTAGATACTTGTCCAGTTGGAGTTGCAACTCAAAATGAAGAATTAAGAAAGAGATTTAAAGGAAAGCCAGAATATGTTGTTAACTTTATGTACTTCATAGCAGAAGAACTTAGAGAAATCATGGCTAAGCTAGGGTTTAGAAAACTTGATGAAATGATCGGTAGAGTAGATAGACTTAAACAAAAAGAAAATATTCATGGCTGGAAAGCTCAAAATATCGATTTAAGTTCGGTGCTATACACTCCTGATAAATATAAAGGTAAAGTAGTTAAATTTGATGAAACTAAGAAATATGACTTTAAACTAAACAAAGTGTTAGATGAAAAGTTATTCTTAGATAAATGCAAAGAAGCTATAGATAGTGGTGAAAAGATAAGCATAGAAGTTGACGTAACTAATACTGATAGAACACTTGGAACTATCTTAGGATCAGAGATAACTAAGGTACATGGTGGAAAAGGGCTTCCAGAAGATACAATAAATATAAAATGTAATGGAGCCGCTGGTCAAAGTTTCGGTTCATTCATTCCAAAGGGATTAACTTTTGAAGTTGAAGGAGATGCTAATGACTACTTAGGCAAGGGATTATCAGGTGGTAAGATTATAGTTTATCCTCCAAAGAAATCAACATTTGTAGCTGAAGAAAATATCTTAATAGGAAATGTTGCTTTATACGGAGCAACTTCAGGAAAAGTATTTATAAATGGTATTGCAGGTGAAAGATTCTGCGTTAGAAATTCAGGAGCAACTGCTGTTGTTGAAGGTGTTGGAGCTCATGGATTAGAATACATGACTGGTGGTAAAGTTGTTGTTTTAGGTAAAACAGGAATTAACTTTGCAGCAGGTATGAGTGGAGGAATTGCTTACCTTTATGAAGAAGATCCAAACTTCAGAATAAATTTAAATGAAGAAATGGTTCTATTAGAGGAGTTAAGCTTAGAAGATGAAGAAGAATTAAGAAACTTAATTGAAGAACATGTAAAAGTTACAGGCTCTCCTAAAGGAAATAAAATATTGTACAACTTTGAAACAGAAAAATCTAAATTCCATAAGATAATTCCTAAGGATTATAAGAGAGTAATAGAAACTGTTGAAAAGTATAAGAATCTTGGATGTAATGAGGACGAAGCATTAATTAAAACTTTCCAAGAAATTAAAGGAAATTAGGAGGGTTAGACAAATGGGAAAACCAACGGGATTTTTAGAGTATGATAGAGAAGTAGGTAAAAATAGAGAACCTAAAGAAAGATTAAAAGACTATAAAGAATTTCATTTAAGTCTTCCAGCTGATAAGCAAAGCATTCAAGGTGCAAGATGTATGGATTGTGGAGTTCCGTTCTGTCAATCAGGAGTATTAATTTCTGGAATGGTATCAGGATGTCCACTTCATAACTTAATTCCTGAATGGAATGATTTAGTATATAGAGGAAAATGGGATTTAGCTTATGAAAGATTAAATAAAACTAATCCATTCCCTGAATTTACAGGAAGAGTATGTCCAGCTCCATGTGAAGCTGGGTGTACAGCTGGATTAAATGGCCCTTCAGTTACTATAAAAGAAAACGAAAGAGCTATAATTGATACTGCTTTTGAAAATGGAATAGTTAAAGCTAATCCTCCAGCTAAGAGAACTGGAAAAACTGTTGCTGTAATTGGATCAGGTCCAGCAGGACTTGCTACAGCAGATACTTTAAACAAATGTGGTCATAAAGTTACTGTATTTGAAAGAAGTGACAGACCAGGTGGACTATTAATGTATGGTATTCCTAACATGAAGCTAGATAAAGAAGTTATCTTGAGAAGAGTACACATTATGGCAGAGGAAGGCGTTAAATTCGTAAATAATGCAGATATTGGTAACAATTATGATGCAAATGAAATTTTAGATGAATTTGATGCAGTAATCCTTGCTACAGGAGCATCTGAACCTAGAGATCTTCAAGCTAAAGGAAGAGACGAAGTTAAGGGAGTTCACTTTGCTGTAGATTTCTTAAAGGCTAATACTAAGAGTTTATTAGACTCAAATCACGCTGATAACAACTATATTTCTGCAAAGGATAAGAATGTAATTGTAATTGGTGGTGGAGATACAGGTACAGATTGTGTTGGAACTTCACTTAGACATGGATGTAAGTCATTAGTTCAATTTGAAATAATGGGTGAGCCCGCTCGCGAAAGAGCTGAAAACAATCCATGGCCAGAATGGCCTAAGGTTCTTAAGGTTGATTACGGACAAGAAGAATTTATAGATGTTTATGGCAAAGATCCAAGAGAGTATTTAACTACAGTTACAGCTCTTAATGCTGATAAAGATGGAAATCTTGAAAGTGTTGACACTGTTAAAGTAGAATGGAAGAAGGACGAAAATGGAAGATTCGGTCCAGTTCCAGTTAAAGGCTCAGAAAAAACTTACCAGGCTGAATTAGTGTTACTTGCAATGGGATTCACAGGATCACAAAGTTACATTAAAGAAGCTTTTGGAGTAGAATCAGATGCAAGAACTAATATAAAAACTGGAGAAGACTTTAAGACTAATGTTCCTAAGGTATTTGCTACAGGGGATGCTAGACGTGGTCAGTCATTAGTTGTAACAGCTATTAATGAAGGAATTAGAGTTGGTATTACAGTTAATGAATTCTTAAGAAAATAAACACCTATAAAAAGAGTGGCTATGCCACAATGCGGAACATTTCACAGATAAAAAGAGCAGCTATGCTGCAATACGGATCATTTCACAGATAAAAAGAGCAGCTATGCTGCATATAAGATTATTTCACAAAAACAATACCTCTAGAAGATGTTCTAGAGGTATTGTTTTTTATTTGCAACCAAATAAATAGCGACTATATTTAGGAAAGGGTAATAAAGTATTGTTTTGATAAATAAATTAAATATGTAAAATATATTTATTTATGAAAGTGAGGTAAAAAGATAGTGAAAATTTTTAGAAATAATAAAAGCATAATAATATCTTTACTGAAAATAGGAATTTTATATTTAGTATCTACTACAACGTCAAATGCAGTTTCAGATATTTTTTTCAAAATCTATGATGTATTTATTCAAAAAATAAATCCTCAATTAGTAGTTGGTTCAGAGGAATATATAAAATATTTAGATGAACAATTATCTAACATGAATAGTTTTCCAGCAACTTCAATAATATTAATTGAATGTATATGTTCAATACTTTGTGTTGTCATACTGTGGAGGATATATGAAAAAAGAAAACTCAGAGATATGGGGCTTACTAACATCTATGTCAGCTTTAATGATTTATTATTTGGATTAATAATTGGGGCACTGTCTTTTACATTAGTAGCATTTACTTTACTATGTACTAAATCTGTAGAACTACAAAATAGTTTTAGTAAGCCACACTTTTCATATGTATTAATTATTCAACTAATTGTTTTTATCTTTGTTGGAGTTAGTGAAGAACTTTTTTCAAGGGGATACTGCATAAATATTTTAAAGCAGCCTAAAAAATCTTGGGTTATTCCCATAGTGATATCATCCATAATCTTTGCATTATTACATTCTAATAATCCAGGAATAAGTACACTAGCTTATATTAATTTATTTTTGTTCGCAGTTTTTATGGGAATTGTATGTATTAAGACTAAAAACTTATGGATGGCGATAGGATATCATATAACATGGAATTATTTTCAAGGCAATGTTTTTGGATTTTTAGTAAGTGGAATTGATACTACTCCCATATATAAAGTTAAAGTAATAAGTCCGAATATAATAAATGGTGGGGATTTTGGGCCGGAAGGTGGAATCATAGTTACAGTGTTACTCATAGTAAGTATATTAACAGCATACAAATTTTTACCAAGCAGGAAAGTGTCTTTATAGAAATTTAAAATTTACATTAAGATAAATTTAAGTATATTTTAATATATTCGTATTGATTTCAAGCTATAATAAATTATACATCAAAATGTTTAAGAGTTTTATAAAAGAAGACTAATAAGGGGGATTAGAGAAATTAATGAGAATCTTTAAGAATACTAATAATCAAATTAGGTCTGGATGGAAAATATTAATTGTATTTATATCATTTTTCCTTACAACCTTTGCATCATCATTTATTTTTAGTGCTTTATATGGCATAATTATTTTTATTGTGAAGCCAGAATTATTATCTCAAGGTGATGGGGGCGCAAAATATATTTCCGAACAATTTACAAGTATGTCTTCTATTCCAGGTGCATTTATAAGTTTACTTCAATGTTTATTGATGATATTTTTTGTTATTCTATTCTGGAAGATATGGGATAAAAGAAAAGTGGCAGACATGGGATTAACAAGTATAAAAAATAGTTGGAAAGATTTGTTCATTGGTTTATTAAGTGGTGCTATATCTTTTTCATTAGTTGCAATTATATTATTATGTACAAAATCTGTTGAAATGGTAAATAGTATTAACAAACCAAACTTTTCATGGGGGTTAATTATAGAATTAATTATTTTCATTTTTGTTGGAATTAATGAGGAGCTTTTTGCAAGAGGATACTGCATGACAGTTTTAAAGCAAACTAAAAAAGCATATGTTCCGATTATTGTATCATCAATAATCTTCGCATTAATGCATTCATTAAATCAAGGAATAAGTTTAATTGCATATCTTAACTTATTCTTATTTGGAATTTCTATGGGATATGTATTTATAAAAACTAAAAATATATGGATAAGCATTGGATATCATATAACATGGAATTATTTTCAGGGAGACATTTTTGGATTTTTAGTAAGTGGAATTTCTACAAACTCCATATATAACATAAAAACAGTTACTCCTAATTTAATTAATGGCGGTAGTTTTGGGCCAGAAGGTGGGTTAGTGGTTACTGCATTACTTATAGCTACAATATTTATAATATATAAATTTTTGCCTGAAAGAAAGTATATATGAGCAGTGAACCTTTCTTTCGGGTATATAATATGCTTTAAATAATAAACAAAGTTTAGGTTAAGGTGATTTGTATGTGATATAATTTACATTATAATATTGTAAGTAGTATTATATTGATATATAATATTAAATAAAGTAACTTAAAATGTTATTTATAATTATGTTATATTCAATGGTTTGTTTAGGTTTATAGATACCTAACGTGAAACTTAGACTTATGTGATAACTTATTGAAGTTATAAATATTTTCATCTAATAAGTCTTTGACATATACTTAGAATAACTATTCCTATTCATACTTGTTAGATTTTAGTTTATTTCGGTAAGTTATCACATAATTATAAGTACAGTTACACATTGGATATGTATAATTACTATAGGATAAATTTAAGGAATGTAGAGGTTAAGTGTGATGAGTGGAGATATTAAAAAGTATATATATATTATTGGAGGAATAGGCATAGTTTTTATAGTTGGAACTATAATATTAAATCTTCTTCCATGGCTTTTATTAATTGGATTAATATCGTACATTGGAGTAAAGATTGCCGGTTTCATTAAAAAGAAAAAAGCAAAAAAAACTGCAAATAATTTTAATGATTCAGATGATTATCAAAGTTATAAAATAGAAACTGATGATTACACTACAGGAGAGATTATCGATGTTGAGTATGAAGATGTGGATAGCAAGAAAAAATAATACTTGATTTTATTGAAAAACTCAGTTCATGAACTGGGTTTTATTTAAATTACTTATAAAAGCGCAAAGTTGATAAATTCTCTCTGCAGACAAAATTACTTAAAACTATATTTCAGTTGAAAAGATACCGAAAATAATATTCGCATACTTATGCAAAAAGTTAGCTGTATTTGGGTTAATCACATGAATTATTTATTGTTAATTGATAAAAATGTAGCAATAATGTATAATTATCTTTATGAAGTAAGGCATCTAAAAGAAGACAACAGGTGAATAAAATAGTCACTTACTTATTTCTTTTTAAAGATACTTAGTGATAATATAAGCAATATAGGAGGCAATAAATATGGAAAAGATTAAAATGTTAACTCCATTAGTTGAAATGGATGGAGATGAAATGACTAGAATTATTTGGGGCGCAATAAAAGAGGAGTTATTAAATCCTTTTATTGAATTAAATACAGAATACTATGATCTTGGATTAGAATATAGAAATGAGACTGATGATCAAGTTACTGTAGATGCTGCAGAAGCTATCAAAAAATATAAGGTAGGGGTAAAGTGTGCAACTATTACGCCAAATGCAGCAAGAGTTAAAGAATATGATTTAAAAGAAATGTGGAAAAGTCCTAATGGTACTATAAGAGCAATTTTAGATGGAACAGTATTTAGAGCACCAATTATAGTAGAACCAGTAAAACCATACGTTAGAACATGGAAAAAGCCTATAACTATAGCAAGACATGCTTATGGAGATGTATATAGAGATGTAGAAATGAAGATAGAAGGAAAAGGTAAGTGTGAACTTGTATTTACTTCAGAAACTGGTGAAGAAAAAAGAGAGTTAGTACATAACTTTGCAGGTGATGGAGTAGTTCTTGGTATGCATAACCTTAATGAGTCTATTGAAAGTTTTGCAAGAGCTTGTTTCGGTTTCGCACTAGATACTAAGCAAGACTTATGGTTTGCAACTAAGGATACAATTTCAAAGAAATATGACCATACATTTAAAGATATATTCCAAGAAATATTTGATGCAGAATATAAAGCTAAGTTTGATGAAGCAGGAATTGAGTATTTCTACACATTAATAGATGATGTTGTAGCTAGAGTAGTTAAATCAGAAGGCGGAATAATATGGGCGTGCAAGAATTACGATGGAGATGTAATGAGTGACATGGTTGCTACAGCTTTTGGTTCACTTGCAATGATGACATCAGTATTAGTTTCACCAGAAGGAAACTATGAATATGAAGCAGCTCATGGTACTGTTCAAAGACATTACTATAAGCACTTAAAAGGTGAAGAAACATCAACAAATTCAATTGCAACTATATTTGCATGGTCTGGAGCGTTAAAGAAAAGAGGAGAATTAGATAATAATTCAGCTTTAGTGGATTTTGCAGATAAATTAGAAAAGGCTTCAATAAAGACAATTGAAGATGGAATAATGACTAAGGATTTAGCATCACTTGCAGAGCATGACAATATTCAGACTCTAAATACTTTTGATTTTATAAAAGCAATTAGAAAAACATTAGAAGAAATAATATAATTTTATTATAAAGATAAGCTGTATCAAAATAAAAAGTGATTTTTATTTTGATACAGCTTACTTTTTTATGGATAAAAGGCATTACGTAATTTAATATTATAATCATTAAATTATAATATTAAATATTTATGATGATATTGGTTTTTAATGAAAGTATATAATTCTAAAAAAAATTTCAAAGATTTAGGTATCGCTTAAAAATAGTTTAAATTACCCTAAATTTAAACTATATATAATGAGACTGTGTAAAAAAATGTAGATTTTTTGTATGAATTATTATATTATGTTAATGTATAATTGTTTCTGTAAAAATATAATATTTGCAAGCAATTATTGGATTTAATGTAAGTATATATTTAAACTTATCATTTAGCAAAAGTTTCATATCTATAAATAGAAGGTGGATTAAGTGAATACTATTAATAATAACAGATACAGAAATATACTTGGAACCATTTCTATCGCAAAATTTGGAGTATTATTGATTATTTCAATAATAAGTATGAACGAATTATTGAAAAGTCCAGATTACTTAAATCAGATCCCGTTAAACAATTATGTCATTTTATTTATCCCAGCATTGTTAATAATCACTATTTTATTATGGTCATTTTCATATATATATATATTTAAATATAAAAATATTAAAACTGTTCAAATAGTTGAAGATAGTGCTTTTACTTTTATGTTGTGTATATTGATATTTTTATCGAATACATATCAAAGTCAGTATAAGTATTTGTTTTTATTTAGCATTATTTCATCAACAATATCATTAGGTAAAAAATATGGTTTAATAGTTGCAACATTATCATCATTTATCATATTTTTTATAGACTTATTTTTTGCTCCAAATTTAAGAGTTAATATATATTTTGAAAATGATTTGATGCTAGCATTAGGATTTATTATGGTTGCATGGGTTTTAGGGGAATATAAAAAATTTGAAAGTGACCAAAGAGAATTGTTAGAGTCGGAGCTAAAAGAACAGCTAAGACAACATGATTATATCGAAGAAATGTTATTAAAAAATGAAGATTGTTATAATTTACTAATTAAATATTCTTACTATTCAATTATGATTCACGATAGTGAGAAAATATTATATTTAAATAAAAAAGCTATAGAATTGTTTGGAATAAACTCATTAGAAGAAATGAAAAAAAAATATCTCACTGCTTTTTACAATACAGATGATTATAAAAAAATAAAGGGAAAATATCTAGATATAATAAATAATAAAAAGTCAGCGGTATCCTTTGAAGAAAAAATTATAAATAACAAAGGCAAGAAGATCAATGTTCATAATATCTCTACATATTGCGTTTATGGAAAAATGCCTGTAATACTAACTATCATGAGAGATATTACACCAGAAAAACAAGTACAAAAATTAAAAGACGAAGTAAAGGAAAATATTAAGTTATTAAATGAAACCCAGCAACAGAACAGATTTATAACTGAATTTTTTTCTAATATATCGCATGAATTAAAGACGCCTTTAAATGTGATATTTTCTTCACTTCAATTATTGAATGTATATGATGATGAAGAATTTATCAAAAATAGAAAGAAATATTTAGATGTAATGAAACAAAATTGCTATAGGTTAATTAAATTAGTTAATAATTTATTAGATATAGTAAAATATGATTCTGGATTTATTATTCCAAATATGCAGAATGAAGATATTGTTTATGTGGTTGAAACCATTGCTATGTCTATAGTTCCATATGCTGAAGACAAGGGGATAGAATTGGTATTTGATACTGATATTGAAGAGAAAATTATTGCTTTTGATGTGGACAAAATGGAAAGAATAATTTTAAATTTACTTTCAAACGCCTTGAAGTTTACAGATAGGGGCGGATATATATATATAAGCATAAAAGATAAAAATGAAAAAGTCGAGATATCTGTTAAAGATACAGGAATAGGAATAGCTGTTGATAAAAAGGAATTTATATTTGGAAGATTTACTCAAGTGAACAAGAGTTTAAAAAGAAATCATGAAGGAACTGGTATAGGACTTTCGCTTGTAAAATCTTTCGTAGAATTACATAATGGTGAAATTAAACTTGAAAGTAAATTAGGTCATGGAAGTGAATTTACTGTTGTGTTACCTTCAAGGCAATCCGAGGAAACGAAGGTTGAAACAGAGATAAAAGACAATGTGATTGAAAGAGTTAGCATGGAATTATCTGACATATAGTCACGTGAATTTGAAAATAGTTTGTCGATAAGATGGGAGAGATGTAAGTTGTTTGAAATGTCACTAATATATTTGATTGGAATATCAGTCCCTGAAAGTTTGCTTTTTGTTTGGGCATTTTATACTTTGTCACAAACCCCAATAAATATTAAGAGGTTCTTTTTGTCTGTTATAGTGAATTTTACTTTGGTTTGTGGAGTAAGACTCTTACCTATAGACTTTGGGATACATACTTTGCTATTAATAGCAGCATATATATTTACTAATATTTTAATAAATAAAATTAACCTAATAACATCAATATTAGTAACTATTAGTGTGATCATAATACAGTTCATAAGTGAATTTATAGATTTATTTATTATTGGACATATATTGAAATATAATATGGAATACATATTGAGCAATCATGTAGCGAAAGTACTGTCTGGACTTCCTGCTTTTATATTTTTTGCATTTTTTGTTGTCTTGGCAAAAATGGCAATAAGTAAAGTACAAGGTAAAAATTATAATAAATAAAGATATATAATAAAGTTCCTATATATAATGATTGGATTGTCTATCATTATATATAGGAACTCTTTTTTACGTAAAATATTATAAAGTTAAATAGATAATATAGATTATGT
>NZ_MZGT01000044.1 GCF_002029255.1 Clostridium chromiireducens
AGTCTGCAACTGCAACAGTTGAATACCCAGCACAATTACATACCATAATATCTTTTTCTTTGCAGTAATCCATAGCAACATGATCTACTCCAGTAAATGCAACACATATCATTTTTAAATTAGGACAATTTTCTATTACTTCTTTTTTATATGGAAGATTAGAAAGAACTACAGCATCTGCCTCCTTACTTCTTTCTATTAATGTTTCAGTATCTTCTACTCTTGTATCATAATATATTATGTCTACCTCACTTCCTAAAGTATCCTTTGCCATGCCTAATAATTTATCCTTATTTACACCTAATGGCTCTAATATTACTAATTTCATTTTATTAATCTCCTTTAATAATAATTGTATTTGTGAAATTTATTTAATTATATAGTCCTTATTTATTCCTCCTAAGAAAATAAATGAATCCTATATCCAACTGCTATTTTTGAATAAATACTATTTTTCAAATCATATTGACTTACAGAGTCACATCTCTGTTACAATCCTTTGAGTAAATATAAGCAAAATTTTCTGTCCCTACACCATAAGCACATTGTGGTACATATGGACCAAACCACATAAAATCTTCTTTCTTTATTCCCATCCATGTATTATCCATTAAATACATTCCTTCTCCACTTAATATATAGGCACCATGTTCTTGTACATGAGTTTCCACGAATGGATGACATCCACCTGGTTCAAAGCATAATATATGCATATTCATGTCAAATCCAAGATCTGTTGGAAGTAAATCTTTTATAAATACATTTGCCATATCATCATAAATTCTATATTCAATGTCATTTACATTTCCTACTACCACTTTAGCTTCTAAGTCTTCATATTTTATATATACTTGTTTATATAAAAGTATTTTTGCAGCCTCTGATCCAATATTTTTAAAACTCATACCCATGCCTTCTGGTGCAAAAGCATATCCTCCATCACTTAATAAGTGTTTTTCATTTTCTATTACAACTTCTACACTTCCATTTACAACATAAATAAAGCTTTCAATTTTTTCTTCCTTTGCAAAAGGTGAGGTTGTGCCTCCTCCCACTTGTGCATCTATAATATATTGTACAAAACTTGCACCCATTTTGGGTGAAGCTACAATGCTCACCTTGCAATCTTTAATATTTGGTACTACATTGTTTACTAGGCCTTCTTTTGGTATTACAGCCCATAAACCTGGCTTAACCACTGCTCTTGTTGATAATAAGTCTTTAGGATATCCCATTTCTATCTCTCCTTCATTTCTATTTATATATTAACTATTGCATCTAATGCTACTAAAGCAGCTTTAGCCAAATGCTCATAGCTAGTAAATTCTTCTTTGCTATGACTTCTTCCAGCTTTGCTTGGAACAAATATCATAGCCGTGTCTACAGCCTCTGCCATAGGCAAACTATCATGTCCCGCTCCGCTGTTTATATGTTCATATAAAAACTTTCTTTCTATACAGCTTTTTTCAATTTTATCTTTTAAACCTTCATTCATATCTACAGGATTTATACTCAATGTGCTTGTAATCGAATATTTTGAATTATACTTACTCGTAATATTTTCAATCCATTCTTTTATTTTTTGATATATAGAATTAACTGCTTCCTGTTTTGTGCTTCTTATATCTATACTAAATGATACATTTTGTGCGATTGTATTGATTTCGTTTGGAAAAACATTTATACTTCCTACGGTTGCAACTGCATTTTTATATGTTCTTGCAATATCTCCAATATTTGATATAACTTTTGCAGCAACTTCTACTGCATCTATTCTCATATCCATTGGAGTCGTGCCTGCATGATCTGCTCTTCCTTGTATGTTTACCATATATCTTTGCATGCCAACAATAGTATCAACTATCCCAATATCTTTTCCATGTTTCTCAAGAACTGGACCTTGCTCAATATGAATCTCTAAAAAAGCTTTAATATCTTCCAAATTTCTTTTTGCTTCATATATCCTATCTGGATTTAAACCATAATCTTTCATTGCATCATATATGCTTATATTATCTGAATCTTTAAATGCTTCTAAATCTGAAACCTTAAGCTGACCAAGCATAGCTTTACTCGAAAAAAATCCAGATTTAAATCTAGCACCTTCCTCATCATTGGTACCAATTATTTCAACAGAATATTTAGATGAAAAATCTTTTTCTTTAAGTAGTCTTGCCACCTCTAATCCACAAACAATTCCAGCAATGCCATCAAATTCTCCTCCGTATTTTACGCTGTCATAATGTGAACCTATAATAATAGTTCTTTTTTCTTTTCCTTCCAATCTCCCAATAATAGCTCCTGATTCATCTATTCTAGTTTTTAAACCAATCTTCTTCATTTCATCTTCTAGATATTGAACCGCCATTTTCGCTTCTTTTGTAAAGGGAAATCTCGTGACTCCATTGCCACATGTAGATGTGAATTCCCTTAATGCTTTTAAATGTTTTTCTATATTTTTTGCAATTTCATTTATCATAATCATCACTTTCCTTTAAGACTCTACTGCACTTGTTATTCCGTCTTTTTTCCACTTAAATAAAATGTTCTCTAGAGCAGTAAGCAGACAAAAGAAGAGAGTGTATAAAATACCGATTAATATTGCAGCCAAAAACATATCGGCCATCTTAAACCAATTTTTTGCGTCTACAATTATATATCCTAACCCTGAAGATGCTCCCATCATTTCTGCCACTACCAATGAAGAAAACCCTAATCCAAGACACGCTTTCATTCCTGAAAAGATATTAGGCATAGCTGAATTCAATATTATTTTTGTAAATACTTGAACTCTAGATGCACCTAAACTTACCGCTGATCTAATAAGTACTGGATCTGTATTTTTTATTCCATCAATTACATACGGTAACATCGCTATAAATGTTGTATATGTTATTAATGTTATTTTTGAACCTTCCCCAATTCCAAACCAAATTAAAAACATTGGTAAAAACGCAAGAACCGGTATTGGCCCAAACATATTAACTATAGGCATTATCAAATTCTCAATCCATTTAAAGTTTGCAATTAGAGACCCTCCAATAACAGCTATAATAGTTCCAATCATAAATCCGCCAAGCATTCTATATAAGCTTATCCCTATATGCTTAAACAAAATTCCTTTTTGAAAATAATCATATCCTGTCTGAATAATCAAAGTCGGTGATGGTAAGAAAACTGGATTAAACCACCCTTGATAAACATTAATTCTGCTAGCCATTTCCCATATAATAAAAAATATAAATAATGAAAGTATCTTATACCACTTATTTCTCTTTTCCCTTATTGCTTGCTCAGTCTTTCTAGATATACGTGGCACATTAACTTCCGCTTCTACTTTCTCATTTATGCCTTTTAATATTGTTTCCGGCTTCATTTCATATACCTCCATTTTTATCCCTCCATTTCTATTCTGTTATTACGGCTTCATCTAAATTATCTGTAAGCCCTTTTTCAAACATTTCAACATACTTCATAAATTCAACACTCTTAGTATTTCTAGGCCTTGGTATATCTATTTTTTCTAACATCTCTATCTTGCCTTCTTTTAATAAAACAACTCTATCTGCTAAATATACTGCTTCTGGTACACTGTGAGTAATAAAAATAATAGTTTTATTTGTTGCTTTCCATATTTTTATTAACTCTTTTCTCATAGTATCTCTTGTCATAGCATCTAATGCTCCTAAAGGTTCATCCATAAGCAGTACTTCCGGATCATTGGCTAGCGCCCTTGCTATACCAACTCTCTGAGCCATACCTCCTGATAAACTTGATGGATATTTATTTTCATACCCTTGTAGACCTATTAAATCAATATATTTATCAACTATTTTTTTTGAATCTCTCTTCTTTTTTATCTTTAATCCAAACTCTATATTTTGTGCTACCGTATACCAAGGAAAAAGTGCATGTTGTTGAAATACAACACCTCTTTCTGCTGACGGCGCCTCCACCTCTTTTCCATTAACTAAAATATTTCCGTTGTCTGATTTTAAATATCCTGCTATTAGATTGAGTAATGTAGATTTACCACAGCCACTCTTTCCTAAAATACAAATAAACTCCCCGTCTTCTATATCTAGTGAAAAATCATTTAATACATATTTTAACTTTCCTTCGCATTCATCGAATGCTTTAAATACTCTAACTAACGATACGCCCATATAATTTCCTCCCTTGCACAAAAAGACGCAAAACAATAATTTGTTTTGCGCCTTTGCAAATCTATTTTATTCTTAATTAAAAGTAATTTTAACAATCAAATAACTTGTCCCTCAGGTTAATTCTAGTTTAATATATCAAATTAATATCTACAATGGTAATGTGCACATTTTTTATATATTTTGTTGTGCATATATCACATTATTTTTGACACAATTGCTAAAATATGATAATATTTTTTCAAGCAATGGTGCTAAACAAGGCCCCATTGCTTTTTATTTTCAAAAATTAAGGAGGTAATTTTATGACTTTGGAATGGTTAATAAATAGTACAGAATTAAATAATTTTAAATGTGTTGCGGGCAAGAATAAACTTAATAACCACCTATCAAGCGTAAATATATTAGATAATCCTGATGTAATACGTTGGATAAAAAAGGACGAGTTAGTGCTCACAACAGGCTATATATTTAAGGATAGCAAAGAAGCACAGATTAATATAATTAGAGAATTAAAAGAGACTGGCTGCTGCGCCTTAGGTATCAAAATCAAACGTTTTTTTGAAACAATTCCTGAAATAATGATAGAAGAAGCAGAAAAAGTCGGTCTTCCACTAGTAGAAGTCCCATTTTATTATTCCTTTTCTGAAATAAGCAAATTAATATACAATAAAATATACTCCAATGAACTTAATAATGATCTACTTCAATATAGTATTATTAATAAACTTTCCTCAGCATTTTTTGAAAATCAAGGCCTTGATGTTATGATTAATGAATTATCTCATTTTATAAATAAATCTATTATAATTACAGATTGTGATTATAATGTCTTTTCCGCCATATTCAGCTTAGATTATAAACATCTAATAAATGAAATAGATTTGCCAAAAATATCTCCTACTGAAATTGCTTCTCATATTAGCCATACTGAAATTAGCGATACAGCTTATAGAAAGCTAAAAATAAATGATGAGGTATTTCGTTTTTTTGTACTGACGTTGCCAAACTTTACAGGCCTGGTATGTGTCTTAATTGACGATAATGATATTTCTTCATATGATAAACTTCTGCTTGAGAAAGCTAAAAATATAATTTCTTTAGAAATAACGCAATCTAACAAAGCAAAGAGTTTTTCAAACTCCTACCACAATTTTTTCTTTGATTTTTTAATATCTGAGAATGCAAGAAGTGAAAAGGACATTTTAGAAATATGTAATTTTTATGATTTTGATTATACAAAGAAACGTGTATGTGTTTCCTTTGTTTTGGAGAATTGTGGCAGTGATCAACATAGAAATAAAATAATATCCACCCTGCAACAAGCAATTTCCAATAAATTTCGTGACCATCACGGTTTATTTTTATGTGCAAACAATAATATATTAAGCCTATTTCTATTTTATAAATCAGAACAAAGTAACATTTGGGCTGTAAATAATACTTATAATATTATTTCCGATTTTTATAATAAGTTAGGTGATAGTATAAGTTGCACTATAAACATTGGGATAAGTAGATGTCATTCAGGAATAAACTCTATACGTACTACTTTTAAAGATACACTAAATTGTATAAACTTAAAAAAACATCAAAACGATGCTGATCATATTTGCTGCTATACTGATAAACTAGAATATCATCTTCTTTCTACTCTGCCTGAATCGTATTTACTAAAACTATGTGAGGATACTATAAGCCCATTAATTGAATTTGATAAAAACAATAATGCAAATCTTATTGACACATTAAGAATATATTATCAAAGTAAATTTAATTCAACAGACACTGCGAAGAAATTATTTTTGCATAGAAATACTTTAATTCATAGATTAGATAAAATAAAAGAGTTGCTGCATAGTGACTTTATAGATAATGATAGAATGTTCTCCATATATCTCGGAATTTGTGCTTATGAAATTCTTAAAGATTAACTTTTGTGCAAATAGTTATATTTTTATACGTTATTTATGCAACTTGCCTATTATCATACAAAAAATTACTGTTATAATAATAATATAGTAAAATTTACTACAAATTTTAATGAGTATGAAAAATTAATAATCACGTGATTTTTACAACGGCGTAAATATAAATAACTATTTATATTTATGCCTTTTTTTATTTAAATTAAGCAATATCATCACTTGATAAATCATTAAATGATTGAGGGGGAAATTAATATGAAAAAATTTAGGCTAAAAAATTTATTAACTATCTTCACTACTTTTGCAATACTTACCACTTCACTTTACGGTTGTGGTAATTCAGCAAATACGGCACAAACTTCTACTGCTAACGATAAGAAACTTTTTGAAATAGAAGCATACGGTGTGGTTGATCCTCAAATATCAGCACAACAGATTATAGCTGATAAAAAAGAATTTTTTGAAGAAGAAGGTTTAAAAGTAACAAATAAATTATTGCAATCTGGTGGTGATATTTCACCTTTAATTTCTGGTGGCAGTGCTAAAGTATCTTTCGAAAGTACCTATACAGATATTGCTCTTGCTGCAAATAATGTTGATGTAAAGATTCTGGCAACCATGGCTAACATAGGTGATACACAATGTGTAGTAGCTGGTAAAAATGTAACTATTAATAGTGCTAAAGATATTGAAGGCAAAAAGATAGGTATAGCTTCTGGTGCTGGTGTACTTATAGCTATACGTAATATGTGCAAAGATTTAGGTGTTGATGTAAACAAAATTCAATTTGTCATCTTATCACCTTCTGATCAAATTTCTTCATTAGAACGTGGAGATATTGATATGATGGCTTGCTGGGAACCATGGGTCTCAAATGCAGTAAAGACAGGAGGAAAATTATTATTCAGTGGATTGAATTCTTATTTACCTGAAAAAACTGGTCCTGTTGAGTGGCTAAATTTCCATACTACTTTGCAAGTTACTGGAGACTTTCTAAAAAATAATCCAAAACAAGTAGAGTCATTACTTAAAGCGCTATCAAAGGCAACTGATTATATAAATAAAAACCCAGAAGAATCTGCTAAGATAATAGCTCCTGAAATCAATCTTGATGAAAAACAAGTATTAAGTATTATGAAAAAAAATGTGTATACTATGAAATTTGATAAATCATTTATAGATTCTTCAAATGAAATGGCAGCCTTTATGCATGAAATGGGAAATATTAATTCTGTTCCAAAGTTTGAATCATATGGTGACCCTACTCCTTTAAAAAATGCTGTTCCAGAGCTTGTAACAGCTAGTTAATTCTCATTATAAAGACGTATACAATTTACACAATTAGATTATTTGGTCTTTATATCACAACAAAAATTTTACAATAAGGGATGTTAATTATGTATGATTTATTAATTAAAAATGCAAATATTGTGACTTGTAATAATATTTCTTTTGGAAGTGTAGCTGTTAGTAATGGAAAAATCAAAGATATTTTTTTAACTGATGAAACAATAGATGCTAAGCAAATATTAGATTTAAACGGTAAATATCTATTTCCTGGTTTCATCGATTGCCATGTGCATTTCGATGAACCTGGCTATACCCTGCGTGAAGATTTTAGTCATGGTACTGAAGCTGCAGCCATAGGTGGAATATCAACAGTTATAGATATGCCATTAAATAATAAACCGCCTGTTTCTAATAAAGATATTTTTGAGGATAAGTATAACTTAATAAAAAAGAAAGCTTTTATTGACTATGGTTTCTGGGGTGCTCTTGTAAACTATAATATGGAGGACCTTAATGAATTAAGTGAAGCCGGTGCTTTGGCTTTTAAAAGTTTTATTTGTGATGCGGGTAAAGATTATACTTCTTTAGACTTACATGAAGTTGAAAAAGCCTTATTAATATTAAAAAACTTTAACGGTCTAGCTGGTTTTCATTGTGAAGACTATGATATGATACAAAAATTACAAAAAGAAAAATTGTCTGAAGGTAGAATTTCTGCAAAGGATTATTTAGATTCCAGGCCGCTAGACGCCGAATTAATTGCAACTAAAAATGTAATAGCTATTGCAGAAAAGACTGGCAGTAGAATTCATATATGTCATGTTTCTCATCCTCTTGTTGCAGAGGAAATCAGGAAAGCAAAAGCAAAAGGTATAAAAGTTACTGGAGAGACATGCACCCATTACCTAATGTTTACTGGAGATGATTTAATACATAAAGGGATGTTATTTAAATGTTCTCCTCCATTAAGAACTAAGGAAGCTTGCGAGGGGCTGTGGGAATATATCTGTGATGGAACTTTAGATTGTATTTCCTCTGATCATTCACCAGGCACAATTGAAGAAAAAACTGAAAATGATCTTGGCGCATTTGGTGCCTGGGGTGGTTTAAGTGGTGTACAAACTACTGTCCAAATATTCTTCGACCAATTAGTAAATCAACATAAATTAAGCCCTTCCATAATGGCTAGAGCATTAAGTAAACGTCCTGCTGAAATATTCTGCATATATGGCATAAAAGGTGATATTTCAATTGGTTTTGATGCAGATTTTACTGTTATTGATCAAAATGAAACATGGAAAATTTCTGAAAATAGTTTAAAATATTTAAATAAAATTTCAGCTTTTGTTGGTTTGGAGGGCAAAGGTGCTCCTGTTTTGACAATAGTACGTGGAAAAATAATTGCTAAAGATGGCAGCATAGTTATAAATTCAGGTTATGGAAATTTAATTAAACCTAACAAATCTAATATTTAGTTTTACAAAGGTGTAAACATAAAAATTCTATGTTTATACCTTTTCTGTTATATTCAAAATTTATTTAGGAGTGATTAATATGAAAAAAAGTAAATTATTAAAAAAACTGTTCTCTATATTAACTCTAACTACAATAATATCAACAAGTTTATTTGGTTGCGGTACTTCTTCAACTTCAAGTACTACAACATCGTCTAAGGAGACTGCTAGTTCTGATAGTTCCTCTGATAAATTATTTGAAGTAGATGCATACGGTGAACTAGATCCTCAAGTATCTGCCCAACAAATTATTGCAGACAAGCTTGGGTATTTTAAAGAAGAAGGATTAAAAGTAAATAATAAATTAATGACTGGTCCTGATCAAAATGCACCTCTTGTTGCCAGTGGTACTGCTTCAATATGCTTTGGATCTATTTATAACAATATCGCTGTTGCTGCAAATGGTGTTAAGGTAAAGGTACTTGCTCCACTTGCCAATGCTGCCGGTACTCAAAGTGTTGTTGCTCGTCCTGGTTTAAATCTAACTTCTGCAAAAGATTTAGAAGGCAAAAAAATAGGTATGACTTCCGGAGCTGGAGTACTTATTGCAATCCGAAATATGTGTAATGAACTAGGAGTAGATATCAATAAAATTAATTTTGTAAATTTACAAGCATCAGAACAATTATCTGCTTTAGAAAAAGGTGATATTGATGCTATGGCTGTATGGGAACCATGGGTTGGTAAAGCACAAGCTATAGGAGGTAAGTTACTATTTAGCGGCACAACTTCAAATTTACCAGAAAAACAAGGAAATGTTCATTGGATTGACTTCTATATGACAGTCCAAGCCACTGAAAGCTTCTATAATCAGCATCCTAAAGAGCTAAAAAGTTTCTTATCAGCTTTAAATAAGGCAACTAAGTATATAAATGAAAATCCTGAGGATTCAGCAAAAATTATTGCTACTGAAATTAATATTGATCCTAAAGATTGCCTAAGAATTATGAAAAATAACGTTTATTCTATGAAATTTGATGACCAGTTTGTCTCTGGAACAAATGCTATGGCTAATTTTATGTTAGATATGAAAAACATAAACAGCGTCCCTGATTTTTCTCAATATACAGATACTAAAATTCTTTCTTCATTAGATCCTTCATTAGTAACTGCTAAATAATAAATATTAAGTGTAGATAAAATATTTTAATACATAATTTTATCTACACTTTCAGTCTTTTAAAATTATATATGATTGGGTGGTAAATATGTTTGATATACTTATTAAAAATGCTAATTTAGTAACTTCTGAAAAAATAAAACTTGGAAGTCTTGCAATAAAAGACGGTAAAATTATAGATATTTTATTTGATAATTGTGAAGTGAATTCAAAAATAATTATCGATGGTACTGGTAAATACCTTTTCCCTGGACTAATTGATGCTCATGCGCATTTAAATGAACCTGGTTTTACAACTCGTGAAGATTTTTATCATGGAACAAGAGCAGCAGCAGTTGGTGGTGTTACTACTGTTATAGATATGCCAATGCAAAATGAACCTGCATTATATAGCAAAGATATCTTTCTATCAAAGGAAGCCTGCGTTTCCTCAAAAGCATATATTGATTACAGCTTTTATGGAGCCCTTGTTACTTATAATTTAAATAATCTCGAGGAATTAAATTCATGTGGTACCGTAGCTTTTAAAAGCTTTTTTGCCCCTGTAAGCCCGGATTACACACCTTTAAATACAGGAGAAATTAGAACCGCATTATCCATTATAAGAAAATTTGATGGTTTAGCCAGCTTTCATTGCGAAGATTACAATATTATCACCTACGAGCAAAATAAAGCCATTAAGGAAAGTAGACTAGGTCGCAGAGATTTTCTTAATTCACGCCCTGTAGTCGCAGAACTTATAGCCGTAAAGAATATTATAGAACTTTCAAAAGAACAAGATTGCCGTGTTCATATATGCCACGTAAGTCATCCTGTTGTAGCAGAAGAAATAAAAAAAGCAAAGATAGATGGTGTAAGAATCACAGCTGAAACTTGCCCACATTATTTAATTTTCGATGAAAATGACTTTCTTGCTAAAGGAGCTATTTTCAAATGTGCTCCACCGCTTCGAACTTCTAAAGATAAAGAAAAATTAATAGATTATGTTTGTGATGGAACTATTGATATGATAGTAAGCGACCATTCCCCTTGTGCTCCTGAAGAAAAATCAGAAGATATGGGAATCTTTAATGCTTGGGGCGGCATCAGTGGAATTCAAACTGGCCTACAAACTATGTATGATTACCTTGTTGTTAAAAAAGGAATTTCTCCTTCACTAATATCTAAAGTAATGTCTACTAATCCTGCAAAACACTTTGGAATAGATAAGAAAAAAGGTTCTTTAAAAATAGGCGCTGATGCTGATATAGTTCTTCTAGATCCAAATAAAGAATGGAATATTACATGTGACAGTTTAAAATATTTAAATAAGCAATCTGCTTTTGTTGGCTTAGAAGGAACTGGACTTCCTGTTCTAACTATATTACGTGGAAAAATCATTTCAGAAAATGGTTGCATAACTAAAAATACTCCATATGGGCAATTAATAAAACGAAAATTGTAAAAAAGTCAGCTTCCATGATTTGAGGCATACAAATGCAACTCTTTCTTTTCGAATAAGGAATTGACATTAAAGTTATTCAATCACGTTTAGGTCATTCAGATATTAGTACAACACTAAACATATACTCTCGTGTCGCAGTGGAAATGCAGAAATCTCCAAAATAAAAAAA
Organism: Clostridium chromiireducens; assembly: GCF_002029255.1. Lineage (GTDB taxonomy): Bacteria > Bacillota > Clostridia > Clostridiales > Clostridiaceae > Clostridium > Clostridium chromiireducens. The sequence goes on from NZ_MZGT01000044.1 coordinate 11,629, forward strand.
TTTTCAATATGCGAGATAAGCCATAAGCCGAGTTCTGTTTCCAATTCTAGTATATTTTATTGTACTTTATCGTATCTTACAATACTCTCTAGTTACTGATATAACTGACTTTGAGGTATATTGTATAATTTACCATATTAAATTCTATTTTATTATATTTTACTGATGGTAGGAAGAATGTCGGAAGTTTTAATTCTTCCTACCATTCTCTTAAATGTATATTGATATAAAATCCCACCCATTTCTTATGTTACGTAATATCAACAATTCAACAATAACATTCATATTAAAAGCACATATAATTATAAATAATTCAATTATATATAGTTAATAATCGTTTACCAACTTTTTTATTTTTCCTAGCTCTTTTAATTTTTTTAGTAACCCAAATGCTTTTATTTTCCCAAAATAATTACATCACTACTATCTATTCTTTCAATTAAACACCTGCACTTTTAAACAAATGCAGGTGTTTAATTGAATTTTTCATTTTTCAGGAAATTCAATCTCTAAATTCATATAATTTAACGTTTATATTTCTTCGTCGCTCTTCGTTGCACTTCGTCGCTTTTAAATTTTTATTCCTGTTTTAAGATATACTTAATTTGATTTCCACTTCCTACTTTATCTATTTTTTCTTTTTTCATAAGGCTATTAAATACTCTTACACTCTTATGCTTTTTTAAATCTAATTCTGATCTACAAAGTGAATTTGTAATAAATCCATGGCTAATTATATAATTAAGTATTTTAGTTTCATCATCATCTAATTTAACTTCAAAATCCACTTCATCATTCTTATTTTCTATAGATCTTGGATTTTCAAAATCAAACATACTAGAAAGGCGATATTTAGTTCCCCTTCCAAAACCATCTGTTTCTAAGAATCCTTTATTTACTAATGAAGATAGTATTTTATTACTATTTACTGTATGAGTATTTAAAAGCTCTTGTAATCTATTATTAGTTACACATTCCTCTTGTTCTGCTGCTACTAAAGCCATTACTTCATCTTTACTTAATTTCGAATATTTTTCTTTAAGGACTGATTTAAGTTTTTCAGTACTTTCTTTTGGCAATATTGATGTTGTTTTTAAAGTTAATGTAGTTCTATCTGGATCATATGTTTCTTCTAAATCTGGAACTATCCATTTTTGCTCTCTCCATGCTAAGTGGATATTTTCAAGACCAGAGCCAGCTCTTTCACCTACGCCTAGCAAGTTAAACATCTTAAAAATATTTTCATTAAAAAAGCAAGGGAAAATAAAAAAGAATGATCTACTATGGTGCAGTAGACCATTCTACATATTGGTTAATATTTATTTAATAAAGGGAAATAGTGCTTTAACTACTCTATATTCATATATTACATGTTTATTATGTCAGCAATATGGCACTTTATTATTTACTTTTGCCTATTCCTAATATAAAAATGAAAATACCATATAATTTAATTTCATGATTGCCTCTTAATTATACTTAATAAAATTCTATAATCATCACTTTATATTTCTATTACATCTTTTAAGAATATTACAAATCAAAATTCTACTATACAGTATCTTTATTATAGACTAAGACAAGTAATTCTTAGACTTGTCTTCTAAAAACATAACTTGATTTAGTATATGCCATCTTATTTTCATAAAATCTATGTGCATCAGCTCTTTCGAAGCCAGAAGAAAGTACTACTATCCCACATCCATTTTCCTTACCCCAAGTTTGTATATGTAATAAAAGTTTTTCTCCATATCCTTTTGACCTTTTACTTTCATCGGTGATTAAGTCATGAACCCAGATATGTTTTCCATAATATAAGTTTGTAAGCTGGATTACACCTGTAACTGCAACAATTTTCCCTTTTTCAAATAGGGCAAACATTTTATATCCTTCCGTGTACATCTCTTTTATAAGTTGTAAATATTTTTTCTTATCTAAATCAGTTAGTAATTGTTTCATTACTAAAAAAGCATCTTTCCACTGCTCTTCTTCTGTTAATTCTTTAATTGTTATTAAGTCCTCGGTCATTTTTTATTCCTCCATTTATTTAATTTCGATACTTAAATTATAATTTCAATCTGCTATCATTAAAAGTATCAATTTCTATATTTTTTACGGTACCAGTTGCAGGAGGTTATAGGAATGTCTGAAATAATACCTATTTTAGATGGTAATAAAAATACTCCACTTTATGTTTAACTTTATGAATATAAAAAACCAAAAATATAAAGGGAACGATAAAACTTCCTTGCCATGTCTAAATTAAAAACAGTTCTTTTATATGCATCTGCAGCACTATCTTCATTAAATGAAGCTTCTTATTCACTATTAACACCTTATCTGTCATAAACATAATATCCCTATTACAAGGAAGAAGGCGTGTAGATTTAGCTATTTGATGGGCTTAATATCTCTATTATTAGGATTGGTACTCCTATATACTTATTATCTGTAAAACCACTTTTATTACATATTACTGATAAATCAGGATTTACTAACTTTTCGCCTTCAATGTCATCATTTATTAATAGAATATCGAAACGACTTTTGATGTAAATAACTTAACTGCTTTTTTTGATCTTTAATTGCAGCCCAATATTAAAAATTAGAGCAACTATTAACAATACAAGTGCCACTATCATTATATTATGAAGTCCGCCATACATAATCTGTTTCATAAGCGGTATTAAATCTTTAGGCAAATCCCCTGAGCTTTGTGAATCACTTAGTTTATTTAACATCGCAATAGTAACTTCTCCATGAGTGTCAGCAACACCTTTATTTAAAGCATTATTTAAAATTACTCCATATATTGATGACATAAATGTCTGACTCAAAATACGCAATAAATATGCAAAAGATGTTGCAATTGGAATATCTCGTTTTTCCGCATCCTGTTGTACACTAATTTGTAAAATACTAAAACTTAACCCTAAACCAAAGCCTTCAAATGCTCCCGATACTAGCAAAACCCACATTGGTATTACTATTCCAGCAGATACCATAATACTAAAAGAAATTATAAAGGCTAAGGTTCCTAAAGCTACTGTTCTATATTTGCCAAATGCTGGCTGTATAGCTGGTCCAACTATTGAACCCGCAAAGTTTGTAAAAGAACCTGGAATCTGCGTAACTCCTCCAATTAAAGCACTTACTCCTAATAAGCCTTGTGCCCACATTGGTATGTATATATTAAATGCAACAAATGCTCCCCATAAAAGAGCAAATAATATGAAATCAACTACTAATGGACCATTTTTAAAAAGTCTATTAGGAATAATAGGATCTGCTGCTTTTTCTTCTACTTTAAATAGTACTATCAATAAAATTAGACCGATAATAATTAAAATACTAACTAGGCCGAGCGATGCTGTTTCTATCATTTGAATTCCTGTTAAAAGTATCACCAAACTGGCTACCATAATACCAGCACCTAGATAATCAATTTTTTCACCATTAGAAATTCTTTTTGTCTCCTTAAAGAAAAATTGAACACTTAATATTGAGATTAATGCAATTGGTACATTAATATAAAATACCCAATGCCAACTAAAAGTATCTACTATCCAGCCCCCAATTAATGGCCCAATAATAGCAGCTGCACTAAAGCTTGCTGTGGCATATCCAACAACCTTAGCTCTCTTTTTTAAATCTTTATACAAATCTGCATAAATTATAAATGGGATAGTGTTCATTCCACCTGCCCCTATTCCCATGATAGTTCTTGCAATTAAGAACAATATAATATCACTTGATAATGCCTGAAATATTGAACCAATAGCAAATAATAATGTAGCTATCTGATAGGTTCTTCTATTTCCAATCCTTTCTCCTAATTTACTCCATAGTGGTGTTACTACTGCCATTCCCAATAAAAAAACAGCAACTATCCACCCCATGTATTGAATTCCATGTAAATCACTTATAATTGCAGGCAATGCGGTGTTTACAATTGTTCCATCTAATCCAGCCATCGCATTTGACAACAGTAACGCCAGTGTTACAATCAAAATTCCTTTCTTATTCATATTTAAAAAATTCCTCCTTATATAGCTTTCTCTTTATTATAATCTAGTTTAGGTTTTCAACAATATTTTCTTTTAAGTGCATGACACAGATGCTCCTACTACCCTAATTAAGTTGAAAATAATAAAAATGAATAACATAAAAGAGCACTTTTTTAGTTCTTTCACTAATATAAAGTACTCTTTTCAAAAATCGAGTTATATTATAACTATAATGTTTGCTTAGCAGATGCAACAGTTATTTCTAATACTCTACTTAAAAAAGGAAATTTATTCTTCACCATATCAAAATCTGGACCCTCTACAAGGAATTTTGCAGTTCCTTCAATTAAAAATCCTGCTCCTGGATTTTGATGTCCCATAACCTCTTTGCTACCTAAAGTAACTTTAACTTTATTATTTGCTTCTATGTTTTTTTGAGTTGTTCTCATGCCTCCTGCAGGTAATAATATCCTACCATCTTCAGTAACACTAAGAAATGAATGCCAAGTATTAACTACATGCGCCTCATTGTTACTACAAGATACTATAGCTACTACACCTTCATGTGATATAACTTCAAGCAATTTTTCATTTAACATTTAAATTCCTCCTCTGTAATTCTACAAATTTAATTATTTTAATATTTTAAAAAGTCTTAATTTGTGCACATTGACTTTTCTATAAAACAATTATACAATCAATGTGTACTCATCAAAAGTGCCAATTCATTTTATTTTATAGGATACAGTTCATAAGGGGAGTGTTTTAAAAAATGATTGTTCTAGATAACGATTCAAGTGTTCCACTATATTTGCAAATTTATGAGCAGTTAAAAGAAGAGATAATTTCAGGACAGCTTTTGGAAGGCAGTAAGCTATATTCAACACGAACGCTTGCAACAACATTAAATGTCAGTAGAAATACAGTAGAAAGTGCTTATCTACAACTTTCTTCTGAAGGATATATCACAAGTAAAGCAGGCAGCGGATTCATAGTTGAGAAACTAGATAGTATGCTAATCACTAAGTTAAAGAGAGATAACTCTGTCAATATTGAAAAATATAAAAAAACTACTTTACCTAAGATGAATTCTGATAATAATTATAAGTATAATTTCAAATATGGAAAGTTAAATGCTTCTGATTTTCCTTTGCGCTTATGGAGGAGGATATCAAATAAATGCTTGGCCTCTATAGATGCTGAGGTTATGACATCTTATACTGGTAGTAAAGGCGAAAAAGAATTACGAATAGAAATAATGGATTATTTAAATAAGTCAAGGGGTGTCTACTGTACCTCAGAACAGGTTATTATTACTTCGGGCTTTGAGCAGTGTTTAAGTTTACTATGCCAGATGTTCAGAAACAATTTTTCTAAAGTAGCTTTGGAAGATCCTGGCTACATTGGTGCAAGAAAAATTTTTGACAATAACGGGTATGATGTTGTTCCAATTAGCTTAGACAAGGATGGAATAAATATTACTGAATTAGAAAATAGCTCCACGAAGATAGTATATGTAACCCCCTCACATCAATTTCCGACTGGATCAGTGATGCCGATTCAAAAAAGGTTACAATTATTAGATTGGGCAAGAAAAGAAAATGGAATTATAATTGAAGATGATTATGATAGTGAACTTCGTTACAATTCAAGGCCAATACCTTCAATACAAGGTATTGATTCAAAATGTTGTGTTATATATATTGGTACTTTTTCAAAGTCTTTATCCCCAAGCTTGCGATTGAATTATATGGTATTACCAAAATCATTACTAGAAATATATGATAATTTTTTTAGTAGCTACCAAACCTCAGTTCCAATAGTTGAGCAAAAAATAATTCAACAGTTTATGCATTTAGGACATTGGGATAGTCATCTGCGTAAAATATCTCTTCTAAATAAAAGAAGACATGATATGTTAATCCACTCTATTCATAAATTTATGGGAGACAATGTTATTATTCATGGTAAAAATGCAGGCTTGCATATCTTGCTAGAATTAAATAATGGATTATCTGAAGAAGAGATAATAGAAAAAGCTAAAGAATATGGTGTTATAGTCTCTCCTGTATCTACATATTGGTTACGAAAGGATAAATATTCTAATAATATGGTTTTTCTTGGTTTTGGTGGAATGACTGAGAGTGAGATTGCTGAAGGTATTAATTTACTTAGTAAAGCATGGTTTAGTAAGTAAATCCTATTAAAAAATCAAAATAGACATTATAAGAGCTGTCGCATTAGCGGATTAAAATCCATTAGCGATAGCTCATTTTTTAGCTTGCATAAAATATTTCCTAAATGAGATATTGGGCTGATTATTAAATCTTTAAAAATAAGCACACTTTATATAGATGAATTTAATAAATAACATTAAGGAATAAAATAAAGAAAACGTCCTTGTGATCAATGATTCCTAAGAATATTTTCTTTATTTTATTCTTTTATGATAATTTTCTTTGATTTAATAACCTCTGTAACAGGCAATTCAAATATACTAATTTTACCTTCAATGCATTGAAGTACAAAGATATGTGGATAAATCGGGTGATCCAATTTACGAAAAAAAGGCATACAAATGCCACTCAACTTTTAGGAGAAGGAACTGACTATAAAGTTATTCAATCACGTTTAGGTCATTCAGATATTAGTACAACACTAAACATATATTTTCATGCCACAATGGAAATGCAGAAATCTGCTAGTAAAAAGATATCTTCTTTACTGTCTCAAAACAAAAAAAATATCCAGTGGAAGAATAATGGAAGTTTTTCATTCCATCATTTCCAAAGTAGCTATTTTACTGATGCGAGATATGCCATAATCAGAGTTCTGTAGTCAAAATATATTACACCTAATAGTAATTTATAATGATTTATTATAACGAAAAACATGGTAAAAACAAGACCTAAAGAAACAAAAAAGACTTATAATAACTGATTATAACTTATTAAAATTTACTCCTTGTGGGCAAAGCGTGTGCAAAAAGAACTTCTATAATTCATAGAGGTTCTTTCTTATAAATAGAAGGTCCAAACAGTACGAATAATAATTAGCATGTTATATCTATTTTTTTATTCAATTTATTTTTATTCCAAAAACTAACTAAACTACCGTAAAAGTAATTTAGCGCACCAAAGGAATTAAAAGAATTTTTAGGTATAGCATGATATTTATATTTACTAATAAAGATAAAAATATATTTTTTATTTTGTTTAACCTTATATATCGAACTCCATACACAAAAATCTCGGTTTACTGAAGTGGATTCCGTAAAACCTTCATCATCTATTTCTATGACATGTTCACACAATACACCCACTTTATAGCTTGAACTAAAACATATTCTAAAAAGAACAATAAATAATAATATAAGAAAAAAAATAAACGCTATTACAATTGAATAAATAATAGAGCCAACGATGAAATCGAAAGAAAACCTTTTTGTAATAATTCCTAAAATAAAACTAACTACAATTAATACAAGAAAGTTTAGTAAAAAATATCTCTTTAAAATATAGAAATTTAAATTAAAACAATCTTTTTTAGTTAAATTAAATGATACTTTCATAAATTCCTCCCAAAAATCAATATTAAATACATTATAATCCAAATTTAATAGTTTAAGCAATGTATTAACAATTTCTTATTTATTGGTATATTATCAAAGTAGGACAATAGCCTACAGTATATTCGAATAGTGATAGACGGTAACCATTGGATAGGAAAATATTACATCAGATTTGAACCAAATCTAGGCTTTTCAGAAATTTTTGACAATGAATACGTTTATTAAATAGCAATCCTTGCAGATTCGTAGACACACCTAAAAGAGCGAAATTTAAAGCAAATGTACTTACAATTGAAGAACTAAAGCTTATATATCAAAGAGTAAATTCAGATTCATATGAAGATTATATTTTTAGACTAGCATTGGATATTACAGCAGAAACAGGGTTAAGACGTGGTGAATTGTGCGGATTGGATATAGATAAACATATTGATACTAAAAAGCAGACCTTAAAAGTTCGTCAAGCGTTAATCAGAGTAAAAAATAGTTATGTATTATCTCAAAGATTAAAAACAGAATCATTTTATAGGACCTCACAAATAAGTGAATTATTATATATTAAAATAGAAAATCATAAAAAATTATTAAAACTAAAAAAATTCAATATGGAGAATTTTATATAAAAAATATATTTTAAGATATATCTCCAAACATTCTATTAGTTCAAGAAAACGGGAAATTTATAATACCATCTAGATTTCTCCAAAGAATAAAAAGATTATGTAAATATTGCGGCATAGAAAAAAATATTCGCTGGCATGATCTAAGACACAGTAATGCAACCATACTTTTGAAGAATAAGGTATCAATGAAAATAATACAAGAACGTTTAGGCCATTCCATAATGCAGACAACATCAGATATTTATACTCACGTAACAAAAGAAATGAATACTGAAGCTACAGATGTTTTATCAAATGTTTTGTACGCAAAAAAAGCAAGGGAAAGTTAAGGGAAAATACCAACTTGGTATTCCTCAAATCCTTGCAATTACTTGTTGCGAGATAAGCCATAAGCCGAGTTCTGTATTAAGCAATCATCTATCTAGGCTTACCGTTGCCAGTAAGCTCAAGCGACGCACCCGGAGGCGGGACGGGCAGCCCCTTAATGCCTCTCTATTCGGTCTTGCTCCAAGTGGGGTTTACATAGCCGTGAAGTCTCCATCACGCTGGTGAGCTCTTACCATCACCTTTCCACCCTTACCTAAGTAAAACTTAGGCGGTATATCTCTGTTGCACTTTCCTTCAAGTCGCCTTGACTGGACGTTATCCAGCACCCTGCCCTATGGAGCTCGGACTTTCCTCTCCTAGATCTAAGTCTAGCAGCGATTGCACGTCTCACTCGCAAAATCTATATTAACACACCTTATACTAATATGCAAATATTTTTTAAATTAATTTAAATTTCATTAAGAATTATATTAAAATAAATATTATTATTAATAGCAATAGTATTATTATGCCATATATACTGACTCCGCAAAATAATAATGTCAAAAGTATTACTCCAGCTACTATCAACTTAGGATATAATAACATTAAAAGAGGATTTTTATTAGGAAAGAAAGGAAAGCATCCATTTATTCCACCAAATTTCTTTCTTCTGCTTCCGCCTCTAAAAAAATCTTGTATTGCCCTCTTACTATGTTTGAACATATTTTTAAAATCTTTTTTCAAATCTCCTCCAGCCTTATCATTATAATCATCGTCTCTACTCATAATCCACCGCTAAATTATTATTACAATATCATTATATGCAACCATCTCTCAATTTAGTTAATTAATTCTCTTAATATTTTCCCAAAAAAATACTATGAAACTAAAAGTATTAATTTCATAGTAGAATATATGCTTGTATATATTAGGCACAATCAAATAAATAACAAGTCATGTGCCTTAAACAAATTCATATGGATCTTCACATTTCTTTGAAACAGTGAATTCAACACCCTTAAATTTTTCTCTTAAAAAATCCAATGTCTTTAAAAATATAAGATATTCAGTTGCAAAATGTCCAGCATCAATTATACTTATTCCCATCTCTTTAAAATCAGATGCATAATGATAAGTTGTATCCCCTGTTATTATACAATCCGCACCTAAAGCTTTTGCTTTACTAAAATAATCCTGACCGCTGCCATTTATAATTGCTAGTGCTTTTATTTTATCATTCCCTCTAACAATCCTCATATTTTTTATATTTAAATTTTTCTTAACAATGTTAATTATATCATTTAAAGTAGTTTCGTTTTGTAATCTTACAATTCTTCCAATTCCACTATCTTTATAATTACTATTCTCACACGGCTCGATTATTTCATCAGAGTTAAATCCGAGCATCTTAACTAACGTTTCATTAATCCCGCCTTTAACGCTATCTAGATTAGTATGACATGAGTATAGTGCAATATCTTCTTTGATTAATTCTATCACTTTATCTCCTAAAAGCTCACCTTTAATTATACTTTTAGGCTTTCTAAAAATTAATGGGTGATGTGTTATAATTAAATCACTCTTATTTTCTACTGCTTCTTTAATTACTTCCTTTGTACAATCAAGAGCTAGAAAAACCTTTTTTACTTCCTTAAGTTCATCACCAACCATTAATCCAACATTATCATAACTTTCCGCTAAAAATTTTGGAGCAAGTCTTTCGATTTCCATTTCAATATCCATTACTCTGATCATAAGATCACCACCTAACACTTTTTAAAAGACTTTCTAATCTTTCATTTTTCTTTTTCAGTTCATTTTTTCTCTCTTTTGCGTGATCAGTATCATCCACGATAAAATTAATTACTTTTTTATTTTTATCAATTTTACTTTCTATATACGATTTTAATAAAGGCACTTTCTTACTTAACATAGTAGGACTTATTTCATAAAATATACTTTCTAACTTTATATAATCGCCACTTTTATGTCTTACTTTAAATAATTCATAATACTTACCTTCATCTAAACATAAATCTTCATCTAAGATTTCGTAATCGCTACTATATAAATACTCCCTTAAAACTTCAGGATTTTGAGCCGGCTGAAGTATAAGATATTTCAAATTTTTGACTTTATTAAAATCCGCTTCCAATATATCTCTAATTAAATTCCCACCCATTCCAGCAATAATTACAGCCTCTGCTTCTCTATTTTTTAATGGTGCTAATCCACCACCTAATCTTAAATCTATCTTATCTGATACACCATCTAATGCTGCGTTAATTTGTGCTTTCTTTAATGGGTCTTTATTTATATCTGATGCGATAACTTTTTCAGCTATACCATTCCTAACTAAATATATTGGTATGTATCCATGATCTGTTCCAACATCCATTATAACCTTAGCATTATCAAGTTTTTCTATAATCCAGTTTAATCTTTTACTTAATTCCATTATTGACCTCTTTTCTATTTTTTAAGGAAGTTAAATCAGAGATTCGGACTCTCACTTATCACTTACTCACAGAGTAAGTTCAGCTAACTAAATCTCTTTTTAAGGAGGTTAAATCACATACGTGATTTAACTAAGTTCGGATAACTAAATCAAAGATTTAGATCCTCACTTAAAAGAAGCACCTAAATATAGGTGCTTCGCTATTAATCTAGATAATCTTTTAATTTCTTACTTCTTGATGGGTGTCTTAATTTTCTTAAAGCTTTTGCTTCAATTTGTCTAATTCTTTCTCTAGTAACATTAAACTCTTTACCTACTTCTTCAAGAGTTCTTGCTCTTCCATCATCAAGACCAAATCTTAATCTTAATACTTTTTCTTCTCTTGGAGTTAATGTATCTAAAACATTTATTAATTGTTCTTTAAGCATTGTAAATGCAGCAGCTTCTGCTGGTGCTGGTGCTTCATCATCTGGAATAAAGTCACCTAAATGTGAATCTTCTTCCTCACCAATTGGAGTTTCTAATGAAACTGGCTCTTGTGCAATCTTTTGGATTTCACGAACCTTATCTACTGGTAACTCCATAACTTTTGAAATTTCTTCTGGGAATGGATCTCTACCAAGCTCTTGTAATAATTGTCTTTGCACTCTTATAAGTTTATTTATAGTTTCAACCATATGAACTGGAATTCTTATTGTTCTAGCCTGGTCTGCAATAGCTCTTGTTATTGCTTGCCTAATCCACCATGTTGCATAAGTTGAAAACTTGAATCCTTTTCTATAATCAAATTTTTCAACTGCTTTTATAAGTCCTAAATTTCCTTCTTGAATTAGGTCTAGGAATAACATTCCTCTTCCAACATATCTTTTAGCTATACTTACAACTAGTCTTAAATTTGCTTCTGCTAATTTTTTCTTAGCCTTTTGATTTCCTTCTTCTATTTCTCTAGCATAAACCATCTCTTGTTCAGAAGACAATAAAGGTACTTTACCAATCTCTTTTAAATACATTCGAACTGGATCATCTATGGCGATACCTTCCGGAACTGATAAATCTAGTTCTTCTTCTTCAACAGTATTATCAACTGGTTCGCCTATAATTTCGACACCTGTCATCTCTAAAACTTCATATATTTTTTCTATTTGTTCTGGAGTTAAATCAATATGATCCATTGCTTCCATAATTTCTTTATATGTTAACGAACCATTCTTCTTACCTTTATCAATTAATTCCTTTACGGCCACCATTTTAGCATTCTTATCTTTTTTATCATCTTTTGGCTTTACAACTTTTCCATTCGCTTTTTGTTCCATATTATTATTGCCTCCTTCCGTCACAACCTTTAACCTCTCTCTCCCTTTTTAAGTATCTCCGATAATTTAGTAAGCTCCATAGCAATTTTTATAGATTCTTCAATTTCCCCTTCTTTTTCAAATCTATTTTGCTTTATCTTCAATTCATCAATTTGTAATTTAAGTTTATAACTTTTAACTTGTTTTAAATAATCATTAATCAGTCTATCCTTATCGCTAAAATCTAAAATTTCATGCTCTTTTATTTTAGTCAATTCTTTAGAACTTTCAACATCATCACATCTGCTTTCAACGTATGAGGTTATATTTATAGTATCCTCACTTTTGCCTTGTAATATTAATGAATAAATTTTATTATGGGATTCTATTACAAAATCTCCTAATTTTATAGCACCCTTTAATTCTTCATAAAACTTATCTCTTAACATCAAGTTCAGCAGTGCTCTCTCTGCCTTTAAATAACCCGGCTCTACATATAATTTTGTTCCAAAATATTCCTTTTTATTCACAAAATTGTCATCTTTTTGATTTTTTGTTATTACTTGTGAAAGTAAGTCATATAATGCTTGTTCTTTAATCGATGTTTCTTCCGAAATTTTCTTTATATATACATCTTTCTCAATGGGATTTAAGTCTGCCAATATTTCTGCGAACTTTTCTCCGTATTTTATCAATTCATTTCCATTTTTAAGATTTATGCCTTGTGATGCCCTTTTTATCTTATATTCAATAAGAGGTAACGCATCTTTTGCTAATCTTAAAAATGCCTCTTTCCCATTGTTTCTCACAAATTCATCAGGATCTTTTCCTTCAGGTACTGTTAATACTTTCACATCTAACCCAGCACTTCTTAAAATTTCAAGTCCCCTTAAAGTTGCGGTTTGGCCAGCCAAATCAGCATCGTAAGAAATTATGACCTTATTTACATATCTCTTAAGAAGTCTTACTTGATTTGTAGTAAGTGCAGTTCCAAGTGATGCCGCTGTATTAGTTATACCATATTGATGAAGTGCTATTAGATCCATATATCCTTCAACTATAATAATATAATCCTCTTGTAGTCTGTTTTTAATTGCAAAATTCAATCCATACAGATTAATTCCTTTTTGAAAAATCATTGTTTCTGGTGAATTTAAATATTTTGGTTTTGAATCATCTAAAACCCGTCCTCCGAACCCAATAACTTTTCCTCTTACATCAAATACAGGAAACATTACTCTATTTCTAAATTTGTCATATACATTACCAGTCTTCTCATTTTGTGAAACTAATCCTGCTTCAAGTAAGAAATCATTCTTATAACCTTTTGTTCTTAAATAATTCATTACTCCATGCCAGCTATCATGAGAATAACCCAGTCCAAATCTTTTTATTGTTTCTTCTTTGATTCCTCTCTTAAGAAAATATTCTTTTGCTGTTTTATTATTTTGTAAGTTTGCAAAATAATATCGTGCGGCTTCTACATTTATTTTAAATAAAAGCTCTTTTTTTTGAGAAACCTTGCTATTTTCCTGATTGTGCATTTCTAATGGAATATTAGCTTTATCTGCTAAATACTTTGCAGCCTCTACAAAAGTAAGTTTTTTATATTTCATAATAAATGTAAGAACATTCCCTGCTTCTCCACACGAAAAACATTTGTAGATCTGCTTTTCACTAGAAACGCTGAATGATGGGGACTTATCATTGTGAAATGGACATAATCCCATATAATTTCTTCCTGATTTTTTCAATCTTACATCTTCTGAAATAATATCAACAATATCATTTTGTTGCTTTATACTCTCAATTACTTCCTCTGGTATTTGCAAGGAGACATCTCCTTCCTACTGCTTTTTTTGGCAATTATATATTATTCGACATAAAAACGAGTTTTCCTGCTTAAATCATATAAAAATTATATTTATTTTATTTACTTAAGTAAATCATTTAAAAATAACATTAATAATTGCACTATGTATTAATATTTCTTTTTTTTATTTTAAAATCCTTTTTTTATTTTAAAAATATCGTTATTAAATAAATAATCTTTAACTAAAATTATTGACTTAATACATATATTTAATAAATAACTAATCTATTACAACCTTTGGAACAAATATTTTATTAAATAACGACAAACAATAATCATCACTCATACCAGCAATGTAATCTGCAACAGCTCTTTGCAAATCTTCGTTTTCTGCTATTCTTAAATATATTTCTGGCATTTGATTGGGATTTTCTTCAAAATGTTTTATTAATTGCTCAAGAATAAATTTCGCTTTATTTCTCTCAACCTTTAAGGTATCCCCTAAATATATATTTTTAAACATAAATTGTCTAAGTTCTATCATCGCTTCATTAATTTCTTTGCTTAACCCAACCACTCGTATTCCATTCATAAGATTTTCATTGGATGTTTTTACAAAATCCTTAATTAAAGTGTTCAATCTTTGATTTGAATTATCACCTAAAACTTTTACAATTTCTTTTGGAATCTGCTCTATGCTAAGTAAACCTGCACGTATAGAGTCATCTATATCATGGTTTAAATAAGCCATTTTATCACTATATTTAACTACAATTCCCTCTAATGTAATAATGTCTTTTATAGTACCTAGACCACTATGATTTAATATTCCGTTAATAACTTCTTCAGTTAAGTTAAGGCCTAACCCATTATTTTCGAGTTTTGTAACGACCCTCACACTTTGTTCGTTATGACGGAAACCATCTTTTAGGTATTCATTTAATACCTCTTCCCCATTATGAGCAAAAGCAACATGCCCTAAGTCGTGCCCTAATGCTATTGCTTCAATTAAATTTTCATTTAATCCAATTCCAACACCAATATTTCTAGCAACCTGTGATACTTCAAGGGTATGAGTTAATCTTGTTCTATAATGATCACCAAAAGTTTTTATATATACTTGTGTCTTATGCTTGAGGCGTCTAAATGATTTACTTTGAATAATTCTATCTCTATCAAGCATATAACAAGTTCTAATTTCATCATCGTCTTCCCTTATTTTTCTCCCTAGAGAGTTTTTTGAAAAAGCTGCTTCTGGAATTAATGTCAAGCTTTCAAAATTCTGAATTTTTTCTCTCACACTCATATATTCTCACCTCTTTTTATGTATTCTACTCTTATCATTATATTCCTCTATTTATTGGCTATATTTATTATTTGCAAATAATAAAAAAATAATATCCTTTACATATAAATTTTTATATTTTTATAAAATACTTTAAGTATATTACTATAATCACTTTAATATTATTTAATAATGAGGTTTTTTATATTTTATCTAATATTTATTGAACAAAGCTGATTTTGATTAATTTCCTTTAAAATTCTTTATTAATATAAATTAGAATCACTTTATAAAGGAGTGTATTATGGGTAGTGAAATTTTATCTTTACAAGAATCTAACTTGTCCCCTGAAATCATAAAACAAAATGTTTTACCATATTATAATTTACAGAATGGTAAAATCTCTGTAATTAAGTTTAAGGATACTGAAAAACAAAGGGCTGTCTACAGAATAGACTATAATGAAAAGAGTTATTGTTTAAAAAAGGTTTATTATGATATTAAAGATTTATTATATGTGTACTCAGCAATTGAATGGCTGTATAGAAATAATATCAGAGTTCCGAAACTCTTACCTACAATTGATAATAATCGTTTTGTATCTTATCAGAATATGCTTTTCATACTTACTCCTTGGATTGAAGGTGAAAAATGCAGTTTTGATAACTCAGATCATGTAATAATCTCCATAAAAAAACTTGCTGCTATTCATTCGATATCGCGTAATTTTCAACCTATTTTAGGTAGTTCGCCAAAACAAGGACTTGATGATTATTACATATCAACTTTAAAACACTTTCAAGATTTACTTGAATCATCAAATGAAGCCTTTAAATACAAAGATATCTTTTCAAGGCAATTCATATCAAGCTTTGATACAAACTTACGGCTTGCAAAGGTATCCTTAGATATTTCTAACAAGATTGATACTAGCGAATTAAGTAAATCTTTATGTCATGGTGATTATGTAAATAAGAACTTAATTTTCCCTGAAGACTTAGATCCATGGATTATAGATTTTGATAAATGTAAGGTAGATTATTGTGCGAAAGATTTAGCATACTTCATGCGTCGATTATTAAAAAGAGAAAATACAAAATGGAATATTGATTTAGCTTTATCTGTATTGGATAATTATAACGAAATTTCTCCCTTAACAAAATCAGATTTAAGATATATAATCTCATATATTTGCTTTCCACAAAAGTATTGGAAGATTTCAAGGGATTATTACAAAAATATTCATAAATGTAATAAACCCGCTTTTTCAACCCTGCTCTCAAATGCTGTTTCAAAGTCAGACTTCCAATATGACTTCGCATTAAACATAATAAATGCAGTACAAACAAAATATAATATGAATTTGATGTAAAATAGAAACCTCTTGAATTTCATATTCAAGAGGCTGCTATTTTAAATATTAATCTCATTTCCTATTCTTTTGACATCTTTCATCAATGACAAATCTCCGAAGAAAAATTCTACTTCTGCTTTCGGTGCTATACTTTTTATCATTTTTTTAGTTGCTTCGGATTTATCCTTACTCCTAGCAGTTAAAATAAGATGATGCTAATTCGCTTGCAACTAGCTGTCCAAGACCATTGGTAGCCCCGGTTATTACAACTATTGGATTAGTAATCATAAGAATCTCTATTCCATGAACGTACTTCAAAATGGGATGATTCTAAACTAGAACAGTTTACAGAAATGCTCAGAGATTTTAATTGTCATGATTCCAAATAGAATCACTAATATTTATGAACTACAAGTTCTTAAATAAAAAATAGGATATTGCATTTAAACTAGTAAAGTTTTAAATTACAATATCCTATACTTTTTACTGTATGAATAATTAAACTCTTAATTGCATCAAGTCTTTAGACAAGCCTATAAACATAGATATTATCTTTTATTTTTCACTTGTGCTTGTGCTGCTGCAAGTCTTGCAAGTGGCACTCTAAATGGTGAACATGACACATAATCAAGGCCTGTGTTATGGCAGAATTCAATTGATGAAGGATCTCCACCATGTTCTCCACAGATACCAAGATGGATGTCTGGGCGAGTAGCCTTTCCTTTTTCTGCGGCTATCTTAATTAGTGAACCTACTCCAGTTTGATCTAATTTAGCAAATGGATCTTGTTCATAAATCTTCTTTTCATAATAAGCAGATAAGAATTTAGCTGCGTCATCTCTTGAGAATCCAAATGTCATTTGAGTTAAGTCATTTGTACCAAATGAGAAGAATTCTGCTTCTTTTGCTATTTGATCAGCTGTTAATGCAGCTCTTGGTATTTCTATCATAGTTCCAACTTTATATTCTAAAGTTACACCTTTTTCTTTCATAACTGCTTCAACTGTATTCACAATTACATCTTTAACATATTTTAATTCCTTAATTTCTCCAACTAATGGAATCATTATTTCTGGCACTATATCATAACCTTTATCTTTATTAACTTCTATTGCAGCTTCAATAATAGCTCTTGCTTGCATTTCAGCAATTTCTGGATAAGATACTGCAAGACGGCATCCTCTATGACCCATCATTGGATTAAACTCATGAAGTTCTTGAACTGTAGCTTTTAATTCTTCATAAGTTATTCCCATTTCTCTAGCCAATTCTTTTACATCTGCATCAGCAGTTGGTAAGAATTCATGTAAAGGTGGGTCCAACAATCTTATTGTAACAGCTCTTCCTTCCATTGCTTCATAAATACCTATAAAGTCTGATTTTTGCATTGGTAATATCTTATCTAAAGCAACTCTTCTTTGTTCAACATCTTTAGAAGTAATCATTTGTCTTACAGCCATAATTCTATCTTCTGCAAAGAACATATGCTCTGTTCTACAAAGACCTATACCTTCTGCACCAAATTCAACAGCTTGCTTTGCATCTCTTGGACTATCTGCATTAGCTCTAACTTTTAATTTTCTTATTTCATCAGCCCATCCCATAAATGTTGCGAAATGTCCTGATATTTCTGGAGTAACAGTCTTTATCTTTTCTCCATATACATTACCACTAGTACCATCAATTGAAATATAGTCATCACTTGTATAAACTTTTCCATTGATCTCTACTATTCTCTTTTCTTCATCAACCTTAATAGCTCCACATCCTGCTACGCAGCAAGTTCCCATTCCTCTTGCAACAACGGCAGCGTGAGAAGTCATACCTCCTCTTACAGTAAGTATTCCTTGAGCAGCTATCATACCTTCAATATCTTCAGGAGAAGTTTCAAGTCTTACAAGAACTACATCTTCACCAAGTGCAACTCTATCTTTAGCTTCATTAGCAGTAAATGCAATTTTACCACATGCAGCTCCTGGAGATGCTGGCAACCCTTTTGCAACTGGTGTAGCACTCTTTAAATCTTCAGTGTAGAAAGCTGGGTGTAATAATGTATCTAATTGTTTAGGCTCAACCTTTAATATTGCTTGCTCTTTAGTAAGCATTCCTTCTTCAACTAAATCAACTGCAATCTTTAAAGCAGATTGAGCTGTTCTCTTACCATTTCTAGTTTGTAAGAAGTATAGCTTACCTTCTTCTATGGTAAATTCCATATCTTGCATATCTCTATAGTGATTTTCAAGCCTATTAACAATTCCCTCGAATTCAGCATATATTTCTGGGTTTTGTTCTTTTAATTTTCCTATTTCAAGTGGTGTTCTGATACCTGCAACAACATCTTCTCCCTGTGCATTCATTAGATATTCACCATATATAGCGTTATCTCCATTAGCTGGATTTCTTGAAAATGCAACTCCAGTTCCTGATGTTTCTCCTTTATTACCAAATACCATTTGTTGTACATTTACAGCTGTACCCCATTCTCCTGGAATATCATTTAATCTTCTATATACAATAGCTCTTGGATTATCCCAAGATCTAAAAACAGCTGTTATAGATTCTATTAATTGAACTTTTGGATCACTTGGAAAATCCTCACCTTTTTCTTTTTTGTAAAGAGCCTTAAATTCATCAACTAACTCTTTTAAATCATCAGCTGTTAAATCTGTATCAAATTCAACACCTTTCTTTTCTTTAAGTTCATCGATTTTATTTTCAAATAATCTCTTTTCAATCCCCATAACAACATCAGAGAACATTTGAATAAATCTTCTATAAGAATCATATGCAAATCTAGGATTGTTTGTTAGCTCAGCCATAGCTTCTACTGCTATATCATTTAATCCAAGATTTAAAATTGTATCCATCATTCCTGGCATTGAAACTCTTGCACCAGATCTTACTGAAACTAGTAAAGGATTTGTGTTATCTCCAAATTTCTTACCTGTAGATTCTTCGAGTTTAGCTAAATTTTCATAGATTTGACCTATTATTTCGTCAGAAATTTTTCTACCATCTTCGTAATATTTATTACAAGATTCTGTTGTAACAATAAAACCATTTGGTACTGGAATCCCTAGACTAGTCATTTCTGCTAAATTAGCACCTTTTCCTCCAAGTAGATTTTTCATTGAAGCATTTCCTTCACTAAAAAGATATACATACTTATTTGACATCTCAATACTCCCTCTTTTCTTATAATTTTCTCACTATATTTACTATCGATGCCTACCTAAGGCACATGAAATAAAATAATAAGTCTGCATGCCAGTGTATTTGCCGTTATACTTATCAGCATGTTTACTTAATAGTCCACTATGAGGTAAACGTACCTCCTTATCTAACAGGAAATATTCATCGCATCATGGACTTATTATTTTCTTTCGTGCGCCTAAAGACTTCGTAGTTACCCTAATAATTAATTTTCGATTTCTCCAAGTTTAACAAATAATTTTGTTATGTTAGTCTTTGAAACCTTTCCTATTATCTTCATTTGGTCCTTACCATCAGACCTCTCCACTATATTAACAACTGGAATACTGTCAATTTCATGTTCAATAATCTTCTTCGCTAAATCATAGGCATTATCATTTTCATTTGCACATATTATATTTGGCATTCTAGTCATGATTACTCCAACTGGAACCTTGTGTATATCGGTCCCCCCTATAGAAATTTTAAGAAAATCTTTCCTTGAAACAGCTCCTGTTAATATTCCGTTATTTTCTATAAATAACGTGCCCACATCATTTAAAAACAGGTATACGATTGCATCATATACCATTGTATCTTCGCTTACTGTCACAGGTTTTGACATAATTTCCGATACTTTAATTTTACTAATTTGCTGATAAACTAATTTGTTAGAAGATCTCCCTGTATATACATATCCAACCTTTGGTCTAGCATCTAGAATTCCTATCATTGTAAGAACTGCTAAATCTGCCCTAAGTGCTGCTCTAGTAACTCCTATCTTCTCAGCAAGTGCTTCACTTGTAATTGGCGCATTCTCTTTAACTAAGCATACTATTTCTTCTTGCCTAGGTGATAATTTCAATCTTATCCCTCTTTCTATAACTTCAAGAAATATTTAGCTAATTTGTATTAATTTTTATTACACTCTAATTATATCATGTAATTATTGTTTGACTAGAGTTAATTTTCAGAAAAATCAAATAAATTCACCAAATATCTCTTGAATAATAATTTTATCCTACTTATAAATATGTTTTCCTATATATTTCTATCATTATCTTTTAATTTTCTGAATTTTCTTTCTCTATATTTTCATTTTTTTCTTCTTCTTTTTCTTCTTCTTTTTCTTCTTCTTTTTCTTCTTCTTTTTCTTCTTCTTTTTCTTCTTCTTCAAAATTTACAGTATAACTATATACTGTATCTGAACCACCAGTATATCCCTTATCATTTGAATCATTGTTATATTTATTAGCTTCGTGATCATGTTTTATTTCATTTACTTTAGTTTTGATTTTATCTGCAAAATCACTTGCTGCATTTTTTACAGTGCTTGCAACTTCTGAAACATACTTATTTACTACCTCTACTGATCCATCTTCTTTAGTTATTTCTATTGTAATTTGAGTTGCTATTGCTGCAATAACTCCTGCTGCAAGTAATGGTGGTATTATAATCGCCACAACTCCTGCTGCAAGTCCCGCATTAACTGGAATATCTATTAGCTCTGTATCGTCTTTCTTAATTTTAACCCTTGCTACATTGCCTTTTTCTATTGTTTGCTTGAACCAAGCTCTTAGCTCTTCTATTGTCATTGTAACTTTGCCGCCTTCAGTGTCGGAGCTATTTTGTTCTGGTATGCCTTGAGTCTTTTCAATGTATATTAAGGCCTCAAGTACATCTCCTTCACAAGTTTCTAAAGCTTCTTTAGCCTTTTCATAACTGATACCTGTTCTTTCACGTATCATATCAACTTTTTCTAATGTTATATTTTCCATAATTCATCACTCCTTAATAAATTTTAACATATCTAAACTTTTAGGCTTTTTTGCATAATTATTGGATATCAAAAAAGTAGTAACCCTTTCTATCTCTTCCTTTATTTCATTATTCAAATTTAATCTATATATCTTATCTACATCCATATTCATTAGAAATCTTAAAGCATTGTATGCACCCTTAGAAATGAATAGACCATGTTCTTTGGGACATTCATCACATACACCACCATAATACGATAGGCTTATATAATTTGATGTAGATATCTTTTTTCTACAAATACTACAATCATCTAATATCAAACTATATCCAGTAGTCTTTAATAATTTTAACTCAAATGATCTTATTAAGAGTTCATAATCTAATGCATCTGTATTTAATAAGTATAATGTTGTAACCAAATTTCTAAACAACTCAATATTAACCTCATTATCAGCACAAGCAATATCTATAAGCTCACATAAATATGAAGAATAAGTAAGTTTATATAAATTATCTAAAAGTCCTTGGAAAGAATTAATTATCTTTCCTTCTTGAAGAGTATATAGATTTTTACCCTTATATACCATATAGTCTCCATAACATAATGGTAATGTCAACGCTAAAAACTTACTTTTACTTCTTTTAGCGCCCCTAACTACAGCTGTGATTTTTCCTAATTTTTCAGTATAAAACCAAACTAATTTATCGTTTTCTTTGAAATCTTGTGTCTTAATAATTACAGCTTTGGTTTCAAAAGTAGACAGATTAATCATCCCCCATTTATCTCATGTTTCCACTATTATCTCTTTATCTTATCTTATGTATTAAAAAACTTTTAATGTTCGTTTTTAATTTCTAAGAACAAGATCAAATTCATCAGGAGTATAACTTTATTTTATTTCTTAGACTTATAACCCAGTTCTTTTAGTAAGTTCTGATTGTCTCTCCACTCTTTTCTAACTTTAACCCATATCTTTAAATTAACCTTGCATCTTAGAAATTTCTCTAATTCGTATCTTGAATTTTCTCCAATTCTTTTAAGTGTTTGCCCATTTTTACCTATTATTATACCTTTATGCGAATCCTTTTCGCATATTAAATCCACTTCTATATGATATGTTCCTATATCATTTTGTTTCATTTGAATTATATCTACAGCTATACCGTGAGGAACTTCATCCCTTAGTGTCCTTAGTGCTTTTTCTCTGATTATTTCAGATACAACAAACTTTTCTTGTACATCAGTAATCATATCATCTGGATAATACTTTGGCCCTTCTGGCATTGCCTTTTTCATAAGCTCTACCAATCTATCAACATTTTTACCCTTAATTGCAGATATCGGTATTATTTCTGCAAATTCAAATTCTTTAGAATACATTTCTAAACTTTTAGCTACTCTGTCCTGAGTGCTTTCATCAACCTTATTTAACACTAAAAATATTGGGCATTTTTTTCCTTTTAGAGTTTCTAATATGAATTTATCTCCTCTACCAATCTCCTCATCTGGATTGGTTAAGAATAATACTAAATCTACATCTTTAGTAGATTCCTTTGCCGAATTAACCATGTATTCACCTAATTTATGTTTAGGTTTATGTATACCAGGTGTATCAACAAATACCATCTGATAATCATCACCTGTCAATATTGTTTGAATATTATTTCTTGTGGTTTGTGGTTTATTTGAAACTATTGATAACTTTTCTCCCATTATGTAATTTAACAAAGTTGATTTACCTACATTAGGTCTTCCAACTATTGTAACAAATCCTGATCTAAACATTTTTTCCTCCTCAAAAATAAGCTTCATTTTGATAGAAGCTTAACTAATTTAACTAATGTTATACTACTTTACAAATAGTATACTCTATTTATAAGTTAATTGACAATGTACTCAATCTAATTAACTACCATAATTTAATAATTATTTATATTCACTATTAAATTATGGCAACCTAGTTTTTTGTTAATTATTATTTAAACTTACTTTTCTTTAATATATTCTCCTGTAAATAAAAATTTTATTACCACGAGTTTAGCTAAAGTCTAAATAAAGTGAAAATAAATAATGTTAATAAAACCCCAAATATCGCTCCGACAATTACTTCTAGAATACTATGAACCTCTGAGTCCACTCTACTTTGCGCTGTTATAAATGCTAGTAAAAAACTTAGAAGAATGCAGATTGGTTCTTCTGTAATTAATGATATTGCTGTTGCAATGGAAAATCCTAAAGCGCTATGCCCACTAGGCATTCCCCCTTTTAAAGGAGTTCCTTCACCAAATATAGCCTTTGCTATGATTGTTACAATGCAAACTATTATTAATACGATCAGCATTGTATACGGCTCTGAATTTTTAACTCTGTTGATTAAAGTGAAAGAAAACTTAGTTAACTTTTCCCAAAATACAATATAACCAACAAGCAATGCATTTATGGCCGTAATAAGTACAGCTCCTGCTGCTGCATTTTTGGCTATCTTAGCCAGCGGGTGATAATAATTAGTTGTCATATCAATTGTTGCTTCTATAGCGGTATTCACGAGTTCTGCTGCAATTACCATGGCTATTGTAACAGCCAAAATTAAAAACTCATATTTTGTTACATCAAAGAAAAAGCTTGAAATTAATACTATTAACGCAACAATTAAATGTATCTTCATATTTCTTTCTGTTCTTACTGTGTCGATGATACCTGTTATCGCATTATTAAAACTTTCTAGTGTTTTTTTCATCTTCATTGCTAACCCCTACTTTACTCTTTTAAGTATATTTAATAATTTATAATGCCTCTTTACTTGCAACATAATCTTAACCCCCATCTAATTAAAACTCATGTAGTGCAATCTAAAAATTTTCACCTATTATATAAGAAAGTAAGCTCTACTTATTCAAACTGTTAAGTAGAACTTACCAACATATCACGTAACTAAAAGACAAACAATAGTATTCACCATCTATACTAAAAATTATGTGAAATACAATATTTTTATCTAGGTATATTGAGTTTATTTAGAATTTCTTCTTCCCTGCTTCTCATAATCTTTTTTTCATCATCCTCCATATGGTCATACCCTAATAAGTGCAGTATCGAATGCACTACCAAGTATGATGCTTCTCTTTCAAAGGAATGATTAAATTCCTTGCTTTGTTCTAGGGCCTTTTCTAAAGATAGTACTACATCTCCAAGCACAAGTTCATCTCCATCAAAATCACTTTGGGAAAATTTATAATCTTTGTACATTTCTTTAAAGACTTTTTGTTCCTCATATTCAAGCATAGGAAAAGATAACACATCTGTTTCTTTATTAATCCTTCTAGTATCATTATTAATTTGTTTAATCTCATCATTATCAACAAATACTAAAGAAATCTCGCATTCAATATTTACTTCTTCCTCTTTTAATGTAAATTCAATTACTTTTTTTAATTGGTCTATCAAACTATCTTTTACCTCTAGTTTTTCTTGTCTATTATCTACATAAATCATTTTTATTGCTCCTTAGTTTCAACTTCATTGTTTTCATCGCTTAAATCTTTGATTTTTTCTTGAGGATATTCTATTCTTTGATGATAAATTCCATTTAATGCAGTCAAGAAGCAGGTTCTAATTTTTTCTATATCCTTCAATGTTAAATTACAGTTATTTAATTGTCCTGATGATAATTTATCATCCATTATGCAATTGACCATATCATTAATTTTCTCTTTACTAGGATTCTTTATTGACCTTACAGCAGCCTCAACACTATCTGCAAGCATAACTATCCCTGCTTCTTTTGTACTAGGTATAGGACCTTCATACATGTAATCTTCTTCTTTTATATCATCTGGATTTTCAGCACTATTTTTCATAGTGTAATAAAAATATTTAACTAACGTCTTTCCATGATGTTCTTCAATAATATCTTGTATTACCTTTGGTAAATTATGTTTTTTAGCTAATTCTAGACCATCCTTTACATGAGATTTTATTATCATCGTACTTAAATTAGCCGGTATGTTTTTATGAGGATTATCTCCTCCCATCTGATTTTCTCCAAAGAAATATGGTCTTTCTGTTTTACCAATATCATGATAGTAAGATCCTACTCTAGTAATTACAGAATTTGCCCCAACTTCTTCTGCAGCCATTTCAGCGAGATTCGCTACAAGCATACTATGATGATATGTTCCAGGAGCCTCCATTAAAAGTCTCTTTAAAAGTGGATTATTGGGATTTGATAATTCTAATAACTTTAAAGTTGTGACTTCATTAAATACTCCCTCTAAAAATGGTAGTATCCCCAAAGCAAGGATTCCTGATAGAAGTCCTCCTATAATTGTAAGTCCACCTTTTATTAAAATGTCCATAAAATTGCTTGATATTAACATCCCAGTTGACAGTGAAAAAATCGCCCCTGCTGCTGCAACATATAATGTTGAATACAACAATTCGTTCCTTTGCTGTATTTTTTTTAATAAAGTCGATCCAATTATAGAACTTACTATACCCAATATTATTATTTGAACATCAAACCCATTTAACGCACTTATAAGAATTATATTTAAAGCGCTCATAACAAATGATATCTTGTAATTCAATAATAATGTGAGCATCATAGGAGCACATGCAAAGGGAATCAAAAATGGTGATGCAATTCCTATTGTTCTACCAAATACTAAAGAAATAAGATTTATAAAACTAATCAATACTAGTTTTTTAGTATTTCTATACATTTCACCGTAATTTATTTTAATGTAAATATATTGGAGAAATAATATTATAGCTAGAAAAACTGCAAGTGCAATATATACATATAAATTTACAGAAGCATTTTCACTATCTAGCATACCTAGGTCTGATAAAATATCTATTTGATCCTTTGTAACTGGTTCCCCTTCTTTTACAATTGTTTGATTTTGTTTTATTACAACCTTAGAAATACTTTTCTGAGCTTCTTGTATTTTTTCATCTGTCTTTTCTTGATCAAAGAAAACATTAGGATTAATTTGACTTTGAATTATCTGTTTTAATACATTAGATAATTCTAATTCTAAACTTAAAGCATCTATCTTGTCAGCCACAATATTTCTTGCTTCTTTAATTGCTGTCTCATCATTTTCATTTATATTTTTTTCATATGCCGAATCAACGACAGCTAACATTTTTATTTGTAAATCACTTAAGTTATCCTTATGTATATTTACTAATACTTTATATTGATCTTCAGTTAATTTAAATACTGTCAACTTCTTTAGTTCAGTTATTTTATCACTTTCTTTTGCTGGAGCCGTTGCATTCGAATCATTACTAATAGAAACAAGTTTATCAAACAAAACTTTAATATTATCTTCAGATTGTTTTTTTATTTCCGGCTTTAAGGTATACTGTTTACCTACCTTTTCGAGTGATTGCTCTTCCTTTTCCTTAGTTGCTTTTTCATCTATAATATCTCTTGGTGCCTTTATGTCTACTCTAGGTATATCTCCTTCTTTTAGGTTATATTGCTTTGGAGTTATTGCCGTAACAAGCAATATATAACCTATAATAAATACAAGTGTGAATAATATAATTCTTTGAATCCTATTATCCTTCCTTTTATTATTTTTCTTCATCATATTCATGCTATTCACCTTTTCATCTTCTAATAGAGTAATTAGGCCTAAAAATAAAGTTTAAAATTGTCTTATGATATGTTCCTTGCTATATCTTGTTCTACTGTAAATATCGCCTTAACCAATATCTTTCCATTACCAATATCATCTACTGTAACCTTTTTATCTATAATTTTAGCGTCATTACTAAGTGTCTTTTTTAGTGAATCTTCTAATTTTTGAGTTGATTCTTTTACTGTAATATCCTTATCTAAGTTTACTGGTTTTCCTTTCTTCTCAAAATATGTTACCTTATTAAAAAATCCACCATCTTCTTCTATTTTATCATAATTAGTAAATTCATTTATAGCCTTTTTTAAGTAAATTTTTTTTCCGTAAAAACTCAAGTAAATATCGCTGCTTTTTTCTCCTGTTCTTTCTAGTTTATCTCCACTTATCTGAACTTCCATAAACTTTTCATAAAAAGTGTTAGCTATAACCGTACCACTTGGCTTTACTTCTATTTGGAATCCTTCTCTTCCTTGAATAGGAAGGATTAAATTATCACCTTTTTTTACTATGTCACCTGGTACTACTGCCGGATTTCCTGAATTAGTGTATATTCTTTTTACTTCTCCATCCATTTTAGCAATAACTTGATTAAATAATGTTTTTTCTGTTGAGGGTGGATTTACCTTTTCTTTTATTACTAATTTTAAAGTTGATCCTTCAACCCTAATTCTAATCCACATTATTTGATCATTTAAATTTTCCATCTTCTTTTCCAAATCATATACATTTATTTGAGATTTGTCTATGCCAGGTTTAATTCCAATTGATGTAAGCTGTTGTCTAATTTCAAAAGGGCTTAGATTTCTTTGGGTTTGTATATCTATAGCCCATATATAATTTGAAAGTCCATATATAACTACAAAAAATAGTATTACCCCTACCAGTAATGAAATCCTACTTTTCATTTTAGATAGCAGAACTACTAATCCTTTCTTCCTAACAATTCTTACTTTTCCCTTATGTTTTTTAATTAACATTTCAGTTTCTTTATAATCTTTATAATATATCGTAAATCTAAGCGTGGTTAAATTAACGCGGATAATATTACATGTATAAATTTCATTATTCCAAAGTATGTTTAATATTTTTTCTGGCATTAAAGCATTAACTTCTATGGTTATTTGTCCTGATTTTAAACTATCGAACATCTCTTTTACCTCTCATATGAAATACCTTTAAAGATTCCACTTATAGTAATGCTTGTCTCAGCAATAAAAAGTATTTCAAACTCTTCCCCATGTATTATAATCCCACCAATTCTGGAATTTATCTTAACCATATTAGTTTCAAAAAACATAATGCCTCTATGATTCTCAATTGTTATTTCTCTATTTCCTACAACTATTATCTTGGGTAAGTCTAATGAAATATCACTTGGAAAATCTAATTTATTTAGAATTTTCTCTTTTCCCTTTTGAATTTTATCCTCCATAATTTCCTCCTACATAAACTTCTTCATTGTAATTTATGATGGTTTTGGAAATTTAATACACAAATTCTTTTCTTAAATTTATAATAATTTTAAGGCATATAAAAATAAATAATAAAAGAACTCAAGGCTTTCTTGAGTTCTTTTATTATTTATTATTTAAATATTCTTTAACAATTTGACTTACAAGTTTACCATCAGCTTTTCCTACTACTTTAGGTTTAACGGCTGACATAACTTTTCCCATATCCTTAATGCTATTTGCACCCACTTCTTCAGCTGATTCTTTTACTATTTGTTTTATCTCTTCTTCACCTAACTGCTGAGGAAGGTATCTTAACAAAATTTCTATTTCAGCTTTATGCTGATCTACTAAATCTTGTCTATTTCCTTTTTCAAATTCAAGCACAGCTTCTCTTCTTTGCTTGATTTCTTTAGCTAATATACTTATAACTTCGTCATCTTCAAGCTTTCTATTATCAGTTTTTTCAACAAATAATATAGCAGACTTAGCCGTACTAATTACGTTAGCTGTGAATTTATCTTTTGTCTTTAAAGCAGCTTTCCAATCATCTTGTAATTTATCTTTAATTGTTGGCATAATTGTACCTTCTTTCAAAAGAAAATATCACTATTTAAACTTTCTCTTTCTTGCAGCTTCTGATTTTTTCTTTTTCTTAACGCTTGGCTTTTCGTAATGTTCTCTCTTCCTAACTTCTGAAAGAACCCCAGCTCTAGCACATTTTCTCTTAAATCTTTTTAACGCACTTTCAAGTGTTTCATTTTCTCCAACTTTAATTTCTGACATTTACTATCCCTCCCTCCGCTAGCTTAAATTAACTCAGCTATGGGCTTAATAACACATGCTATATTATACAATATTCAAATAAACAATGTCAAGAAATTAAGAAAAAATCTCCATGTTTTTTACCCCATTTTTCCTCTAATTTCTTAGCCTGGTGGCCAATGTAAACATCTTCCCCCGAGCACATGAAAATGAATATGTTTTACCGTCTGTCCGCCATCTTCTCCACAGTTATTTACAATCCTATATCCCTTATCAGATATATTAAGTTCCACTGCTAATTTATTAATAATCTTAAATATGTGTGAAACAATATCAGCATTATTATCATTCAAATCATTTGCACTTGCAATATGATCTTTTGGTATTACCAAAAAATGAACTGGAGCTTCCGGATTTATATCATAGAAAGCATACACTTTATCATCTTCATATATTTTTTTACTAGGGATTTCCCCCTTTACAATCTTGCAAAATATACAATCATCCATAAATTCACCTCCTTTAAGTGAGACTCCAAATTTTATATTTGGTTAGTCGAACTTACTCAGCGAGCGAACGCGAGTCGAGTTTCCTTTGAAAAAGTCCAAATTTTATATTTGGTTTCCCGAACTTAGTTAAATCGCACAAGTGATTTAACTTCCTTTTGCTTTTTTACATTTCGTTATTCGAACTTAAGCAGACATCTCAAATCTATGATTTTATGATGGTCGCTTACTCTGTGAGCACTCAGCGAACGAACGTGAGTCGAGTTTCCTTTGAAAAAATCCAAATCTTACATTTCGTTATTCGAACTTAGTCAAATCGCACATGCGATTTAACTTCCTTTTGAATTCTTGCATTTGGTTAGCAGAACTTTCCCTGTGGGCATTTTACATTTCTCTATAATAATTTCAATCTTATACGTAAATCTCAATTTATTTTCTTAACTTACATTATACCAAAATTATATAATTTTTCCAACAACATAATCCCCATTTGCTTCCTCAATTTTACATGGAATTATCTTACCTATCATATGTTCATTACCCGACTGAATTTCAACTTTCACATAATTTCTTGTATACCCTTCAAATACACCTAATTTATTCGGAACTTCTTGCTCAACTAATACATCTAACTCTCTTCCAACTAAAGATTCGCTAAAATCCCCTTCATTCTTTGCATTTAGTTCAATTAAAGCCTTACTTCTCTTATCTTTTATAGTTCCATCTATTTGATTAGGCATATCCGCTGCTTTCGTCCCTTTTCTTGGACTAAATTTGAATACATGTGTTTTAGTTAACTTAATTCTCTTTAAGTATTCATAAGTTTCATTAAATTCTTCATCAGTTTCACCTGGGAAACCTACAATTACATCGGTAGTTATTGAAGCATCTTTAAGATTTTCTCTTATTCTATTAACTGCATCCTCATATTCTTTAGCGGTATATCTTCTATTCATTCTTTTTAAAGTTGAATCGCAGCCGCTTTGAAGTGATAAATGGAACTGTGGGCATAGTTTTTTCATGTTCTTCATTTTTTCTATGACTTCATCAGTAAAGAAACTTGGCTCAATTGATCCTATTCTTACTCTTTCTATACCACCCATCTTCTCTATTTCTTCTAATAAAGTTATTAAAGTTACATTTCCATCTAAGTCAACTCCATAGGATGCTGTATGTATTCCTGATAATATTATTTCCTTAAATCCATGCTCACTTAACTTCTTTATTTCCTCTAGTACTTTTTGAGGATCTTTTGAGCAAGTTGTTCCTCTAGTATAAGGTATCAAACAATATGCACAAAATCTATTGCAACCATCCTGTATCTTCAAGAACGCTCTTGTTTTATCTTGGTACTCTTCTATATTTAGCTCTTCAAACTGTTTATTCTTTAGAACTTCTCCAACCATTAACTGAGGTTTTTGTTCATCCTTAGCCTTATTCACATAATAAACAATATCACCTTTATTTCTAGTTCCAAGAACTACATCTACGCCTTCTATTTTAGAAACTTCCTCTGGTGAAACTTGCGAATAGCATCCAACCGCTGCAATTATTGCATTTTCATTTCTTCTTCTCGCCTTGCTTATTATTTGCCTTGATTTCTTATCACTCATATTGGTTACTGAACATGTATTTATAACATAAACATCTGCAAAGTTTTCAAAATCCGTAACTTCATATCCTTCTCTTATGAATTTTTCAGCCATTGCTTCTGTCTCGTAATGATTTACTCTACATCCTAATGTTGCAAAAGCTACAAGACTTTTTCCTTCTGAACTTTTTTTAAATTGTTTATTGGGTATTTTTTTTAGTTCAGACTTATTATTAACTCTAACTATTTTTTTTTGGTTTTCTCCCATTATAATAGTCTTCCTCCTAAATCTCCTAATTCATACTGAATTAACGATGTAGCCGTAAATCCAGCTGTTTCTGTACGTAATATTCTACTTCCAAGAGTAACAATATGAGCTCCTTGTTCTCTTAGAGCGTTAATTTCAGACTCTTCAAATCCGCCTTCTGGTCCTATAATTATTCCAACATTTATTATATTATTTGAATCTATATTTTCTTTATCAAGCTGCTTAAATAGAGTTTTTATTCCAAAGTTATCAGCATTTTCATATGGTACTATAATTAAATCCATATTCTTTAATTGAGTCAAAGCTTCATCAAACTCAATTACTTCTTTAACTTGTGGAATAATACTTCTTTTTGATTGTTTGCAAGCTTCTAGTGCAATCCTATTTAATCTATCAAGCTTTTTAAACTCACCCTTAAGTTTTACATCTACTCTTGCAGTGATTGTAGGTATAAATTCAATTACGCCAAGCTCTGTTCCCTTTTGAACTATTAAATCCATCTTTTGACCTTTAGGTAATCCCTGGTAAAGATGTACTTTAACTTTACTTTCATTATCTATATCTAATTTTTTAATTATGTTAACTATAACTTCACTCTTAGTTATAGTTTTTATTTCTCCTAAGTATTCCTTACCTTCACAATTATTTATTACTACTTCTTCTCCTTCAGATAATCTTAAAACTTTGTAAATATGTTTTACATCATCTCCAAGTATCTTTCCTTCAGTTTCCGTAACATTTTGAGGCTCAATAAAAAACTTATGCATACAAACTCCTAACTAATAGCCTTAGCCACTATGCAGTTCCATTCTCCATCTTTGTTTATTTCAATAACTTCAAAACCGCACTCTGCAAATTTTTCTTTAACCATATCCACTCTATCATGAATTATGCCTGATGTAATAAATAAACCGCCTTCATTTAATGCTTTCTTTACATCTTCTGTTAATATACAAATAATTTCTGCTATTATATTAGCTACTACAATATCAGCTTTTCCATCAACTACATCTAAAAGATTTCCTTCTAATACTTCAATATTATTCAAATTATTAAAGCCTATATTTTCTTTAGAAGAATCAACAGCAACAGGATCTAGGTCAACACCAACGACATGTTTGGCTCCAAGCTTCGCTGCTGCTATCGCAAGTATTCCCGACCCACATCCTACGTCAAACACTGTTGTATCAGGCTTTACATACTTATCTAAAGCTTGAATACACATTCTTGTAGTTTCATGAGTTCCAGTTCCAAATGCCATTCCTGGATCCAACTCTATAATTAGTTCCTCATCATTTTTTTCATAGTCTTCCCAAATTGGTTTAACAACAATCTTATCTGTTATTTTAACTGGTTTATAATATTGCTTCCAATTATTAGCCCAGTCCTCTTCGTGCATCTTTTTAGCTTCAACTGTACCTTCACCAATATCTATTCCAAACTCTTTAATTTCTGAAAGTTTTTCCTTAACATATTCAACAATCTCTTCAACCTTATCATCTTGAGAAAAATAAGCTTTAACTACAGCTGCATTTCCTTTATGTTCTAAGATATTTATATCTGCAAAATCCCAAGTTAATGGTCCTTGATCTCTTGAAAGCAAATCCTCAGGATCTTCAATTGCAACATTAGGACAATTTAATCCATAAAATATTCCTGATATAGGCTCTAAAGCCTCACTCTTTGTTATTACACTAACCTCTATCCATATTCCGTCCATATTTATCATCCTTCCTTAATTCAGTTAATAGTTTGCAATTTACCTTTAGTATTATGCTTATATTACATGTCTGTAACCCGCATAATAACTATAAATATTTACATATTTATCTTTTTATATAGTTAACTTTTTACATAGGTTTCTATTTTAATACCTATATAT
>NZ_MZGT01000045.1 GCF_002029255.1 Clostridium chromiireducens
ATAATATGCTATAATTATTTATATACAGCAGTTTGCCGTATTATTCTATTTAGTATTATGGATCATAAAATACTTAGAAAGGTAGGTGGTAAATAGAATGAGCACATTTATGTTGAAAAATAAATCTCAAGGATTTACTCCTGTTAGTAATGTATTTATAGAAAAATACATGCCACAAGCTAGAGGCGAATTTGTAAAAATTTATTTATTAATGCTAAAGCATAATATTTCTGGAGAGTTAGGTGTTAGCTCATCAATACTAGCTTCCTCACTTAATTTATTAGAATCTGATATTATGAACGCACTCAATTATTGGAATGATCAGGGAGCTATAAAGCTTACTCAAATAGATAAAATGGGTAACTTTAATGTTGAATTTATAGATTTAGTTGACGAACCAGTTAAACCTAATAATCAAGTAGACTTATTAGAAGCTCTTGATAGCTCTAGCACCAAA
The DNA here is from genome assembly GCF_002029255.1 of Clostridium chromiireducens. Taxonomy (GTDB): domain Bacteria; phylum Bacillota; class Clostridia; order Clostridiales; family Clostridiaceae; genus Clostridium; species Clostridium chromiireducens. The sequence goes on from NZ_MZGT01000045.1 coordinate 458, forward strand.
GATATGCTAAAAGATATAGAAACGCTTTTAGCTAGACCACTATCACCAAACGAAATGTCAATTTACTTAAATTGGCAAAGAGAATTCGGTTTCTCTTCTGAATTAATTTTGATTTTAATGGAATACTGTATATCAAAAGGTAAAAGTGATTCGCGATATATAGAAAAGGTGGCATTGGCTTGGCACGATCAAAAGATAACTAATATTGAACAAGCACAAAATTTAATTAAGAAGACCGAAGATAAGTGGCTTAACATAAGAAAAATATTAACCTATTTAGGTATTAACAATACTGATATAATGAAACCTCAACAGGACTTGATAGAAAAATGGCTTCTTATTTATAAGTTTCCAAATGAAATTATTTTAAAAGCTTGCGATGTATGTTTTGAAAGATTAAATAGAGCAGATTTTAAGTATATTGATGGTATACTATCTAATTGGAATAAAAATAATATTAGAACTCTAGAAGATATAGCTATTAAAGATATTAAGAATAATAAAAATGTTAAATACCAAAAAAGCTATAATAATAGTAATACCGAAAAATCTCCTCTTAAGTTCAATAATTTTGAGGCAAGAGAGTATGATTATGATTCCTTAGAAAAAAAACTTTTAGGATGGGATAATGATGATTAAAGGCTATCAAACTGAAATTTTAAAAATATATGATAAACTTAGAGAAGACGAAGCTAAATCACTAAAATCTAGAAGAGCAGAGATATCTGAAAAATATCCTGAAATTATTGAATTAGATAATCAGATTCAAAGAATGTCTTTGCAGATGGCAGTATCGATTCTTAAATCTAGAGATGGGGAAAAAACAATAGACAATTTTAAAGAACGTATTACAGATTTAAGAGTAAAAAAATGTGAAATGCTGGTTGAAAGAGGATATGATCCTGAATATTTAAACTTGCATCATCATTGTAACAAATGTAAAGATACAGGATTTATTGGTAATATTAAGTGCAGTTGCTATAAACATAAGTTAATTAAGCTATACTATAAAAATTCCGAACTTGAAAGTGCCATTGCATCAAATAACTTTGATAATTTTGACTTAAGTTTATTTTCAAGTCATAAACTTGGGGATGAGAAGTTTTCCCCTCGAAAAAATATGGAGAATAATTTAGAATATATATTAAAAGATTATCTTCCAAACTTCTCTGCAATCTCAACAAATCTACTATTTTATGGAAATCCAGGCAGTGGAAAGACTTATTTATCTTATTGCATTGCTAAAGCTGTATTAGATATGGGATATTTAGTTATATACAAAACTTCAGATGAATTAATTAAGAATTTAAGAGACATAAGATTTAATAATGACTCCTCTCTAGAGTCGTTAATACTTGATTGTGATTTATTGATTATTGATGATTTAGGTGCGGAACATCTTAATGAATTTTCTGTTACTGAATTATTTAATGTTATAAATAAAAGAATTCTTAGTAAAAGAAAAATGCTTATCTCAACCAATTTAACTCTACCAGGAATTACAAAGCAATACAGTGAAAGAATCGCTTCAAGATTAATTGGTGAATTTAAGCTTTGCAAATTTTATTCAGAGGATATAAGAATAAAGAAGAATCTTGAGAAAAACAGATAAATGAATTAAGCTAGAGCACAATATATAATGTACTCTAGCTTTTAACACCTTTAAAAGAAACAATTATTTTTCTTTGTGAAAATTACTTGTATAGCAAGATGATATTTAAATACAATAAAAAAACAAGTTCTAGTTTATACTAGAACTTGTTCTTTAATGGCGACTCAGAAGGGGCTCGAACCCTCGACCTCCGGCGTGACAGGCCGGCACTCTAACCAACTGAGCTACTGAGCCATCTTATGGTGGGCACAACAGGGCTCGAACCTGTGACCCCCTGCTTGTAAGGCAGGTGCTCTCCCAGCTGAGCTATGCGCCCATAAGATAGATAAAATGGTGACTCCTAGGGGAATCGAACCCCTGTTACCACCGTGAAAGGGTGGTGTCTTAACCGCTTGACCAAGGAGCCATATTAAGTTTTATGTTTTATTTAAAATGGAGCTGGCAATAGGAATCGAACCTACAACCTGCTGATTACAAGTCAGCTGCTCTACCGTTGAGCCATGCCAGCATATTTTAAATGGCGACTCAGAAGGGGCTCGAACCCTCGACCTCCGGCGTGACAGGCCGGCACTCTAACCAACTGAGCTACTGAGCCATCTTATGGTGGGCACAACAGGGCTCGAACCTGTGACCCCCTGCTTGTAAGGCAGGTGCTCTCCCAGCTGAGCTATGCGCCCATAAGATAGATAAATGGTGACTCCTAGGGGAATCGAACCCCTGTTACCACCGTGAAAGGGTGGTGTCTTAACCGCTTGACCAAGGAGCCATGCTTATATTGTCTTTCGCTTAAATATCTTAACTTTATATCCTTTAGTTATTCAAGCTGCCGACCACATAGACTATAATACCTAAAATTAGATTGCGTGTCAACACATTTTTTCATTTTTTTTATTTTTATCTTATTTTATTGATTTCAAAAGCTATTCTTTGGCTCTATAATGTGATTTTTACTAGGCTTTTGTTAATAATAAAAATAAACATAATAAAATATTTAACAACTTATATTATTGATTCTTTTAACGTTAACACTACTATGATAAAATTTATTTATTATAAAACTAAGGAGTGATTAAAAAAATGATTTATCACGATTTAATAGTTGTCGGTGGTGGTGCATCAGGCTTAATGGCCGCAATAATAGCAAAAGACTTTGGAATTGATGTTGCTATTATTGAGGGAACCGATAGAATTGGTAAAAAGATTCTTGTTACAGGAAATGGAAGATGCAATATTTCCAATAAAAGTATATCATATCCATATAAATGCTTTCATAGTGAAAATAATACTTTTTTTGAAGAAGCTTTAAATAAATTCACAGTAAAGGATACAAAAAATATGTTTTTATCTCTTGGACTTCCTTTAGTTGAATTAGAAAATGGTAAAATGTATCCAAAGTCTCTTCAAGCTTCTTCTGTCATAGATATATTTAGAATGGCTCTGGATGATAGACAAATACCTTTATATTCAAATTGTAAAATTAATTCTATAAATAAAAATAAGATTTTTACTTTATGCAGTAATAACGAAGAATTTAAAAATTTTTCCTGCAATAAACTTATTTTGAGTTGTGGGGGTAAATCTGCCGTGAAAACAGGGTCAGATGGTTCTGGTTACAAGTTATGCAAATCTTTTGGTCATAGCATTATAAGCACGCTTCCTGGTATTGTTCAGTTAAAATTAGATTACCCTTACTTAAAAGCTTTATCTGGGATTAAATTTGATGGCTCTGTTTCTCTTCTAGTTAACGATGAAATAGTGCGTACAGAGGTTGGAGAAGTCCTATTCACAGACTATGGAATTTCTGGGCCTCCTATAATGCAGTTATCATCTCATGCCTCTAAAGCTCTTTATAACAACTCAAAAGTTACTATAAGACTTGATATGTTTCCATATGAAAGCAAAGAAGATATTGAAAATTTCTTTTCTAGTCATTTTTCAATGTTTAATTACAGAGGTATATCATCTGCATTAATTGGAGTAATAAACAAAAAATTAATTCCTACGATATTAAAAGACGTTGGAATAAAAGATATCCATTTGCCTTGTAGCAATATTGATTGGAAGAACATTAACAAATTAATTGATAGATTTAAAGAATGGGATTTCAATTGTATAGATACTAACGGCTTTCCTAATGCTCAAGTCACTGTAGGAGGTGTAAATACCTCTGAGGTAAACAATAAGCGTTTAGAATCCAAGCTAGTTAAGGATTTATACTTCTGTGGAGAAATCTTAGACGTTCATGGTGATTGTGGAGGTTTTAATCTTCAATGGGCATGGAGTTCCGGCTATTTAGCTGCCAAGTCTGCTGCTAGTAGATAATCAATTAATAAAAATTATTCAAGATTACATATTAAAAATAAGTAACAACTATAAAATTCTTAAAAATTTTATAGTTGTTACTCTAATGGTTATTCTTTTAACCTTTCTAATTCAGTTTCAAGTAAAGTAACAGTATCTCCTTCTCCATTCCTTATAGTGTGATATGATTTTAGACTATCATCATTTACTTCCTTAACTGTTGCAATTGATGATATAGTATCTCCATACTTAGTCTCTTTCTCAAATGTCACTTTAATTCTTTTAATAATATAGCTATTAACAATATCCAGAGGAACAGCTTCAGTTGCCCACTCAATATATTTAACGTTATTAACATGATTATTTGAATCAATATCACTATACCTAATTCTGAACTCCTTCTGATACTGCTCTTCATCAACCCTTTCTATTTTATCCATACTTATGTCATAGTCTACATCTCCATCCACCCCATAAATATCATATTGCTCTTTTTGTATCCTCATAGGTCTTCTTTTTTTAATATCAATCAAGAAAAATAGTGCCTGAGCTTCTCCAACAATATTATTTTCCTCATCTCTTATAAAATACGCCCTCAATCCATAGAACTTTTTAAATCCTATAGGCTGAGTCGTAATGCTTACAGTTTCGCCAAACATTGGATACCTATTTATTTTAATATCATACTTATAGAAAACCCATGCACAATTATTTTCTGTGCAATATTCTATTCCACCGCCCAAGTGTTCAGATTGCTGAGTACCTACGTCACAGATAAAATTAATCAAAGATGACAATTTACATCTTAACTTAGAATCTACTTCATAATAGTGTATTTCATATTTCTTAGTAAAACTTTTACTCATATTTATTCATTGCTTATTAATAAATAACAGGTAAACTTCATAGTTAAAAACCTCTTTCTATCCACAATAATTTTTCACTTATACTATTACCTTAAATTATTTATAATTCAACAATGTTTCTCTCCCCCCTTATTGTATACTTTGTTACCTTATCTATTGATACAGCCCTAATTTCAGTAAAGCTGTATCTTACTATAATATATTTTATCATCTATTAACACATAAGAGTTAATAGAATTATTGATTTTCGCTTAATTTTTAAAATCCATAATTCTAATTACTGTGATATTAGTGCGAAGAAAAGAGGACTCTCTAAAAAGAAAATCCTCTAATGAACAATATTATTATCTATTTAATGCTTCTAATAAATCGTCTAAATTTAATCCGTGAACTGTTGCTGCTTCAGCTATAGTTTCAGCTTGAGCTGATGGACATCCAACACATCCCATTCCAAAACTCATTAGAACTTGAGCCTTAGATGAATCTGAACTAACTACTTCACCAATTGTCATATCTTTAGTTATCATACTTTCACCTTCTTTAATATAACTTTTATGTAATTATTGTCTACAATAAAATTATATTTTATACAAAACATAAAGTCAATACCCGAGTATAATACTAAACAATAGGCTATATACTGTCTATTCTCATAGTTTGATCTCTCTTCGGACCAACCCCAACTATTGAAATTTTAGTTTCTGTAAATTCTGATATTCTAGCTAAATACTTTTTAACATTTTCAGGTAGTTCATCATAACTTCTAACATCAGCTACACTATCATCCCAACCATCAAATTCTTCATATATTGGCTCACATTCAGCTAGATCTTCTAAACTTGCTGGGAAGTAATCTATTACTGTATCATTGAATTTATATCCAACACATACTTTAATTTTTTCTAAACCAGCTAGTGTATCGATTTTAGTTACTGCCAATGAAGTCAATCCACTTACTCTAGCAGCTGTTTTAACTATAACTAGATCTAACCACCCACATCTTCTTGATCTTCCTGTAGTTACGCCATATTCATGTCCTTTTTCCCTGATCCACTCTCCAGTTTCATCAAGTAATTCTGTTGGAAATGGCCCTTTACCAACTCTTGTAGTATATGCTTTTGTTATCCCTACTGAATTTGTTATCATATTAGGCCCTATTCCAGCACCGCTTGATACTCCTCCAGCAGTTGTATTAGATGATGTCACATATGGATATGTACCATAATCGATATCTAAAAGCATTCCTTGAGCACCCTCAAATAAAACAGTTTTATCAGCTTTTATTTCATTGTATACTCTAACAGATGTGTCCTGAACAAATGGTCTTAATTTCTTAGCAATTTCTAAGTATTCTTTTAATATTTCATCAAAATCTAATGCTTCGCCACCTAATATCTTTGTAATATAGGCATTCTTCATTTCAACATTTTCTCTTAATTTTTCTGCGAAAACATCTTCATGCATTAAATCACAAACTCTAATTCCGCATCTTTCAAATTTATCCGTATAACAAGGTCCTATTCCCTTACCTGTAGTACCTATATCATTTTTACCTCTAGCCTTTTCTTTTAATTGATCTAATATCTTATGATATGGCATGATAAGTTGAGCTCTGTCACTTACGATTAACTTTTCAGGTGTAACTTTAACTCCAACACCTTCTAAATAATCTATTTCTTGAAATAAAGCCTTTGGATCAACAACTACTCCGTTTCCAATAACATTTAATTTGTCATCATATAAAATCCCTGATGGTATTAAATGTAATTTGTATTCTTTATCGCCAACCATTACAGTGTGACCAGCATTATTTCCACCTTGAAATCTAACAACTACATTAGCCTCTTCTGCTAAGTAATCTGTCATCTTTCCTTTTCCTTCATCTCCCCATTGCGCTCCTAAAACAATAAATGCTGACATTTATCTTGCCTCCCTTAATATAAATAAGCTTGCACTTTTAGCTTTAATTTTAATTATTAATTTGGAGTTTTATTAAAAATTATTTTAATCTCTCCTTTTAAATAGTAGCAAAGTACCTTTCTATGGTCAACTATATATCGAATATTTTTTTGCTTTTTTTATAAATAATTCGTATAATTGTTTTATAATGTTATCTTAAAGCCTATATTTCAGTGAATTTAAATATATTTAACATATTAAGGAGTGTTTTTAATGAATATTTATGAAGAAGCCTTAAAATTTCATGAAGAAAAAAAAGGTAAGTATGAAATCAAACCTACATGTGAGGTAAAAACTGCCAAGGACTTAAGTCTTGCATATACACCTGGTGTTGCAGAGCCTTGTCGTGAGATACATAAAGATCCATCAAAAGCTTACACATATACTCGTAAATGGAATACTGTTGCTGTTATTTCCGATGGTACTGCAGTTTTAGGCCTTGGAGATATTGGTCCGCTTGCTTCTTTACCTGTCATGGAAGGTAAAAGTATTTTATTTAAGGAATTTGGTAATGTAGATGCATTCCCAATAGTTCTAGACACTAAAGATGTAGATGAAATTGTTAATACAGTTGTAAATATCGCGCCAACTCTTGGTGGAATAAATCTAGAAGATATTTCAGCTCCTAGATGTTTCGAAGTTGAAAGAAAATTGAAAGAGAAATTAAATATACCAGTATTTCATGATGACCAACACGGAACAGCTATAGTTGTTTTATCAGGTCTGTTGAATGCCTTAAAAATAGTAAACAAAAAGCTAGAAGACATCAAAGTAATTATAAATGGTGCCGGTTCTGCCGGAACTGCCATATGTAAGTTATTACTTTCTTCGGGAGTTAAAAATATAGTAATGTGTGATATAGATGGCGTAATAAGTAGAGATAAAGATTTAAGTCATAATATTTACATGCAAGAGCTAGCTAATATAACTAATCCAAATAATGAAGCTGGTACACTTAAAGATGTTATAAAGGGTGCAGATGTTTTTATTGGTGTTTCTGCTCCAAATATAGTTTCTAAAGATATGGTTAAAACTATGAACAAAGATGGAATAATATTTGCAATGGCTAATCCAACTCCTGAAATTTTTCCTGAAGATGCAAAAGAAGCTGGAATCGCAGTAATGGGTACTGGTCGTTCAGATTATCCTAATCAAATAAACAATGTATTGGCCTTTCCAGGAGTATTTAGGGGCGCATTAGATGTAAGAGCTACAGAAATTAATGAAGAGATGAAAGTAGCTGCTGCTTATGCTATTGCAAATGCTATATCATCTGATGAATTAACTCCTGAAAATATAATTCCTAAAGCATTTGATCTCAAGGTTCAAGCTTTAGTCGCAGAGGCTGTCAAAGAGGCTGCAATTAGAAGTGGAGTTGCTAGTATTCAATATTTCTGAATTTAATCTTGAATAATTTATTTTAATAAAAACCTATAGTTGAACTTATATTTCAATTATAGGTTTTTATTATTCCTTTACTGATGAGTTATGCATACAAAAGACGATCTTAACTTTATCCACAAATACATTTTAATAAAAATTATTTTTAGAATTTATCCACAGAATTAATATAATATAATTATCCACATTATATTATTATAAATCTTATGCACAAAAAATTTTTTTAAATGTTATGTTGATAAGTATTTTCTCTCCCTAAAAGAACTTAATCCTAGACAATATCAAATCATTTAGTTAATATAAAATTGATATTAATCATATTAGGAGTGAATTATATGGCTAAATTACTAATCCCTATAGATGATGATGCTTTTAAATCCGAAGTCAGTATAAGATTTAATAATATTTTGGAAGGCTTCGATTCCTTTAAAAATTTTACTCTCATGGCTAATAGCATTGAAAACGGAGAGAACAACTTTATCAAATTTATAGAATATATTTTCGAAATAAATAATTGTAGCGCTTATGTAGATTTTTATATAAATAAAATTTCAGATGCTGATAAAAAAAAGCTTCTTGATTTAGTTCCAGATGAAGATAAAGATATATTAAAATCCCATTTAAGTTTTGATAAACATACTGGAGTATTTTTTAAACTTCTCAATAAAGATCTTATACCTTTTTTAGTTCGTTTAAATACAAGGGAAATTTTTTTTCTTACTTTTTATTTTACTTACAAACCTATCAGTATCTGGGGAAATTATAACTTAAACTTTCCTTGCTTCTTTAATAGTCAGGAAAATCTCGAATTTTATTATAATATATCTAAATCTTTTGAATTAATATCAGTTTTATGAATTAAAACTAATAAAAGTATGGGAAGCTGAATGTATTATAAACATTCAGCTTCCCATTATTTTGTTTATCATTTTAGATTAATAACTTAAATTATTAATTCTATTCAATAAATTCCTAATTGTAATTCGCACTTTTTTATTGGTGTTAAGTTCTTAATTGCGCTTCGCACTTTTTTTAATTGTGAAAGGATCTTAATTGCGCTTCGCGCTTTTTTTAATTGTGCATATTTTTTGATTTCTCTGCGCACTTATCCATTGCTTGTATGACACTATTTCTAAACCCTAGTTTTTCTAATTCAACTACTGCATCTATAGTTGTACCAGCAGGTGAGCAAACCATATCCTTTAATTCGCCTGGATGCTTTCCTGTTTCTAGAACCATCTTTGATGATCCTAAAACGCTTTGAGCTGCCATTTTATAAGCTTTAACTCTAGGTATTCCTAATTTTACTGCTGCATCTGCCATAGCCTCTATAAACATAAATACATATGCTGGTGACGATCCACATAATGCTATAAATCCGTGAAAATCTTTTTCCTCTAGTTGAACACACTCTCCAAAACTTTCAAAAATCTTAAAACAATAGTCTAGCTCATCTTTGGTAACATTTTTGTTAGGACATATAGCTGACATTGCTTCCCCTACAAGGGCTGGCGTATTTGGCATTGTTCTAATTATTTTAGAATTACCGCTAATCCATTCTTCCATATTACTAATTGTAATTCCAGCAGCTATAGTAATAATCAATTTATCTTCTGTTAACTCTGATCTAATTTCAGTTATCATTTGCTTAAACATAAAAGGCTTGATAGCCAAAATGATAATATCTGATTCCTTTGCAACAATAGTACTATCTAAAGTTGTTTTCACTTGAAACTGCGCTTCTAGTTTCTTTAAAGATGCTTCGGTTTTAGTTGATACTATTATATCCTCAGCTTTTAGAAAGCCTGAATTAATAAGACCTCCAACCATTGAACTCCCCATATTACCACAACCAATAAAACCAACTTTTTTACTCATTTCATAGCCCCCATTAAAAAATTTTTGTTATTATTTGAAATTTTATGATTTTATATGAATATCTTAATTATAAACCACCATAATCATAGGATAGCTTGTATCAAAACTCACAAACTATAGTTAAATATGAAGGGAGGAATATATATGAAAGATAATTCTTTAGTATATAATAATTCTTTAATCAGCCCAGAGAACTTTATTGACTCTATTTTGTATCATGAGCCTAAAGAACAACTTCCCACATGCGATATTGAAGAAAGTCCAGACTTTTACTATATAAATATAAGTTCATTTTACGACGATAAACACGTATTAGAAATATCATATAAAAATAATTTTTTAACACTAAAATTTATGCTCGATGATGATTTTAAGCAACTTCTATTTCAAAGAATCTTTTATCTTTTAAAAATTGATTTAGATTATATATTACTGCACGAATATAAAGACAGTATAAAATTAATAATACCTAAAATGGCTTAACTTATATAATACAACAATAATATTCTTCAAATGAATATTACTTACAATACTCAAAGATATAAGAATAGTTATGTCAAACTGTTCTTATATCTTTATTCTTAGTTTTTCTATTTTCTTTAAATTTTATTCTCTATGAATCACATCTAAATTACCAAATTTACTAAACTGTCCAAGCCAAGCAAGTTTAACAGTACCAACTGGACCGTTTCTTTGTTTAGCCATTATGCATTCAGCCATATTTTTATCTTCAGTTTCTTTATTGTAATACTCATCTCTATACAAGAACATAACTACGTCTGCATCCTGTTCTATAGAACCTGATTCTCTTAAGTCAGATAACATTGGCCTATGATCTGCTCTTTGTTCAGGAGCACGCGATAACTGCGATAAGGCTATTACAGGACATTCCATTTCTTTAGCCAATGCTTTAATAGATCTAGATATTTCAGATACTTCTTGTTGTCTATTATCAGAACCAGCACCTCCAGACATAAGCTGCAAATAGTCTATAACAATTAAGTCTATTCCATATTCCATCTTAAGCCTTCTGCATTTTGATCTCATCTCCATAACAGTAACCCCTGCTGTATCATCTATATAAATCTTTGCCTTGGATAATGGCCCTGCGGCCATAGCAATGTTTTCCCAATCTTTATCTTCCAAATTACCTGTTCTAAGCTTTAACATATCAACATTAGCTTCTGAACAAAGTAATTTATAAGCTAGCTGCTCCTTAGACATTTCCAACGAGAATACTACAACGCTCTTATTTTCTCTAAGTGCTGCATTCTCTACTATATTTAATGCAAATGTTGTTTTTCCCATTGAAGGTCTAGCCGCAATTAATACCATATCTCCACTTTGAAATCCAGATGTCTTTGCATCCAAATCAGTAAATCCTGACGGAACTCCTGTAACTGAACCCTTATCATTAAAAAGTTTTTCTATTTGTGCAAATCCTCTTTCTAATACATCACTTAGTGGCTCAAAATCCTTTGATGTTCTCTTCTCTGCTATGTTAAATATCTTCTTTTCAGCACTATCCACAACATCTTCTACATTACTTTGATTATTATAACTTTCTTCAATTATAGCCGTCGATGATTTAATTAGTTTCCTCAAAGTAGATTTATCTGAAACAATTTTTATATATGCGCTTAAATTTGCAGTAGTAGGTACAGACGAACTCAATTCTGTTATATATGTTACTCCACCAGCTCTCTCAAGCATGTCAGTGCTCTTTAAATATTCTAATAAAGTTAATAAGTCCACAGCTATATCATTCCTAAACATCTCTAATATAGCTCTATATATTACCTTATGACCATCCCTATAAAAATCCTCTTCTTCTAAACCTTCTAGAACTTTTGCAATAGAATTTTTATCAATGATCATCGATCCTATAACTGATTGTTCTGCTTCTATGCTTTGAGGTAAACTCCTCATTACTGATGCATCCAAGCTTTATTCCTCCTATCTAATTATCGGTTGACAATTATTCTGCACTTTATCATATGTATATAATAATTCTAATTCTATCATTTGTTAGGAATAAAAAAAAGCCTCCTATCCTTATCAAGGAGGCTTATTTTATTAAATTAGCTAAAAGCAATGTCCATAATCTCTTCTATAGAGGCTATAGCTTTAACTTCTATATCTTCAGTATTTAAAGGAATTTCCTTTTCATTATCTTTCGGAACTATAACAAGCTGTATTCCCATTCTCTTAGCTCCATATATCTTTTCAAATATCCCTCCTACTGGTTTAACTTTTCCCTGAAGAGATATTTCTCCTGTAATCGCCATATCCTGTCTTATAGGTTTATCTAATAATGAACTTATTATGCAAATTGTGATGGCAGCTCCTGCTGACGGCCCATCAATTTTTCCTCCACCAACAACATTAACATGAATATCATAATCTTTAATGTCTTTATCGGTTAAATTTCTAATAACAGAGGCCGCATTAAATACAGAATCCTTCGCCATAGACCCAGCTGTATCATTGAATCTAACCACACCTGTTCCTTTTTTCTTTGCTGGAAAAACAGCTGCTTCTATTTCAATTGTAGATCCTAAAAATCCGTTTACTCCTAAACCATAAACATGACCTACTTCGCTCTTATTTATATTTACTAATCTTTCAAACGGAGTATACCTTCCAATCGATATCACTTCATCCAAATCTGATAGCTTTATTTCTAAATCCTCTACAAACTGTTTAGTACGGTGCAGTGCATACCCATATGTATCCGTCAATATATTTACGGCTTTTCTTCCTTCAAAGGTATAATTACTTATTTTCTGAGCAACGCCATCTTCCAGTATAACCTTTAACTTTCTAGCAGCATCTTCAACTATAAGAATAATATCCTTTGATGAAAGTGGTTCAAAGTATACTTCAGTACATCTTGATCTTAATGCTGGATTTATTTCACTAGGACTTTTAGTGGTAGCTCCAATCAAAACAAAATCTGCTGGTGCTCCATTATCGAAAAGGTACTTAATGTACTTAGGAATCGTTTCATCATCTGGATCATAATATGATGATGAAAATTCAACTCTCTTATCTTCTAAAACCTTTAAAAGCTTATTTTGAAGCATAGAGTCTAATTCTCCTATCTCGTCTATAAACAATACTCCACCATGGGCTTGTGTAACCAATCCTGGTTTAGGCTCAGGTATTCCTACTTCAGCTAAATCTCTTTTACTTCCTTGGTATATAGGATCATGTACTGATCCCAATAAAGGATTTGTAATTTCTCTAGGATCCCATCTTAATGTAGTCCCATCAACCTCAACAAAGTTAGATTTGTCATCAAATGGAGTAAACGAAAGTTTCTTAACTTCATTTAACGCAAGTCTTGCCGCTGTAGTCTTACCAACCCCAGGAGGCCCATATAATATTATATGTTGAGGGTATGGAGATGAAAGTTTTGATATTAGAGATTTAATCGCTCTCTCTTGACCAACTACTTGACTAAAATTAGATGGCCTTAGAAAGCTCATAATATTCTTACTGGTAGTCCTACTGTCTAATTCTATCAAATTATTTAATTTATTTATTGTTTTCTTATTTTCAGCACCTTTTTGCTTATTTATAACTGAGAGCCTAACTTCATCTATGTACTTTTCTTGTTTCTCCATAATTGATTGCTCAACTTGAGACTCAATCTTATTTTGAACATATCTTTTTGCTAATTCATTTGAAATTAACCTTACAGTTTTATTAATAGCTTGCTGCAATTCCTCTTTTTTGGGTGCAGACTTTAGATCCTTACCCTCAGCTAAAATAGTATTCAATGCAAAAATTTTATCACAAAGATTTGCTGATTGTATATACTTATCTAATTTAAATCTAACTGTTCTAGCTCTAAACGCACCTTTATCAAGAATATTCTTAGTTATAGAAAATAACGCTTCTATTTGAGAATCTAATGATAAAGTTCCTGAAATAATATCCTGCAGTAGGCTTGTGTCATCATATGAATTCAAAATTAATCCTCCTTATTCTTGTGGAACAATAATCACCTTCATTTTAGTACTAACTTCTGGATATAACTTAACATCTATTTCATATCCGCCTGCTAATTTTATTGTATCCATAACAATTTTCTTCTTATCAACCTCAATTTTATATTGTTGTTTAATTAATTCTACAACATCCTTACTAGTAATAGCACCAAATAATTTCCCGTTTTCGCCTGTCTTAGCCTTTATTGTGATTTCTTTTCCCTTTAACTCTGCAGCTAATTTTTGTGCTGCTTCAAGTTCTGCTAATTTTTGTTTTCTTTCATTTTCTTTTTTGTTGTTTAATATATGCATATTTGAAGTACTAGCCTCTTGAGCTAATTTCCTTGGAAATAAAAAGTTTCTTGCATATCCATCAGATGCTTCAATAACATCACCTTTTTTCCCAATTTTCTTAACATCTTGTAATAAAATAACTTTCATATTTATTCACCTATCCTTAAGTATTTTTTCATTGCTTCTTTTAATTCAATGACCACTTCTTCAATTGTCTTATTTGATATTTTAACACCAGCAATATTCATGTGGCCGCCACCTCCAAGTGCTTCTAATACAACTTGAACATTAATATCTCCTACTGATCTTCCACTAATATATATATCATTATTTATTTCACCTAAAACAAAACTAACTGAAATTCCAGATATATTTAACAATTCATCGGCCGCCTTGGCTATAATTACAGTATCTATATTTTTAGGCGTTATTGCAATAGCAGTACTTTCATTCACCTCTGCTGATTTTATTGTTTCGGCAATAAGTAAATAATCTTCTAAATCATCAGTAAACATCTTTTTAATTTCAATAGTATCTGCACCTAAAGACTTTAAAAATGATGCAGCTTCAAATGTTCTAACACCGGTTTTAAACGAAAAACCTTTTGTATCCATAAAAATACCTGCAAGCAATCCTTCGGCTTCAGTCCTTGTCAGATTTGGCTTATCAACCATATACTGAATTATTTCTGTAATCATCTCAGACGTAGATGAGGCATACACTTCTATATAATTTAATATATCATGTTCTATCATATCAGGACTTCTCCTATGATGATCTATGATGACTTTTCTTTCAGCTTTCTCAACTAACGATAAATCGGCTATATAACTTTTATTATGAACATCTACAATGACTACTAGAGTTTGATTATCTAATTCATTTTTTGCTTCTTCGATTGATATAAATAAATCATCATATTTTGACTCTTTATTTAATTTATTTAAGAAGTAGTCAATTGCATTAATATCACTGCTTAAGATGATATTACAACTTCTTCCTAATTGCTTTACTATACTTGCTAATCCAACTGCCGATCCGAAACAATCCATGTCAGGGTTCTTATGTCCCATTATATATACTTTACTACTCTCATATATTAATTCACTCAGAGCCCTAGCAATTACCCGCGCTTTTACCTTAGTTCTTTTCTCTATCTCTTTAGTATTTCCACCAAAGAACTTGATATCGTTATTGGTCTTAACAACAACCTGATCTCCACCTCTTCCTAATGCTAATTCTTTTGCTATATTTGCATTATTATAATTTTCAAGTGGAGACATGCCACCTTTTCCAACCCCTATACTTAACGTAGTTTCTATAGAATTTCCTTTATCTATTTCTGAAATTACTTCTATTATATTGAATTTTTGCTTTATTTCATCTTCAATATATTTATCTTGAATTGATAGCACATATTTATTCGTATCATACTTTTTAATCATTGCCTTCAAGTTATTAGCATATGCATTTATTGTTCTTTCTATTTCTGCAACTAATAAGGGCCTATTACTTTCATCAGTCTTATCTAATACTTCAGTAAAATTATCTACTTCAATCAACATTATACTTTCTTGAGTAGTTTCATAATCTATAAGTTTGGTTATGTCATTAAAAGACAGCAGATATAGATACTCTTTATTTTTTGTTTCAATAAATGTAGCATACACATCATATAACTTATTGTTGATGCTTAATCTTTGATGCGAATTTTCTTCATTTTTCAATATATTATCTAAATTTACTCCTCTAGTTATACTCAAAATATTTCTCTCTGGATCTTCTTTATTTGTTTTCAGAGTTTTAAATAGATTATTGCACCATATCATTTCACCATCTTCTTTTATTAATGCTAATGGATAAATAGATTTTAGTACATTATCAGATATTCCTTTATCTATGCTCTTTATAAATTCGTTTGCATCTGTTTGATTTTTCCAATAATAGTTTAACTGATAAAAATCATCTATTAAATAAACTATAAGGATAATTATACCTATGCCTATATAATTATATGCAAATAATATTGTTAAAACTATAATTAGCAGTCCCGGCTTAAGCAAGCGTTTAAGCATAGTTATCCAATTCATAAAAAGCCTCCTAAGTTATATTTAATCTCTTCTATCACTAATATAACGTTTTAATTTACTTAAGCTCTTACCCTCTTTTTCTACTTGATCTTCAGCCCTTATCCCCAAATCTAACTTTGATTTCATAATATGATCAATATCTACAAATGAATATCCCAATTTCTCGCCTAAGATATAAAGTACAATTATAGCGCTAGAAATGCAATCTAAAATGGAATCACGGGCTATATTGTTACCTTTTGTTAAAAGCTTAAAAAACTCTCCTATTATACAAAGAAGTTGTGCCTTTAAATCTTCTATAATTTTAATGTTAGTCATTATATTAAAATTATCTTTTCTCATAGTCCTATCACCCCTCTCAAAACCCTTGTATTCTTATTTTAGTTTTTTTTTAGAAGTAATGCAAGAACTTATAGGTCATTTACTAAATTTTACCACAACATAAAGTTTCATTTTATTTTTTTCTATACTAAAAACCCCCTGATTTCTCAGGGGGGATTGTAATTATTACCTTTATTCTGTTGTAAATGGTAATAATGCTATGTTTCTAGCTCTCTTAATTGAAGCTGTTAATTCTCTTTGGTGCTTAGCACAAGTTCCAGAAATTCTTCTTGGAAGAATCTTTCCTCTTTCTGTAACATATTTTCTAAGCTTATTTATATCTTTGTAGTCGATAAATTCAGCTTTATCTACACAAAAAGCACAAACTTTTTTTCTAGATCTTCTCATTTTACCGCCCGGTCTTCTATTATTGTTACCTTCTTCTCTGCTCATCTTATTCCCTCCTTACTCAAAAATTAGAAAGGCATATCTCCATCATCAACTGGAGTTATATCCTCTTCAAAACCTCCACCACTGAATGCATCATTCATTGGCATTGAATATTCATTGCTGTTACCAAAACTAGCTCCAGCATTTCCTGACGCATTTCCTTTACTTAAGAACTGAACCTCAGTAGCAACTACTTCTGTTACATATCTTTTAGTACCATCTTTTGCATCATAACTTCTGGTTTGAATTCTACCACTAATAGCCATTTGGCTACCTTTACTCATGTAATTAGCAGTACTTTCAGCTTGTTTTCCCCATACTACTACGGGTACAAAATCAGCTTCTTTTTGACCAGTTTTTGTGTTATATTTATCAACTGCTAATGTTAAGGTTGTTACTGCTGCTCCACTTCCTGGAGTAAATCTTAGTTCTGGATCTTTAGTTAATCTTCCAATTAGAACTACTTTATTCATTTACAACACCACCTTATACTTGTTCATTAACAATGATATGTCTGATAACACCATCAGTGATTCTGAATATTCTATCTAATTCTCTTGGTAATTCAGGACTAGCAGTAAAGCTAACTAAAGTATAGTAACCTTCACCAACTTTTTTAATTTCATAAGCAAGTTTTCTCTTACCCCAGAAATCAACGTTATCTACTGTTCCTCCACCATTTTCTATAACACCCTTAAACTTTTCGATGTTAGCTTTAACTGTTTCTTCATCGAATGATGGGTTTAATATAAATATAGTTTCGTACTTTCTCATTAATTTCACCTCCTCCCCTCGGACTAACGGCTATGCTTTGCATAGCAGGGATTACAATAAATGATTATAACATCTATCATAATCATTATCAAGTATTTTTTCTAATTTTCTGCAACAACTACTATTTTTTTTGCTTCCTTTTTAAATTTTCCCCTCGGAATCATTACTATTCTGCCACAGCCAGTACATTTTATTTTTATATCTGCACCTACTCTTATTACCTCAAATTGATTTGTTCCACAAGGATGCTGCTTTTTCATTTCTACTATATCTCCAAGATTAAAACTTTCTATCATTACCTATCACTCTTTCCTATATTTTTATCTACTAATCGGATTTTATGAAGCTGGCATTTCTATTTTGTTTTTATCTAGCGCCAATTTTATTGCCATTCTAAGTTCATTTTCCATTTTTCCTTGCATTAATGGTTTCGCTTTTCCTACAACTCTTATTGTAACGCTTGCTACTCCTAATGCTGTAACACCTGTAACTTCTAATGACTCGCTTATATATTCTTCATTTTTATCTTTAAACTCATTGCAGGCAGTTTTAATAATTTCAATTACCCTTTCCACATCTTCTTCATGAGAAATATTCAAATCAACTACAAATCTAATATTATTTCTGGAATGGTTGGTTACTCCGGCTATAGACCCATTTGGAATTGAATGAATATCTCCAGTAAAATCTGTGATTACAGTAGTTCTAATTCCTATACTCTTCACTATCCCATTAAAGCTTCCTATCGTTACATGATCTCCAACGCCAAATTGATTTTCAAATAAAATAAAGAATCCGTTAATTAAATCTTTTATTAAACTTTGTGAACCTAACCCCACAGCAACTCCGCCTATACTTGCAAAAGTAAATGATACTGCACCAAATAATATTGATATTATTATTGCACTTCCCATAAAATATACTGAGTATTTTAAAATACTTTTTAATACTTCACCTATAGTCTTAGCTCTTTGAGTATCTAAGGAAAGTACAGCATTACTTTCAATTTGCCTTTCAACAAACTTCTTTATTAAATACTTACCAATTTTAATTGAAAAATACATTGCAGTGATTACAAAAATTATCTTCAATCCCTTACTTATAACCATTTCAAGCGTTTCAATACTTATAGCCTCTTCTATATATAATTTAAAGCTTTCTTGTAACTTTATTAGATAATTATCATGCAAATATACTCCCCCTTTCTACTCACTAAATAATGCATATCCTCCATTATCTCTGAAATATACATTTTTATATTCTAGTATATTTTTATTTATTACTTCATCAATGTCATCTTTTTTATCTATCCTAACACATATTCCACAACTCATAGTTATAGATGTCGGTGTAGGCATAATTTTAAATTCATATTCTAACTCTTTTAGTTTCTTTTCTGCTGCCATAGCATCATATGTATTTTTAAACACTATGATATAATAATTCATGTTTGCACCACCTTCTTATACTGTTATACTATAATTTATATTATATATATTTTTTTTACTTTATAAAGGTAAGATTGTATTTAAAATAAAAACTTCGTAATTTTAATGAAAAAAAGTACTTTTTATTTTATAATAATATACAAATGTAACTTAAAGGAGAATATGATGTTTTCAGTAATTAATATATTACAAGCTATATTAATAGGTTTTTTTACAGGTTTTATGGCCTCTATCCCATTAGGACCATCAGGTCTTGAATCTGTTAGCCGTTCCATGTCAAAGGGCTTTAAAGAAGGTTTTAAGGTATCTCTTGGTGCTGTATCTGCAGATATTATATATATAATAATTATAAATCTGGGTTTACTTACTATACTAACTGCAAATCCTAAATTTCATAGTTTATTTTGGATAGTTTCTGGATTTGTTTTAATTTTGGCCAATAGAATATCTTCAAAATCCAAAAATACAAACTCTAAACTCGAAAAATCAATTTACAGCCATGCTTCTAATTCTTTCCTAACTGGATTTTTGATAACATTTTTGAACCCCACTACTCCTTCATTGTGGATTGCTCTTAGTGGTACAATTTTCAATGTTTGGAGGCATCACGGAAGAATATATTTCTTTTTTTCTATTTCTTCTATGATAATTGGAAGTATAACATGGTTTTGTTTTTTGAACATTTTAGTAAGCAAAGGTTCTAAACGGTTAAAACCTGGTTTCACAAATAATACTTCAAAAATCTTAGATTATTTCCTTCTCATACTAGGCATAATATTTATGATTTGGGGAATATATAAATTTATTTTTTAGAGGTGAATAATGGAAGTTTATTTAGATAATTCATCAACTACTTTTCCTAAGCCAAAACAAGTTATTGATAGTATGTATGAATATATGCTTAATGTAGGTGGTAATGCTGGGCGAGGTAACTATAATAATTCTCTTAAAAGTAATCGATATCTATATGATGCTAGAGAAAGCGTCTGTAACTTTTTCGGATATGACTCTCCTAGTAATGTAATTTTTACAGGCAATGTTACTATGTCTTTAAATATGTTAATTAAAGGAATATTAAATCCTGGAGATCATGTAATTACTTCATCCATGGAACATAATTCTGTTATTAGACCACTTTCTTTTTGTAAAGAACACCTTAACATTAAGTTAGATATAGTAAATGCTGATTCTAGAGGATTCCTTGATATTGATGATTTTAAAAGTAAAATTACAAGCAAAACAAAATTAGTTGTAATAACTCAAGCATCAAATGTCACCGGATCAATTCAAGATATACATAGTATAGGTGAAATTTGTAACTCACATGGAGTATTCTTTGTTATTGATTCTTCTCAAGGAGCTGGAGTCTTGGATCTTAATATGAAAAAGATTAAAGCTAATGCAATAGCCTTTACAGGGCATAAAAGCTTATTAGGACCACAGGGTGTAGGAGGCTTCATACTCGACTCAAAATTTAATGAATCCTGTTCTAGTTTGTTACATGGTGGTACCGGAAGCCTTTCATCATCTTTAGATCAACCCGACTTTTTACCTGATAAATTTGAATGCGGGACTCATAATCTTCCAGGTATAATAGGATTGGCTGAAGGAATTAGATACATAAATTCTATAGGCCTAAATGTCATATACGAACATAATCATGATCTAATGAAAAATCTTATTGACGGTTTATTAAATATAAGTGAACTTGAGGTTTATGGAGACTTATCTGGAAAAAGGTTATCAACTTGCGTTTCCATAAATGCTAAGGCTTTAGATTCTTCTGAATTAAGTTATTACCTTGATGATCATGGAATTAAAACTAGAGCCGGTTTACATTGTGCTCCATTAGCACATAAAACTATAGGCACTTATCCAATAGGCACTGTAAGATTGAGCATTAGCTATTTTACTACAAAAAAGGAAATCGATTATACTCTTAACGCTTTAAATAAAATTGTAACTAATTTAATAAACTAAATTAGACCTTTTATGGAGCCATTATCGCTAATTATTATTTTATTGAATTAATAATTATAAAACTAATGAATAAAACCTTTTTTTATTGGAAATAAATCTAATAAAAGGAGGTTCTTTTATGTGCGAAAGTTTTTCTGTAAATTCAGCTTCACTTAACTCCTACATAAAGATTAAAGATTATTTATTTACTGAATTACAACCAATTCTTGAAGAAAAGAGACCTATCATATTTATATGCATTGGTAGTGATAGATCAACTGGAGATTCTCTTGGTCCATTAGTAGGACATAAACTTAAGTACTTTTCAAAAAATAATATATATATTTATGGCACACTTGAAAATCCAGTTCACGCAAGAAACATAGTAAATATTTTGGATGAAATCAACTTAACCTTTCACAATCCATACATAATAGCTATTGATTCCTGTTTGGGTTCTATAAATAATATTGGAAAGATATTTATACAAAAAAAACCTCTTCTTCCTGGCTTAGCATTGAATAAAAATCTTCCATCTGTCGGAGAAATGAGTATAACTGGCATAGTTAACATATCGGGAAGTTTTGATTTTCTAGTATTACAAAACACACGCTTAAATACAGTAATGAACTTAGCAGATTCTATTTCAAGGGGCATATATTACTTTATTCTCAAGAGTACTGATAAAAATACTTTTGAAAAATATTCTATATAAATTTTCAATTATCTTCTACTTATACTTTATATAAATATTAAATTTACATATAATTTGAAATGCTCTATAAATTTTACTTGATATTATTTATAGCTTATTTTTATATTTAATATAAGCCTCTTTCGTCTTTGTTTTGTAAAGTATGGTTAAATTAATAATCAAATTCATGAAACAATATTTTCTTCTATTAACTTAATACTTTATTGTTTCACGTGAAACACTTTTAAAAGTCACTAATAATTTTACCTAATAGTATAAATTACTCTTCTATCATAAAATTATTACTTTTCAAAGAATCTTTATCTATATCTATAATTGTAATATCATTTAATTATTATCAGCCTTAAAATATTGTGTTTCTATCTTCACCCTCAAATTATGTGATTATATATTTATATTTTATTAAAAAGTAAAGATATCACTAGTTGCACAATTAAACCAAGCTATGAAAAATTAATAGTTGATTATTCTTCATTACGATTCTATAGTTAAACAAAAACATACATGGCTGATAAACACTATGGGCTACACAAATAATAAAACTGAATCACATAAAATTAAAACTTGAGTTTCCAAAAACGTATGATCCAACTTACTTTAAAGACTGATTATCAGCATGCAAAAAATCAAAAGAGCTGAATTTATTAATAAATTCTATTAAAAATGAAATGGAGAATGGAGCCACTATCTAAATAAAACAAGGCTTATGTTAAAATTTACTTTGCTAATGTAGGAGAAGCTGTTTATAAAACGTATCTTTTATACTCTTATAATACTTTTAAGCCCCTAGCGTGTAGCTATTTTAGAATTATACCGTAAATTAAATACAACGTAATTCATAGTTATCATGATGCTTGTGTTGGTAATTCTATCTATAGCATAAAATTCCATAATACTCAAATTATTTTACGTACTTCTAATCTTTAAGAATGTAAAACTAGGTATGCTATGGTATTTGATATTGCAATTTGTCGTTAAATTGACTTATATTAAATTACATATAAATTTTACGTATACGATATCTGTATTTACAATATCAGAAATCTAAAGATTCATTTATATATTTACAATGTTATAGTAACTAAAAAGGGGCTGTTGCAAAACTAACATAGTTAGTTTTGTAGCAGCTCATTTTTTTATAGAAATAAAAAAATGTGAATTCCGAAGAACTCACATTGATTGTATAATTAAATTATGCGACTAACTAAATCATACATTAAAAATTATAATGAGTTTAATGATAATTTTCAACTTATATTACCATTAAATTTAGAAAACTTAATACCAGAAGATGATTCTGTCCGCTTGCTAAGCCATGTATTGGAGGGATTAAATTACAAAAAGTTGTATAAGGCGTACTCTTCCGTTGGAAGAAAACCGGCAGTGGAACCCAAAATCATGTTCAAAATAATATCGTATGCTTATTCTCAAAATATTTATTCAAGTAGAAAAATAGAAAAAGCATGTAGAAGAGATATAAATTTCAGATGGTTACTTCAAGGATTAAAAGCACCTGATCATGCTACAATTAGCAGATTTCGTAAAGACTATCTTTCAAATGAAGTGATTGAAGATTTGTTTTATCAACAAGTTAAATATCTAGCGGATCAAAAGGAAATATTATTTGAAAATGCATTTATTGATGGTACTAAAATCTAGGCGAATGCTAATTGTTATACATTTGTTTGGAAAAAAGCAATTTTAAAAAATGAAGGGAAAATGTTTCAGAAAATTCTTGCTCTTTTTGAAAATATCAACCTTGAAGAGTTAAAAGATTTTACTGTTCAAAATGAAACATTAACAGATGATATTAATAAAATCCTTCAATGGCTGCTTGTATATGAAAAAAAGAAAAGAAACATAGAATTTGTTCACGGAATTGGTAAAATAAAAACTAAAATTCAAAAGTGGACTGAGCAACTATCTGAATATAAAGAAAGACAAGAAAAATATAATTTGAGTAAAAAAATATTTTCAAAAAGAAATAGTTACTCCAAAACTGATACAGACGCAACTTTCATGCATATGAAAGACGATCGTATGAGAAATGGGCAATTAAAACCTGCATATAATGTGCAAATCGCAGTTGAAAGTGAATACGTAACCGGTGTCGGAATATTTGTTGATAGAAATGATATAGCTACTTTAATACCTATGCTTAAGAATTTGAAAGAAAAAATTGGTCTTAAATATCTTAATGTAATTGCAGATTCAGTTTATGAAAGTGAAGAAAATCATCTGCTTTTAGAATCAAGTAAACAAACTCCTTATATAAAGCCACAAACTTATGAGAAGTGGAAAAAAAGAAGTTTTAAAAATGACATAAGTAAGCGTGAAAATATGAAATATGACTCTGAATCAGATTTTTATATTTGCCATAATCATAAAAAATTAATACCCACTTCTATTATCCATAGAAAATCCACAAGTTGATACAAATCAGAAGTAACTGTGTATGAATGCGAAAACTGTGATAATTTCGATCACAAAGTAAAGTGCACAAAAGCAAAAGGAAATAGAAAAATGCAGGTTTCAAAAAAATTTGTGAAAAAGCGTGAAATATCCTATAAAAATATTACAACTGAATTTGGAACTAAATTAAGAATGAACATATCTATTCAGGTCGAAGGAGCATTTGGAGTTCTGAAAAGTGATTATGAGTTCAATAGATTTTTAACACGTGGAAAAAATAGTGTTCAAACTGAGTTTATTTTGCTTTGTTTGGTTACAACATTAACAAAATACATTCAAAAATACAAAATGAAAGAACTCAGAATTATCTTCATGAATTAAAAACCACTGCCTAATTATGGAGTAAAGTGACTAGGCTTATTTGAGTGCGCATAAAAGCCAGAAATATTCAAATAATTGATATTGGATTTTAAATATTTGGAAATTTACTAGTTTAAACCGAAAAGGAGCATCGCTCCTGATTAAAATTTAATCATTTTGCGACACTCCCTTTAATATATGTGACCTATAATATATAAAATTTAATTTTATTTACTTTCTTTATTTGCTGCTTCATTTAAAACATATAGTTCTTCTTCAGATAGATCATATCTTGATATTCCTTTGTCAATAGGTTTAGCATATGTTGTACTTTCTTGTCTTCCGTATATTCCTGTTAAGATAACACCATCATTTTTATCATCCAACATAGCTATCGAAAAACTTAAATCACTACCAACATTCTCGAAAGCTTTATATCTCATGATTGCAACTTTTTGAATACAATCTTTCATTTTTATTTCTAATCTTTTACATTCATCAATAGCCTTATCAGAAGTCTCTTTTGCTTCTTCAATAGTCTTTAGACGATCTAAAAGCATTTCTTCAATGTTAATGTTATTAGTCCCCTTCATAAATTTTCTATATCTATTTTCCACTCTTCCTACTGCCTTAAATAAGACTACTACCATTATAAATAATAATATTATTATTATCATCATTCCACCCATTAAATATGGCGTTATCTCATTAATTGTGTTAATTAGCATATCCAATTTTATGTCATTCCTTTCATAATTGTTTCACGTGGAACATTATATATTAATAATATCTAATATCCTTTGCAAATCTTCTTCCGAATAATATTCGATCTCTATCTTTCCTTTATTTTTTTTATTTGAAATATTTACTTTCGTTCCAAAATAATTCTGAAGTTGATTTTTTATTTCTTTATAATATGGATTTAATTCACCAGTATTACTATTAAGCCTATCCTTTTCAACATCATCATTAATTCTTTTTACTAATCTCTCAAGTTCTCTAACAGATAATTTTTCATCAATTACCTGTTGTGCCACTTCATACTGTCTTTGTTTATCATTAATCGCAAGAAGAACTCTTCCGTGCCCCTCTGAAAGTATACTCTCAATTATATACTGCTGAACTCTTTCATCTAAGTTTGTCAATCTAATTGTATTAGCTATAGCAACTCTTGATTTTCCTATTCTTTTGCTTAACTCTTCTTGAGTTATTTCAAAATCATTTAATAGCTTTCTAAAAGCTACTGCTTCCTCTATTGGATTTAAATCTTCACGCTGAATATTTTCTATAAGAGATATTTCTAAAGTATCCTTATCACTTAGTTCCATCATTATGGCAGGTATTTCTGTTACTCCAGCCATTTTAGCTGCTCTCCACCTTCTTTCACCTGCTACAATAGTATATTGTTCATTAGAGTTTTTCTTCAATATTAATGGCTGGATAATTCCATGAACTTTAATTGATTCTGCTAACTCAGCAATCTTCTCAGAATCAAAAAGCTTTCTTGGTTGTTCATCATCACTTTTAATTTTATTTATTGAAACCAATATCCTGCTGCTTTGTTCCACATCATTTTCTGGTTCTTCTGGTATAAGAGCACTCAATCCTTTTCCTAAAGTAAATTTTTTTGCCATCTTATCACCTACTGCCTTTTTAAAAATTCTTTTGTTAATTTTACATAAGCTTCTGCACCTTTGCATTTCTCGTCATATAGCATTATTGGTAATCCAAAACTAGGCGCTTCAGCTAATCTCACATTTCTTGAAATTGTTGTTTTATAAACTTTGTCCTTAAAATATTTCTGAACTTCTTTTAATACTTCATTGCTAAGATTTGTCCTATAATCAAACATAGTCATTACAACACCTTCAATTTCTAACTTCTTATTAAGTGACTTTTTTACTAGCTGTATAGTATTTACTAATTGACTGACTCCCTCTAATGCATAAAATTCACATTGAATAGGAACTAAAACTGAATCAGCACAAGTCAATGCATTGATTGTTAATACTCCTAAAGAAGGCGGGCAATCAATAAATACATAATCGTACTCATCTTCAATTTCCTTTAACTTATTCTTTATTATGTTTTCCCTATCACTTCTATTTATAAGTTCAACTTCCGCACCTGCAAGCTCCATAGTTGATGGTGATATATATAAATTTTGAACCAGATCACTTCTAAGTATAGATTCTTTCATAGTCGTCTCAGAAACAAGTACATCATAAATAGACAATTTTAAATTATTTTTATCTAATCCTAGTCCACTCGTTGTATTTCCTTGAGGATCTATATCTATAGTTAAAACTTTATAACCTTCCATTGCAAGGTAAGAGCATAAGTTTATATTAGTGGTCGTTTTTCCAACGCCACCCTTTTGGTTAAAAATACAAATTACTTTCATAGTTTAGCCCTAAAAGAGCCTCCCCCCTTTCCCATAATATTATTATATATACTTTTTTACGATAATAAAAGATTTATGTTCTAAAAAGTAAAATCTGAGTGACATAATCCATTGAAAATCTGTTGAAATTTTTATTTATGAATATATTTAATATACCCTAATTATAAACCAAGTATAATTATATTACTGCACATAAAGTAAAGTTAAGATTACGCAATGATAACCTTAACTTTACTTATATGTTATTATTGAATTCTATTTATTAACTTTTGGAATCTTTACAATTACTTCTATGAACTCATCTTCATCTTTATATGCATATTCAGCGGGTATATCAAACTTTTGTAACACCTGCTTAATTGTATTTACGTATAACTTTGCAGGCAAGACACCTTTAACAGTCCTCTTTCTTTTATTCTTTAATTCCTCACTTGCTAGCTTAAGTAACTGATTATTGATAAGCTCTTCTGTTTTTTTTACATTCAATCCATCCTTTATTACTCTTTCAACTATTTTTAGCTGCAATTCCTCACTCGGAACCGTAAGTAATGCCCTTGCATGTCTTTCAGTTAATTTATTATTTAAACATATTTCTCTAACTTCAGAGCTTAGCTTTAATAATCTTAACTTATTTGCAACAGTAGATTGTTTCTTTCCCATTCTCTTAGCAAGCTCATCTTGCGTAAAATTATGGTCATTAATCAAATTATAATATGCCTCTGCTTCTTCTATATAATTTAGATCCTCTCTCTGCAAATTTTCCAATAAAGCTATTTCAGCTGATTCAGAATCTGTAATGTCCACAATATTACATGGAACTGTTTCTAGATTAGCTAATTTGGCTGCTCTAAGTCTTCTCTCACCAGCAACAAGTTCAAAAATTTCCCCTCTTTTTCTTACTGTAAGAGGTTGAATTATCCCAAACTGCTTAATCGACTGAGATAATTCCTCAATTGCTTCTTCATTAAAATATTTACGTGGTTGATAAATATTTGGAATTACCATATCTATGCTAATCTTTACTATTTCGTTATTCATGCTCCCAACCCATCCCTTATTAAATTACTATACACTTTGCACAACTTCTTAATTATCTATTCTACTTTAGTTTTATTTTTCCTCCAAAAATCTAATTGTTTCCTTGCTTTTACAATATTGTAACTTGCATTTATTACTTAAGAGGATTTTTAGTAATTAAACCTGCTTTTCTTGGATATGTTTTAGGGCATTCTTTAATCTTTTTTACTACAACTAAATTATGCCTTAATTCAGTTTCTTCAATATTGATTTCACAAATATCTATTAATTCACCACCAAGAACTCTAATAGCATTTAAACTGTCTTTGATCTCTTGATCAACAGAAGGCCCCTTTAATGCTATGAAATTCCCACCAACCCTTACATATGGTAAGCATAGTTCTGATAATACGCTCATATTTGCAACTGCTCTAGAGGTTGCTATGTCAAACTTTTCTCGTAACTGATTATTCCTTGCACCATCCTCTGCTCTTGAATGAATTGTTTCTACATTAGAAAGTCCTAACTTAGTGACAACATTATTCAAAAAGTTAACTCTTTTATTTAAAGAATCCAGCAATGTTATTTTAATATCATCTTTCATAATAGCAATTGGTAATCCAGGAAATCCTGCGCCTGTTCCAACATCTATTAAATTGGCAGCATTTTTAAATTCTTTCCTTTTAAATGCTTTTATTGAATCTATAAAATGCTTTTTAATTATTTCTTCATCTTCGGTTATGGCCGTTAAGTTTATTTTTTCATTCCATTCTTGAAGAAGCTTCATATAATCAATAAATTTTTCATACTGTTCCTTTGATAGTTGTAAACCTACATCTTCAGAAGATTTACTCATTAAATCATAAAAATTCATAATTCCTCCATACTAATATATTAGGATTGCTTATTATAGCGATGTTCAAGATAAATAAGTAAAACTGAAATATCTGCTGGAGATACTCCTGAAATACGTGAAGCCTGCCCCATACTAATTGGTTTAATACTATTCAACTTCTGCACAGCCTCTGTCCTTAACCCCTTCACGCTACTATAATCAATATCTCTAGGTAATAATTTTTTTTCAAACTTCTTAAATTGTGCAACTTGTTCAAGTTGACTTTGTATATATCCTTCATATTTTGTTAGTATATTAATTTGTTCACCAACATCATATGGTAAGTCTAGTCTTTCATCATCTAATGGAGATAAATCAAAATAATCTAGCTCTGGTCTTTGCAATAATTCATAAAAACTGATAGGTTTTCTTAATTCAGCTGAATTTAATGAAATTAGGAATTCATTTACTTCCTTTTTATTTGTTATTCGTAATTTTTTTAATCTTTCTAATTCATTTTCAACATTTTGTTTTCTAACTAAAAATCTATTATATCTTTCTTCTGTAACAAGTCCTACTCTATGACCAATTTCAGTTAATCTAAAATCTGCATTATCTTGCCTTAATAATAGCCTATATTCAGCTCTTGAAGTCATCATTCTATAAGGCTCATTAGTACCCTTTGTCACCAAATCATCAATCAGTACTCCTATGTAAGCATCTGATCGCGTTAAAATTAAGGGTTCTTCATTCCTAATTTTTAGTGCCGCATTTATTCCGGCAACTAATCCTTGTGCACCAGCCTCTTCATATCCTGAACTCCCATTTAGCTGGCCTGCACCATATAATCCTTCAACCTTTTTAAATTCTAATGTTGGTTTTAATTGAGTCGGATCAATTGAATCATATTCAATTGCATATGCTGTTCTCATCATTTCAACATTTTCAAGTCCTGGTAAAGTTTTAAGCATCTTAATCTGAACTTCTTCAGGTAGCGATGAAGAGAATCCTCCAACATACATTTCTAAAGTATCAAGGCCTTCTGGTTCAATAAATATTTGATGTTGAGGCTTATCTGGAAATCTCATTATCTTATCTTCTATTGATGGGCAATATCTTGGCCCAACACCCTTTATACTACCATTATAAATCGGTGATCTATCAATATTATCCCTAATTATTTTACGTGTTTCTTCATTTGTATATGTTAAATAGCATGGAACCTGTTCCTTTTCAATATTGCCATTCATGAATGAAAATGGTACTATTTTATCGTCACCATTTTGCTCTACCATCTTTGAAAAATCAACAGATTTCTTATTAATTCTAGCCGGAGTTCCCGTTTTAAATCGCCTTAATTCAATACCTAATTTTAAAAGTGATTGTGATAAGTCATTAGCTGGAAATAATCCATTAGGGCCTCCATCATATGATACTTCTCCAATAATGATTTTTCCTTTTAAATATGTACCTGTTGCAAGTATCACTGCTTTACATCCAAAAACGGCACCATTTTTAGTTATTACACCAACTACTTTTCCACCTTCAACCTTAAGTTCTGTAACTTCAATTTGCCTGATTATAAGATTATCTTGCTCTTCTAATATTCTTTTCATTCTATACTGATAATCTTTTTTATCTGCTTGTGCTCTTAATGAATGAACGGCTGGTCCCTTTGAGGTATTTAACATTCTTGATTGAATAAATGTGTTATCAATATTAACACCCATTTCTCCACCAAGTGCATCAATTTCTCTAACCAAATGTCCCTTTGCAGTACCTCCTATATTAGGATTACAAGGCATTAAAGCTATTGAATCTAAATTTATCGTGCACACTAATGTATTAAGCCCCATCCTTGCCGAAGCCAATGCTGCCTCACACCCAGCATGCCCTGCACCTACAACAATTACATCAAATTGCCCGCCATCATAATTTATTGCCATTACTCTTACCTACTTTCCTACACAAAATTCACTAAAAATCTTATTTAATAAATCTTCTTCTAGTTCATCTCCTGTTATTTCACCTAACGCCTTCATAGCCGCTGTAACATAAATAGATATTAAATCAAGATATTCTCCAACACTAACTTTGTTTAAAGCTATATCACAGTTATCCAGCGCTTTATAGAGCGCTTGCTTATGCCTTACATTAGATATTATTAAGCTTTCAGATTTTACATCTCCATTAAAAAATAAGTTTTTAATTTCTTTCTTTAAATTATCAATACCTTCTCCTGTTTTTGCTGATATATTTATCTTGTTATCAAGATTATTAATTATGTTTTCTGATATCTTTGCATCTAAATCTACTTTATTTAATAAAACTATATTTTTTTTATCTTTTATTTTATCAATTATAATTTGATCCTCTTCATCAATCTCCCTCGATACATCAAGCATTAATATTATTAGATCAGCTTCATCTATCTTTTCTTTAGATTTTTCAACGCCTATTTTCTCTACTATATCCTCAGTATCTCTTATTCCTGCAGTATCAGTTATTCTAATCGGAATTCCATCAAGATTAATATACTCTTCAATTACATCTCTTGTTGTTCCTGGAATATCAGTTACTATTGCTCTTTTTTCCTTAAGTAATGCATTAAGTAATGATGATTTACCTACATTGGGCTTACCAACAATAACAACATTTAGCCCTTCCCTTATTATCTTACCTTCATCCGCATTTACTAATAAATTTCTTATATTCACAATCGATTTATTTATTCCATCTTTAATCTGGCTAATTAAATCTTCATCAATAATATCCTCATCATCCTCTGTAAAATCAACTGCATATTCTATTAATGCCAATACATTTAGTAAATACTTTCTTAATTCTCCTATTTCCTTAGAAAGAGCCCCCTTACTTTGTAATATCGCTGCCTTCATAGCTAATTCAGTCTTTGCAGTAATGATATCCATTACTGCTTCTGCTTGACTTAAATCAATTCTTCCATTCAAAAAAGCTCTTTTAGTAAATTCTCCAGGCTCAGCAAGTCTGGCCCCTGACTTAATAACTTGATTCAAAACGCTATTAGTTGATACAACTCCACCATGACAATTAATTTCAACTACGTTCTCTCCTGTATAACTGCTTGGCGCCCTCATATAGCTTAAAATAACTTCATCAATAGTTTCCTCATTTTCCAAATTAATAACATTTCCATACTTCATTGTATATGTCTTCATATTTTTAATATCAAAATCATTCTTAGGTTTAAATATTCTACTAGCAATATCTAAAGCTTTTTCTCCAGATATTCTTATTATTGCAACTCCGCCTTCCCCGATTGGAGTCGCAATTGCAGAAATAGTATCAAATTCCTTCATTTATTTTCCTCCTTCATAAAGAAGAATCTTTATATTAATATCCATTAAAACTAATATTAATTTTACATAACAAACTTTAAATAGTCAAAGTCATATTAACTAAAATTTTCTTTATACAATCATGAAATATATTTATAAATTTAAAAAGAAAGCCCTAGGGCTTTCTTCTACAAATTATTTTTTAATTCAACAACTACTCTTCTAAATGGCTCATCGCCTTCACTATATGTATTAACAAAAGTATCTTCTTGAAGCGCAGAATGAATAATTCTTCTCTCATACGGGTTCATTGGTTCCAACTTAAATACTTTCCGTGTCTTTTTAACTTTATAGGCAGTTTTAGTCGCAACGCCCCTAAGAGTTTCTTCTCTCTTACTTCTGTAATTTTCTGTATCTAGTATAACTTTTTTATGAGGAAGCTCATGTACCTTATTAACTACTAATGAAACTAAATATTGTATAGAATCTAAAGTCTCCCCCCTATAACCAATTATCACACCCATCTTTTCTCCTGATAAATTAATTATAAGCGTGTCATTTTCCTCTTTGATATCTATCTTAGCTTCTATTTCCATACAATTAAGTATATTTGCTATAAAATTTCGCGCTTCTTCAATATAATAATATTTTTTAGAAACCCTAATTCTAGCTGGCTTAACTCCTATAACATTAAATAAACCCTTTGAACCATGATGCAAAACTTCAACATTAACCATGTTTTCATTTGTATTTAATTCAATTAAAGCTTTATTTAAAGCTTCTTCAACAGTTTTTCCCTCTACTTCTATTGATTTCATCCGTTAATTCACCACCTCTAATACTAAATCAAACTTAAATAACCTATTTATTTTTCTTTCTTTTTCTACTAGCTAAATTTTTAGGCTCTTCAACTGCCATAACAAATTTTTCTGATTCTACTTTAGCTTCTTTTTCTTTTCTAGAATCAATTTCTTTAATTGCTGGTTTATAGTTTAAGAAATATGTTTGTATAGTTTGAATTATATTACCAATTATCCAGTATAAAACTAATATAGCACTAAAGTTCCATGACATAACGCCCATCATTCCAGCCATAGTAATATTCATAGTTCCCATATTCATGCCTCCTGGTTGAGCCGGAGTTGCTTTAGACATTAAATATGATGGAATATATGTTGATAGTGCTGCTAAAACAGGAAGTATGTGCCAATTATCAGGAGCAAATAAGTTTGTAATCCATAAAAATGATGCTCCTTCTATTCCATGTATACCCATAAACACCCAATAAAGAGCCATCAATATTGGTAATGGTAATAGTGACGGAAGACATCCTCCTGTCATGCTAACATTATGCTCTTTATATAGTTTCATAGTCTCGGTACTTAATTTTTCTTTATCATCTTTATATTTCTCTTGAATCTTTTTAATTTCAGGTTGAATTTTTTGCATTCCTTGTGTAGATTTTGCTGCCTTAATATTAAATGGCAATATTAAAATTCTTATGATTAATGTAAAAATAAATATTGCTAAAACATAAGACAATCCTACATCTGATACACCCATACTTACAATAAAGTTATGCAGGGAATCAAATATATTTCTCATAAAATCAACTATTGATTGAAACATTAAAATATATACCTCCTATATTTCATCTTACTGGATCATATCCACCCTTGCAAAAAGGATTACATCTTAATATTCTGTAAACAGCCATTATGCTCCCTTTTAAAACACCATATTTATTTATAGCATCTAACGCATATTGTGAACAAGTCGGCGTAAACCTACAACATGGAGACCTTCCAGGCGAAATATGTTTTCTATAAAAATTAATTAGGTGTATGAGTAGTTTCTTCATTATTATATAAGCCTGCCTTTTTAATTAAATTTTTCATAGCCTTCTCTACCTCAAGGTAACTTTTTCCCTTCATAGGATTTCTTGCTATAAAAATAAAATCATATCCCTTTATTGCATATTGATAATTTAATCTAAAACTTTCACTTATTAATCTTTTACATCTACTTCTAACAACACTGTTTCCTACTTTTTTGCTTACAGAAACGCCTAATTTATTGTAAAGATTAAAATCTTTATCTTTATTCCTCTTATTCTTTAATATATACATAACTAAAATTTCATTAGCAAATGATTTACCTCTTTTATATATAATTGTAAATTCAAAATTCTTCTTTAATCTATAAGTCATAGATATTTTTATTCTCCTTTTTTCCCTGCATTTGCAGAAAAAAGGCCACTTAGAGCGGCCCTTAAGCTGTTAGTCTTTTTCTTCCTTTTTGTCTTCTGTTTCTAAGAATGTTTCTTCCTGATTGAGTGCTCATTCTTTTTCTGAAACCATGTTCTTTTTTTCTTTGTCTCTTTTTAGGTTGGTAAGTCATGAACATTATAAATGCACCCCCTTAAAATTATTATTTATAGTAAAACTATACTTTACGCTTTTAAATTTTACTTTATTTATTATATATATATACTATTTTTCTGTCAAGGTGGTAATAATTGTTGATAATTATATTTATATATATTTTTTTGTGGATAACTTATTGAATATGAATAATTACTTATGTTATCATAAGTATTATGTTGTGAATAACTTATTAATGCTAAAACTTATCCACATGTGTGGATAAAACTGTGTATAACTTGTTTGTTTCTATTATTAGTACATCCTAAATCCCTTGATAATGCTAGTTAAGCATATGTTCATAAATTTTAGTAACAATTTGTTATTAATTTTTTATTCAATTAATATATACACATAATTATTAACATGTTGATATATTTATATACATACTTGGCTATAATAAATAAATGTTGATATCTCTGTTAATAAACTGTACATAATGTCATAAAAAATTTTTTTATAAAAATATTGGAGGAATACGAATGGATGCCGATCTTAAAAATTTGTGGGGTAAAACCTTAAATATCATAAAAAGTGAACTAAGTGAAGTTAGCTTTAATACTTGGATTAAAAGCTGCGAGCCAATATCTATTTCTTCTGATACTCTAAAGATAAGCGTTCCGAATTCCTTTACTCAAGATATTTTAGATAAACGATATAAAGATTTAGTTGCAAATTCAGTAAAAGCAATCTGTTCAAAATTATATAAAATTGAATTTATTATAATGTCTGATAACTTTGATAAAGAAGATAGTAAAAATAATTCTAACCCATCTCCAAAATCAGTTATTGTTAATGATGAAATGTCATCTACTTTAAATCCAAAGTATACATTCAATTCATTTGTAATCGGAAATAGTAATAGATTTGCCCATGCTGCATCTCTTGCTGTTGCAGAATCTCCTGCAAAAGCATATAACCCTTTGTTTATATACGGGGGAGTTGGACTAGGAAAAACCCACTTGATGCATGCCATAGGACATTATGTTTTGGATGGTAATCCTAACGCTAAGGTTGTATATGTTTCATCTGAAAAATTTACAAATGAGTTGATTAATGCAATTAAGGACGATAAAAATGAAGAATTTAGAAATAAATATAGAAATGTAGATATATTACTTATAGATGATATTCAATTTATAGCTGGAAAAGAACGTACCCAAGAGGAGTTTTTCCATACATTCAACGCATTACATGACGCAAATAAACAAATTATATTATCTTCAGATAGACCCCCAAAAGAAATTCCGACTTTAGAAGATAGGCTGCGTTCTAGATTTGAATGGGGACTAATAGCGGATATTCAGGTTCCTGATTTTGAAACAAGAATGGCTATCTTAAAAAAGAAAGCTGATGTTGAAAATCTAAATGTGGCTAATGAAGTTATGGGGTATATTGCTACTAAAATTAAATCCAACATAAGAGAACTTGAGGGTGCCTTAATAAGAATAATTGCTTATTCTTCATTAACAAACAGAGAGGTTACTGTAGATTTGGCTTCAGAGGCACTAAAAGATATAATATCTAAAAAACAAGGAAAGCATGTGACTATTGATTCTATACAAGATGTAGTTTCTAGTTACTTTAATTTACGTGTCGAAGATTTAAAGTCTCAGAGGAGAACGAGAAATGTAGCATATCCAAGACAAATTGCAATGTATCTAAGTAGAAAACTGACAGATATGTCCTTGCCTAAAATTGGAGAGGAATTTGGAGGTCGAGATCATACTACTGTTATACACGCTTATGAAAAAATTTCTGAGAACTTAAAAACTGATGATTCATTGCAACATACTGTCAATGACATTACAAAGAAACTGACTCAAAATTAATCCACAGCTGTATATAACAAATCTAGTATATACTGTGGATAATATTTTTATAATAATATAGTGTTTATTATTGTGGATAACTAGGTCAATTTGTTACTGAATTATCCACAATATTTTTGAATGCAATTTTGTTGATATTACTGGGTTTGATGTAGTTATCAACAAATCAACAGCCCCTACTACTATTATTACTATAAAAGTATTTATCTATATCTAATTATTGTCATTAATTTATTGTTAATAAATAAGGAGGTTTTCCAATGATTTTTACATGTGAAAAACAAAAAATATTAGAAGGTATATCAATAGTTCAAAAAGCTATAACAGGTAAATCAACTATGCCTATACTTGAAGGAATATATATAAATACAAATAAAACAACATTAACTCTTATAGGATCAGATATGGATGTAAGCATTGAAACATCTGTTAATGCAACAATCATAGAAGAGGGAAGCATCGTTATTGATGCCAAAATATTTGGAGAAATAATAAGAAAGCTACCAAATTCAACTATAAGAATAGAAACAATCGAAAACCAATTAATAAAAATAACTTGTGAAAAATCGGTATTTGATGTAGTTTATATGAATACAAATGAATTTCCTGAATTACCTCAAATTAATGAAAACTTAAAAATATCAGTAAATCAAAACATATTAAAAAATATGATAAAAGGAACATCATTCGCAATTGCACAAGATGAAACTAGACCAATTCTACAAGGGATTTTATTTGAAGTAAAAGAAAAAAATTTAAATTTAGTTGCACTAGATGGATATAGGCTAGCAATTAAAAGTGAATTCTTAGATACTGATATAAATATAGAAGTTGTTATACCTGGTAAAACTCTAAATGAAGTATCAAAGATACTTGAAGATGTAGATGACATTGTGGATATAACTTTTACTAATAATCATATTTTATTTAATTTAGAAAGAACTAAAATAATATCTAGATTGTTAGAAGGAAAATTTATAAATTACAATTCATTATTGCCTCAAGAGCATAAGTTATTTGTTAATGTTAATAGACAAGAATTACAAAATGCTATTGAAAGAGCATCTTTAATGGCCAAGGAAGGAAATACAAATTTAATAAGATTAGATTTACAACAAGATAACCTGATAATAACATCCAATTCTCAATTGGGAAAGGTAAGAGAAGAAATATCTATAAAATTGCAAGGTGAAGAAATACAAATTGCATTTAATTCAAAATACTTGTTGGATGTATTAAAGAACATGGAAGAGAGCGATGTTATTATGAAGATGACTTCAGGGATAAGTCCATGTGTAATTCAGGAGAAGGATAATGAAAATGCGAAGTATTTAGTTTTACCAGTAAGATTAATGAGATAGGAGGATAAGTATTTATTTGTGAATACTTATGCAAAAATATGAATAAAATAAAAATTAGCACTGAATTTATAAAACTAGACGCTTTTCTGAAGTGGGCCGCTATTGTTGGATCCGGTTCAGAAGCAAAAGTATATATACAAAATGGATTAGTAAAAGTTAATAATGAAATTTGCATTCAACGAGGAAAAAAATTAAAGGTTGGAGATATTGTAAGTTTCGAAGATTCAGATTTTGAAATAGTATAGATATAGTTATAAAAAATAATAAGTAGACAAATGTTTTATTATGATATAATTATTATAGGTGTATTTTTATGTATGTTAAAAATATAAATTTAATCAACTACAGAAACTATGAAAATTTATCTATAGAATTAGATAAAAGTGTAAATGTGTTTGTAGGTGATAATGCTCAAGGAAAAACTAATATTGTTGAATCAATTTATTATGGTGCTTTTGCAAAATCGCATAGAACATCAAAAGATAAAGAATTAATAAATTGGAAAAAGGATAAAGCCTATATAAGTTTGCTTATAGGAAAAAATAGGCTGGATAAAAAAATTGATATTAACATTCTAAGAGATGGAAAAAAGGCCATTAAGGTAAATAGCATAAAAGTAGGAAAAATAGGAGAGTTATTCGGGACATTTAATGTAGTTATGTTTTCACCAGAAGATTTAAAAGTTATCAAAGAATCTCCTAGTCTAAGGCGAAGGCTACTTGATATGGAGTTATCTCAAATAAATTCAAAGTATTATTTTAATTTAGTTCAATATCACAAAATTTTAAATGAAAGAAATATTTTATTAAAAAGCAAAAAGTTCGCTGAAGATGTTTTGGAAGTATATGATTTACAATTAATTGAATATGCTGATTATATTGTATCAAAAAGGTTAGAATATATAGATAAAATAAACTTTTATGGAAAAAGCATTCATAATGATATAACTTCTGGTAAAGAAAAGATTGAATTTAAATACAATTGTACCGTTAATCTAGATAGTTATAAAAGTAATTATTTGAAAAAATTAAAGGATAACGTTCTTAGAGATAGAGAAAAAGGATTAACTTCAGTTGGTCCTCATAGAGATGATTTCAATGTTTTTATAAATGAGATTGATGCAAAAACATTTGGATCACAAGGACAGCAACGTACATCAATTCTAACGATGAAGTTTTCATCTTTAAAGATCATCAAAGAGATTACTGGAGAGTATCCTGTTTTATTATTAGATGACGTTCTCTCAGAACTTGATGTAAATAGAAAAAAATATATATTAAGTTCTATTAGAGATATACAAACAATAATAACTTGTACAGGAGTTGATGATTTAGGTAATTATTTAGATTATAGATCTAAGATATTTACTGTATCGAACGGGAAGATTTTAAATTAAAGGAGGAATATTTAGTGTTTTTACATTTAGGTGAAAATGTTGTAGTTCCCATTAAAGACATAATTGGAATATTCGATTTGCAAAATACAATGTACAGTTCTGATACAATACAATTTTTGAGATTAGCAGAAGAAGATGGATTTGTAGAAAGAATTACAGATGAAAAACCAAAATCGTTTATTATAGCAGAAGTTGATAATAAAAGTAAGATATATTTTTCACCAATATCATCAACAACGTTAACAAAAAGAACTGATATGGAATATAATTTTTAATTTCGTAAAGTTCATGAGTTTAATATTTTAAAGTTTAGGAGGAGTCTGATTTGGAACAAAATAATAAAAGCTATGATGAAAATCAGATACAGGTTCTTGAGGGATTAGAAGCAGTAAGAAAAAGGCCAGGAATGTATATCGGAAGTACAAGTTCAAGAGGTCTTCATCATTTAGTTTATGAAATAGTAGATAATAGTATTGATGAAGCATTAGCTGGATATTGCAGAAAAATAGAGGTCAACATTAATGAGGATAATTCAATAAGAGTAGTTGACGATGGTAGAGGTATGCCGGTAGGGATACATCCTAAGATGGGGAAGTCCACTGTTGAAGTTATAATGACAATATTGCATGCAGGTGGTAAATTTGGTGGTGAAGGATATAAGGTTTCTGGTGGATTACATGGAGTAGGTGCATCTGTAGTAAATGCGCTTTCTGAAGAATGTATTGTGACAGTTAAAAGGGATGGTCATATATGGGAGCAAAAGTACAGCAGAGGTAAAGTTTTAAACGATATTGCTAAAATAGGGGATAGTGATGAAACAGGAACAGAAACTTATTTTAGACCAGATCCAGAAATATTTGAGGAAACAATTTTTGATTTTGAAGTTTTATCCCAAAGATTGAGAGAATTAGCGTTTTTAAATAAAGGAATTTATATAAGACTTTTAGATAAAAGAGATGAAAAGGAAGAAACGTTTCATTATGAAGGTGGAATAAAATCTTTTGTAAGCTATTTGAATAGGAATAAAGTACCACTTCATGAGGAACCTATATATATCGAGGGCATAAAAGATAAGGTTTCTGTTGAAGTAGCACTTCAATATAACGATGGTTATACTGAAAATATCTTTTCATTTGCAAATAATATAGATACAGTTGAAGGTGGAACACATCTAGTTGGATTTAAGACAGCATTAACAAGAGTATTTAATGATTATGCAAAGAAATTTGGACATATAAAAGAAAATGATAAAAACTTTACTGGAGACGATATCAGAGAGGGGCTAACTGGAGTAATATCTGTTAAAATAGAAGAGCCTCAATTTGAAGGTCAAACAAAGACTAAGCTAGGAAATAGTGAAGTTAGAGGAATAGTTGATTCTATTGTTGGTGAAAATATAGGAATATTTCTAGAAGAAAATCCAAACATAGGAAAAATAATAGTTGATAAAGCATTAATGGCGGCTAGAGCTAGAGATGCAGCTAGAAAAGCTAGAGAATTAACAAGAAAATCAGTATTAGAAAGATCCACATTACCAGGAAAATTAGCAGATTGTTCATCTAAAGATCCTAGAGAATGTGAGATTTACATAGTCGAAGGAGATTCTGCTGGTGGTTCGGCTAAGCAAGGAAGAAATAGGAGATTCCAAGCAATTCTACCATTAAGAGGAAAGATACTAAATGTTGAAAAGCAAAGGTTAGATAGAATATTGAATGCAGATACAATTAGATCTATGGTTACTGCATTTGGTGCTGGTATTGGAAATGATTTTGATGTAGAAAAAATTAGATATAACAGAATCATAATAATGACAGATGCGGATGTCGATGGAGCTCATATTAGAACGTTATTATTAACATTCTTTTATAGATATATGAGAAAAATGGTTGATGATGGTCATGTATATATAGCACAACCTCCATTATATAAAGTTAGTAAAAATAAAAAAGAATACTACGCATATACTGATTCAGAATTAGAGAATGTTTTATCTGAAATAGGTGGAAAAGATAATTCAACAGATATTCAAAGATATAAAGGTCTAGGAGAAATGAACGCAACCCAATTATGGGATACGACAATGGATCCAGAAAAAAGAATTTTATTAAAAGTAAACATAGAAGATGCTATGGCAGCAGATGAAATTTTCACCATATTAATGGGAGAAAAAGTAGAGCCAAGAAAAGAATTTATTACACAAAATGCTAAAAATGTTGTTAATTTAGATATTTAGTACTGAAATATGAGGTGAAGTACATGGACTTTAATGAAGGAAAAGTTATACCTGTAGATATAAAACATGAAATGAAAAAATGCTATATAGATTATGCAATGAGTGTTATTGTTGGTCGTGCATTACCAGATGTTAGAGATGGATTAAAACCTGTACATAGAAGAATACTGTATTCTTTACAAGAATTAGGTTTATATCCTGAGAAGGGATATAGAAAATGTGCAAGAATAGTTGGAGATGTTTTAGGTAAATATCACCCACATGGTGATAGTTCAGTTTATGATGCGCTTGTAAGGATGGCTCAAGATTTTTCAATGAGATATATGTTAGTAGACGGTCATGGAAATTTTGGATCTGTTGATGGAGATAGCGCAGCAGCTATGAGATATACAGAAGCAAAAATGAATAAAATAGCTGTTGAAATGTTAAGAGATATCAATAAGAATACTGTTGATTATATGCCAAATTTTGATGGTGAAGAAGAAGAACCTGTAGTATTGCCATCTAGATTTCCCAACCTTCTGGTTAATGGTTCATCAGGAATAGCCGTTGGGATGGCTACTAATATTCCGCCACATAACCTTGGTGAGATTATAGATGGAACTGTTATGCTTATTGATAATCCAGACGTAACTGTACTGGACCTTATGACTAAAGTTAAAGGTCCAGATTTCCCTACAGGTGCAACTATAATGGGGAAGGCAGGAATTAGAGCTGCCTATGAAACTGGTAAAGGAAAGGTAATTGTAAGGGCAAATGCTGAGATAGAAGAGGAAAATGGAAGGCATTCAATAATTGTTACTGAGATACCATACCAAGTAAATAAGGCAAAGC
Organism: Clostridium chromiireducens; assembly: GCF_002029255.1. GTDB lineage: Bacteria > Bacillota > Clostridia > Clostridiales > Clostridiaceae > Clostridium > Clostridium chromiireducens. Next base: position 42,945 of record NZ_MZGT01000045.1, read on the forward strand.
TTGTTGAGAATATTGCCGATTTAGTGAAGGATAAGAAGATTACTGGAATATCTGACTTAAGAGACGAATCAGATAGAGACGGTATGAGAATTGTAATTGAACTAAAAAGAGATGCTAATCCAAACGTAGTATTAAATTTGTTATACAAGCATACAAAACTTCAAGATACATTTGGCATTATTATGTTAGCGCTAGTTAATAATGAACCTATAGTTTTGAATCTAAAGCAAATATTGGAACACTATGTGGAGTTTCAAAAAGAGGTTATAACAAGAAGAACTATATTTGAATTAAATAAAGCAGAAGCTAGAGCACATATATTAGAGGGATTAAAAATTGCTTTAGACAACATAGATGAAGTAATAAGTATAATAAGAAATTCTAGTACTAGTGAAATTGCTAAAAACACTTTGATGGAAAGATTTAACCTTTCTGAAAAGCAATCTCAGGCTATATTAGAGATGAGACTAAGAAGGTTAACTGGCTTAGAAAGAGATAAGATTGATGAAGAGTTTAATGGGTTGATGAAACAAATAGAATATCTAAAATCTATTCTAGCAAGTGAAGAAAATTTATTAGGTGTAATAAAAGATGAATTATTAGAGATAAAAGCTAAGTATTCAGATGAAAGAAGAAGTAAAATAGAAAAGATAATAAATGAGATTGATATAGAGGATTTAATACAAGTAGAAGATGTTGTTATAACATTAACTCACTCTGGATATATAAAAAGAATTTCGGCAGATACTTACTCTTCACAAAGAAGGGGAGGAAAGGGTATCCAGGCGATGTCAACAAAAGAAGATGATTTTGTTGAACAATTGATGATAACATCAACCCACTCAGATGTATTATTCTTTACGAATAAAGGAAGAGTATATAAGTTAAGAGCTTATGAAATACCTGATGCTGGAAGGCAAGCAAAAGGTACAAATTTAATAAATCTTATTGCTATAGAGTCTGATGAAAAAATCCAAACGGTATTAACTGTAACAGATGATAGAAAAGAAGGATTCTTATTTATGGGAACTAAGCAAGGTATAGTAAAGAAAACTCCACTTAGTGAATTTAAAAATTTAAGGAAAAGTGGATTAATTGCAATAAGTCTAAAAGATGGAGACGAGTTACTTAAAGTAAAAAATACCTATGGAGATGCTAATATTATGGTAGTTACTCAAAATGGGTATGCTGTTAAGTTTAACGAAAAAGATGTAAGGTCTATGGGAAGAACCGCATCAGGGGTTAAGGCTATTAACTTAAAAGAAGATGATATAGCAGTATGTATGGATATTGCTGTTGAAGGAGAAGAATTGTTAGTAATTAGCCAAAATGGGTACGGGAAGAGAACGCCTATCACTGAGTATAAACTACAAAATAGAGGTGGAGTAGGATTAATAACGTATAAGATTAGTGAGAAGACAGGAAAATTAGCAGGAGCTACAATATGTAAAGTTGATGATGAATTAATGCTTATCAATTCTAGTGGAGTGGCAATTAGAATTAATGTTTCTGATATTTCAGTTACAAGCAGGTCTGCAATGGGAGTAACATTAATGAGAACTAATGAGGAAGAAAAAGTAGTTGCAATAGCAAAAATACTAAGTAGTGATGATCCAGAAGAAGAATCAGTTGAATTAGTTGAAATTGAAACTAATGATATAGAAGAATAATATTAATATCAGAAAACTTTAAATAGGTCATTTAACAACATTGCAAATGTGTTAAATGACCTATTTTTATATGTAATGACTATATGACAGTAATAAGTAAGGTATCATATGAACCTGGTGTATCATAGTAAGAAATATTAAATAAAATAGATAATAATAGAGTAAATTGAATTTAAATCAATATAATGAGGCTATATATAGGGAAAATTAATATATAATATGTTAAGATAAAACACGTCGTCAAGAAACATAAATATTTTTAAAGAAATCATTAATAATAATTCAAAAAGATTTTAAAAAATATATTGACAGTACGAACTTCAAGTGATATACTAAGAAAGTCGCTTGAGAGTGATGAAAAATTTACAACAATATGTTGTAATAAAGAAATTGGTCTTTGAAAATTGAACAGAATATATAAATACATTTAAGTAAACCAGCAATTCTTTATTTGAGTAAGCTAAGATTAAACTTTTTATTGAGAGTTTGATCCTGGCTCAGGACGAACGCTGGCGGCGTGCTTAACACATGCAAGTCGAGCGATGAAGTTCCTTCGGGAACGGATTAGCGGCGGACGGGTGAGTAACACGTGGGTAACCTGCC